>JAIYDH010000159.1 GCA_027487585.1 Rubrivivax sp.
ATTTCGTTTACACCCACTGAGAGCTTGTGAAGCATTCCGCCACGCCCGCTCGTGCGCCCGAAACGGCGCCGCTCGTCGTTGCAAATGCTCGCCGTAGCCTGGGCTACGGCTGCGCTTTGCGCCTAGATCGACACCGTTTCGGACGCCCGCTCGGACGCGCCGGAATACTTCACAAGCTCTGAGGCCAGGACGACGATGCCGAAGATCGTAATCCTCTGGACCGACGCCGCCGTCTGGCTGATGGTGCTGGCGCTGCTGGCCTACGGCTGGAGCGTGTGGCGCACGCCCGAGAAGCGCCAGCGCTGGGGTCGCGTGTTCCGTGATGCCGGCGCGCTGGCCAGCAGCATCGTGCTGCTGCTGGCGCTGGGCGTGACGCTGCTCGACAGCGTGCACTACCGGCCGCTGCTGCCGCCGGCCGAGGGCGCGGCGGCCTCGGGGCCGGCCTACGACACGCGCACGCGCTCGCTGCTCGATGCATGGCTCGCCGATCTGGTGGACGGCCGCGAGAGCACCTACTCCAAGCCGCTGTCCTTCCTGGGCTTCACCAAGGAATCGATGCTGGTCGACGGCCAGGTGGCGCGTGTCGCACCGCGCCTGCAGTTTGGCGGCGCACACCTGGCCGAACCCCAGACGCAATGGCTGCCCGACCTGATTCGCCGCGCCTCGCTGGGCCTGGCCGCGGGCGCCGCCGGCGCCGCGCTCGCCGTGCTGCTGCTGTTGATGGCCGTGGCGCGTGCCAGTGGCAGCACGCTGGCGGCCACCTGGGCGGCGGTGCGCTGGCGCGAAACAGCTGTGCCCTGGCACGTGGCCATCGTCACCGTGGCCGTGATCGGCCTGGTGGCCGGCCCGGCCACCGCCTTGTCGGGGCCCTACCACCTGCTCGGCACCGATCTCACCGGCAACGACGTGCTCTATCAAAGCCTCAAGAGCATCCGCACCGCCTTCGTCATCGGCAGCCTGGCCACGCTGGCCACCTTGCCGCTGGCCGTGGGCCTGGGCCTGGTGGCGGGCTACTTCCGCGGCTGGGTCGACGAGGCCATCCAGTACCTCTACACCGTGCTGTCCTCGGTGCCCAACGTGCTGCTGATCGCGGCCTTGGTGCTGATGGTGCAGGTGTTCCTCGACCAGCACCCGGAGCTGTTCGAGACCGGCGCCGAACGCGCCGACCTGAAGCTCTTCATGCTGTGCCTGGTTCTGGGCCTCACCGGCTGGGCCACGCTGGCGCGGCTGCTGCGCGCCGAGGCGCTGAAGCTGCGCGAGCTCGAATACGTCCAGGCGGCCACGGCGTTTGGCATCGGCCACGGGCGCATCCTGGCGCGGCATCTGTTCCCCAACGTCGCCCACCTGATGCTGATCGTGACCGTGCTCGAGTTTTCGTCGCTCATCCTTTACGAGGCCGTGCTGTCCTACGTGGGCGTGGGCGTGGACCCGTCGATGAACAGCTTCGGCGGCATGATCAACCTGGCGCGCGTGGAGATGAGCCGCGACCCGATGGTGTGGTGGAGCTTCGCCTCGGCCTTTGGCTTCATGGTCACGCTGGTGCTGGCGGCCAACCTGTTTGCCGACGGCGTGCGCGACGCTTTCGACCCCCGCTCCAAGCTGTTCCGCGCCCGCCGGCGGCCGGCGGCGCTGCTGCGCAGGAAGGCCTGACCGATGCTCGACGCGCGCCAGCTCACGGTGGAGCTCGATGTCGAGAACGGCGTCGTGCGCGCCCTTGATGCGCTCACGCTCAGCGTGGAGCGCGGCGAGACCTTTGCGCTGGTCGGCGAAAGCGGCTGCGGCAAAAGCATGACGGCGCTGGCGCTGATGCGCTTGCTGCCCGAGAACGGCCTTGTCACCGGCGGCGATCTGTTCCTGCGCGGCGCGTCCAGCGGCGAAGACGGCAGTGGCCGATCGGGCGATTCGCTCGACGTGCTGGCCCTGCCCGAAGCCGGCATGCGCCGCGTGCGCGGCGGCCGCATCGGCATGATCTTCCAGGAGCCCGGCACCAGCCTGAACCCGGTGATGACGGTAGGCCGGCAGGTGGTGGAGGCCATCGAGGCCCACACCCCGCTGCGCGGCGGCCAGGCGCGGGCGAGGGCGCTCGAGTGGCTGGCGCGTGTGGGTATCCCCGAGCCCGAGCGCCGCTTCGACGACTACCCTTTCCGCATGAGCGGCGGCCAGAAGCAGCGCGTGATGATCGCGCTGGCGCTGGCCGCCGAGCCCGACTTCCTGGTCGCCGACGAGCCCACGACGGCGCTCGACGTCACCATCCAGGCGCAGATCCTCGATCTGCTGAAGAGCCTGCAGGCCGAGCGCGGCATGGGCCTCTTGCTCATCACGCACGACCTGGCGGTGGTCAGCGGCATGGCGCACCGGGTGGCGCTGATGTACGCGGGGCAGATCGTCGAGGTCGCCTCGGCGCGCGAGTTCTTCGCCGCGCCGAAACATCCCTACGCCCAGGCGCTTCTGCGCGCCTTGCCCTCGGCCGAAGGTCGCGGCCGGCCGCTGATGGCCATCGCCGGCACCGTGCCGCCGCTGACGCAGCGCTTCGAGGGCTGCCGCTTTGCGCCGCGGTGTGCGCTGGCGCTGGCGAGCTGCGCCACCAGCTTGCCGGCGCTGCACGATCTGGGTGCGGGCCGCTCGGTGCGCTGTGTGCTGCACCTGCCCGGTGCCGATGTAGCGGCGGCCGTGCCGCTGCCGGAGCCGGCGTCACCGCGCGCCGCTGCGGCCCCGACTGAAGCGCCGCTGCTGCTGCAGGTGCAGGCGCTCTCGGTCCACTTTCCGTTGCAGAAGACGTTCCTGGCGCGCGGGCCGCGGGAGTTCCGCGCCGTCTCGGGCGTGAGCTTCGAGTTGCGCGCCGGCCGCACGCTGGCCCTGGTGGGCGAAAGCGGCTGCGGCAAGACGACCACGGGCAAGGCCCTGGTGCAGCTGCTGCGCGGCAGCGCCCGCACCGAGGGCCAGGCGCTGCTGTACGGGGCTGCGGGCACCGATCAGCCGCCGCGCGATCTGTTCAAGCTGCAAGGCGAGGCCCTGCGCGCGGCGCGGCGCGAGGTGCAGATCGTGTTCCAGGACCCGTTCGCCTCGCTCGACCCGCGCATGGGCGTGCGCGAGATCCTCGACGAAGGCCTGGCCGCGCTGCGCCCCGAGCTTTCGGCCGCCGAGCGCCACGCACGCCTGGCACGCCTGGTTGACCAGGTCGGCCTGCGCCGCGACGCACTCGACCGCTACCCGCACGAGTTCTCCGGCGGCCAGCGCCAGCGCATCGCCATCGCGCGGGCACTGGCGGTGGAGCCGCGCCTCATCGTCTGCGACGAGCCCACTTCGGCGCTGGATGTGTCCGTGCAGGCGCAGATCCTGAACCTGCTGCGCGATCTGCAGAGCGAACTCGGCGTGAGCTACCTGTTCATCACCCACAACATTGGGGTTGTGGAGGTGATGGCCGACGACGTGGTGGTGATGCAGGGCGGCGTGGTGGTGGAGCAGGGTGCGGCGAGCGCCGTTTTGGGGGCTCCGCGCGAGCCCTACACACGCCAGTTGCTGGCCGCCGTGCCACGCGTGACGCGCCCTAGATGACCCGAGGCCCAGTCGGGGCGAAACAATTTGTCGCACAACGGCAACATTTTGCACATCGCTTCCGGCCCAGGTTTTCACTATGTCCGCGTGCGGCGTCACTTGCATGTTCCCGCCAAGTCATTGTTTTTGAATGACTTTCTTGGGCTCGCCTAATCGTCGAAGCCCCGCGTCGAGCGCGAACGCCTGAACCCGGGGCTGATCCCTCGTCGTCCTGCGCCCCCCTAGAAAGACAATCTGCGCCACCGAACCGAACGGAGGGCGCGTCTTTTGCGCGACATCCGTCAGGTCAACCTGTTTTCAGTCATCCGCCTTCAGGAGAACGGACTTCATGTTTCAGAGAACCAAGATTTATGTCGGCGTCGCAGCGCTGCTAGGCATCGCCCTGCAAGTGCCGGCGGCCGCGCAGGAGCGTGTCGAGATCACAGGCTCGCGCATTCGCACGATCGCTGCCGAGACCTCGCAGCCCATCCTCACGGTCACGGCCGAAGAGATCCAGAAGACGGGCCTGGTGACGGTCGGCGAAATCGTCAACGCCCTGACGGTGGCCGGCACGCCGGCGTTCTCGCGCGGCTCGGTCCTGACGTCGAACCGCGAAATGGGCGGCCAGTACGCCAACCTGCGCAACCTGGGCGCGCAGCGCGTGCTGGTGCTGGTCAACGGCAAGCGCTGGACGCAAAGCGTCGGTGGCTTCACCGACATGTCGACGATCCCGTCCTCGATGGTGGAGCGCGTCGAGATCCTGAAGGACGGCGCATCCGCCGTTTATGGATCTGACGCGATCGCAGGCGTGGTTAACTTCATCCTCAAGCGCAACCTGAAGGGCGGCTCGGTGAGCGCCTATGCCGGCGTTAACGAGTCGGGTGACGGCAAGAGCACCGACTTCAACTTGACCTACGGCGTGACTGGCGAGAAGTCGTCGCTGATGTTCGCCTACACCTACAGCAAGTCCGATCCGGTCTGGGCCAAGGACCGCGACATCACCGCCTTCAGCTTCGGCCCCGACAACAAGACGGCCGGCCTGGGTGGCGGGCCCTGGGGCCGCATCCGGTTCGTCAACCCGGCCAA
>JAIYDH010000331.1 GCA_027487585.1 Rubrivivax sp.
AATGCCTTCAGCGCCGCCGCCCCTCCGCCGCCAAAGCCGCCGGAGAACGTCCGTCCGGCCCCCGGCCCGGACATCGGCGGTGGCCAGCGTGGCTGTGTCTTCGGCGACAGCTCCCCGGAAGGCACTGTCATTGACGGCTATAAAAAGGTTTCCCGTAACTATATGACGGGGCGAATTTGTTATTGGGAGCCGGTAAAATAGCCGCTCCCGCGATCCTTTCCAGAAATTCAGAAAAGGCCTATATGTCGAATTTCCTCTTCCTTCTGCTCCTCGCCTCCCCAATACTGCTGGGCCAGCGGGGCACTGCTAATAAAGACGCCAAGACTCCCATTGCCCAGCGACCCATCCCTAAGCCTCCTGAGGTGAAGCGCCATCCCGACGGCCGCCCCGTCGGTGTCCCCCTGGAAGCAGTCAAAATCAACGAAGGCGCCTGGAGGATGGTCGTCAAGGGTGTCCCCGTGATCTATCGCAGCGGCCCCTTCGGCCCCATCCAGGTCACCGAGCAAGAGAATGCCATCATCCAGAGCCGCATCGACAGTAAGCCCATCGAAAGCAATGCGGCACCCGAAAGTATGTCGTTCGTCGGTGAAGAAGGCGACAAGCTGCGCTTCCGCTCAACCAGCATGTTTGGCCCTGGCCCGGAGTGGGTCAAGGACAAGGCTTCGGGTGAGTTCCTGCCCGAGACCAAGCTCGTCGACACCACGGTGGGCCGCGCGTTGCTCAGCGAGATCCTGCCCAAGGGCCTGCCGTTCGCCAACATCAACAAGGCGCTGAAGAAGAAAGAGATCAGCAAGCTGATCAACGTCAGCTTCCGCAAGTGCGGCCTGAAGGAGACGGTGGTCTTCGCCGACAAGCTGCTGCAGAACGGCTTCCGCCTGGCCACGCGCGCCGGCATCTCGATCGCCATCGACGACATGCTGGTGCCGAAGGAAAAGCCCGGCCTGATCGAGCGCGCCGAGAAGGAAGTGAAAGAGATCGAGCAGCAGTACGTCTCGGGTCTCGTCACCGCCGGCGAGCGCTACAACAAGGTCGTGGACATCTGGGGCAAGACCGGCGACGAAGTCGGCAAGGTCATGATGTCGCAGCTGTCGAAGCAGAAGGTGCAAGACCGCCACGGCAAGGAAGTCGACCAGGAGTCGTTCAACTCCATCTACATGATGGCCGACTCGGGTGCCCGCGGCAGCGCGGCGCAGATCCGCCAGCTCGCCGGCATGCGCGGCCTGATGGCCAAGCCCGATGGCTCCATCATCGAGACGCCCATCACGGCGAACTTCCGTGAAGGCCTGAACGTGCTGCAGTACTTCAACTCCACGCACGGCGCCCGCAAGGGCCTGGCGGACACGGCGCTGAAGACCGCGAACTCGGGCTACCTCACGCGCCGTCTGGTCGACGTGACGCAGGACCTGGTCGTCACCGAAGACGACTGCGGCACGCAGAACGGCATGAACCGCCGTGCGCTGGTCGAGGGTGGTGAAGTCATCGAGAGCCTGCGCGACCGCATCCTGGGCCGCGTCACCGCGACCGAGGTGCTGCACCCCGAATCGCAGGAAGTCATGGTGCCGGCCGGCGAGATGCTGGACGAGGACACCATCGACCTGCTCGAGGCCGCCGGCGTCGACGAAGTCAAGGTGCGCACGGCGCTGACCTGCGACACGCGCTTCGGCATCTGCGCCAAGTGCTACGGCCGCGACCTGGGCCGTGGTGGCCTGGTGAACGTGGGCGAGGCCATCGGCGTGATCGCTGCGCAGTCCATCGGCGAACCCGGCACGCAGCTGACGATGCGCACCTTCCACATCGGTGGTGCGGCGCAGCGCGCGTCGGTGGCCAACGCGGTGGAAGCCAAGAGCGAAGGTGTCATCGGCTTCAACGCCACGATGCGCTACGTCACCAACGGCAAGGGCGAGCTCGTCGTCATCAGCCGCTCGGGCGAAGTGGTCATCTATGACAACCACCACCGCGAGCGCGAGCGCCACAAGCTGCCCTACGGCGCCACGCTGGCCGTGAAGGCCGACCAGCACGTGAAGGCCGGCGTCGTGCTGGCCAACTGGGACCCGCTGACGCGCCCCATCATCACCGAGTTCGCGGGGCGTGCGCGCTTCGAGAACGTCGAGGAGGGTGTCACCGTCGCCAAGCAGGTCGACGAGGTCACGGGCCTGTCGACGCTGGTGGTCATCGACCCCAAGCGCCGCGGCGCGGCGAAGGTCGTGCGTCCGCAGATCAAGCTGCTCGACGCCGCCGGCAACGAGGTCAAGATCCCCGGCACCGATCACTCGGTGACGATCGGCTTCCCGGTCGGCGCGCTGATCCAGGTGCGTGACGGGCAAGACCTGACCCCGGGCGAGGTGCTGGCGCGCATCCCGATGGAAGGCCAGAAGACGCGCGACATCACCGGCGGTCTGCCGCGGGTGGCCGAGCTGTTCGAGGCCCGCAGCCCCAAGGACGTGGGCATCCTGGCCGAGATCACCGGCACAGTGTCCTTCGGCAAGGAGACCAAGGGCAAGAACCGCCTGCAGATCACCAGCCCCGAGGGCCAGGTCCACGAGGAACTGGTGCCCAAGGAAAAGAACATCCTGGTGCACGAAGGCCAGGTGGTGAACCGCGGCGAGCTCATCGTCGACGGCTCGGCCGATCCGCAGGACATCCTGCGCCTCTTGGGCATCGAGGAACTGGCGCGCTACATCGTCGACGAGGTGCAGGACGTCTACCGTCTGCAGGGCGTGAAGATCAACGACAAGCACATCGAGGTGATCGTTCGCCAGATGCTGCGTCGCGTGCAGATCACGAACGCGGGCGACAGCTCCTACATCAACGGCGAACAGGTCGAGCGCTCGGAGCTGCTCAACACCAACGAGCGCCTGCGCGGCGAGGGCAAGTTGCCGGCCACGCACGCCGATGTGCTGCTGGGCATCACGAAGGCGTCGCTGTCCACCGACAGCTTCATCTCCGCGGCCTCGTTCCAGGAAACCACCCGCGTGCTCACCGAGGCTGCCATCATGGGCAAGCGCGACGAGCTGCGCGGCCTGAAGGAAAACGTCATCGTCGGCCGCCTGATCCCCGCAGGCACCGGCATGGCCTTCCACCAGGCGCGCAAGGTGAAGGAAGAGATGGACGAGTCGGAGCGCCGCTCCATCGCCATGCAGGAGGCCGAAGAACTGGCCGCCGTGCAACTGGCGGGTGTGGATGCGGCCACGGCTGCGGGCGAAAACGCCGGCGACTGATTGCGGTCGGCGCTTCACGCCAAGGGCGGCTTCGGCCGCCCTTTTTCTTGGCTAGGGTGCCGCTGCAGAGGCTGCGGCCCAGGCATCGGGCCGCAGGATGGTGGTGCCCAGCGGCCGCGCGCGCCGGGCCAGTGCCAGCAGGGCCTTGTCGCGCGTCAGCAGCCAGCCGGCGCGCTGCGCCAGCGCGAGATCGATGAACACCTGGTCATCGGGATCGCGGCAGCGCAAGGCGGGCTGGGTGGCCACCGGGTCATCCACCAGCTCCGCGTAGCGATCAAAGACAGCGAGCGCCTGCTCACTTTGCGGATTCCAGCGCGACAGCCGGGGGTGGCCGAGCATGTGCGCAAGCTCGGTGCGCATGCGAGGGCAGCTGCGCCAGCGCAGGTGCCGGGCCTGGACCGCGGCCGACCACGTCGCGGCACTGGCATCTCTGAACACCAGCCAGTCCAGCAGGGCCTGCGTATCGATCACGACCACTGACTTGTCGGACATGGCGCGGCAGACTATACTCGCGGGCTTTTCTGCGTCAGGCTCATCGCAACAGCGAGGTCAGGGCGCACCCTCGCTCGCCGGTCCAATCGAAGATCGCGCGGCTTCAACTGAGTATCCAGAGAGCTTTCATGCCCACCATCAACCAGCTGGTTCGCCACGGCCGTCAGGTCGAGACGACGAAGTCGAAGTCGCCGGCGATGCAGAACAGCCCGCAGCGCCGCGGTGTCTGCACCCGCGTCTACACCACGACCCCGAAGAAGCCGAACTCGGCGCTTCGCAAGGTGGCCAAGGTGCGCCTGACGAACGGCTTCGAGGTCATCTCCTACATCGGCGGCGAAGGCCACAACCTGCAGGAGCACAGCGTGGTGCTCGTGCGCGGCGGCCGCGTGAAGGACCTCCCCGGCGTGCGTTACCACATCGTGCGCGGCAGCCTCGACCTGCAAGGCGTCAAGGACCGCAAGCAATCCCGTTCGAAGTACGGCGCGAAGCGCCCGAAGAAGGCCTGACGGCCTTCGGGGAGCTCGGGCCGGTTTGGCCGGGTTCCTTGTACCTGCAGGGAAGGCCAACGTGTCCTCCCTGTCCCCGCGGCGGGCCTCGTCCCGCCGAGTAAGTGGAGCGGCCTCATGCCGCTCCGAGGCCACTGCCACTGGGCAGCGGGCCAACTGAACATCAAAGGAAGAGTGACATGCCACGTCGTCGCGAAGTACCCAAGCGCGAGATCCTCCCGGACCCGAAGTTCGGCTCAGTCGACCTCTCGAAGTTCATGAACGTCATCATGGAATCGGGCAAGAAGGCCATCGCCGAGCGCATCATCTATGGCGCCCTCGACCAGGTCGAGCAGAAGGCCGGCAAGGATCCGCTCGAGATCTTCATGGTCGCGCTGAACAACATCAAGCCGATGGTCGAGGTGAAGAGCCGCCGCGTCGGTGGCGCGAACTACCAGGTGCCCGTGGAAGTGCGCCCGGTGCGCCGCCAGGCGCTGGCGATGCGCTGGCTGAAGGAAAGCGCCCGCAAGCGCGGCGAGAAGTCGATGGCCGCCCGCCTGGCCAACGAGCTGCTCGAAGCCAGCGAAGGCCGTGGTGGCGCGTGCAAGAAGCGCGACGAAGTGCACCGCATGGCCGAAGCGAACAAGGCGTTCTCGCACTTCCGCTTCTAAACCCGCCCGCATCCTGCGTTCCGGCCGCCCATCGGGTTAGCACTAACCCGTCGGCGGCCCCTGCATTTGGAGAAAGTTCATGGCCCGCAAGACCCCCATCGAGCGCTACCGCAACATCGGCATCAGCGCTCACATCGACGCCGGCAAGACCACCACGACCGAGCGCATCCTGTACTACACGGGTGTGAACCACAAGATCGGTGAAGTGCACGACGGCGCGGCCACGATGGACTGGATGGAGCAGGAGCAGGAACGTGGCATCACGATCACGTCGGCTGCGACCACCTGCTTCTGGAAGGGCATGGACCTGAGCCATCCCGAGCACCGCATCAACATCATCGACACGCCCGGACACGTCGACTTCACCATCGAGGTCGAGCGTTCGATGCGCGTGCTCGACGGCGCCTGCATGGTGTACTGCGCCGTGGGCGGCGTGCAGCCGCAGTCCGAGACCGTCTGGCGCCAGGCCAACAAGTACAAGGTGCCGCGCCTGGCCTTCGTGAACAAGATGGACCGCACCGGCGCCAACTTCTTCAAGGTCCACGACCAGATGAAGGCGCGGCTGAAGGCCAACCCGGTGCCCATCGTCATTCCCATCGGTTCGGAAGAGAACTTCACCGGTGTGATCGACCTCATCAAGATGAAGGCGATCTACTGGGACGAGGCCTCGCAGGGCATGAAGTTCGAGTTCAAGGACATCCCGTCCGAGCTGCAGGCCGACGCCCAGAAGTGGCGCGAGAACATGCTCGAAGCCGCGGCCGAGTCGAGCGAAGAGCTGATGAACAAGTACCTCGAGTCGGGTGACCTGACCGAGCAGGAAATCAAGACCGGCATCCGCGCCCGCACGCTCGCGG
>JAIYDH010000307.1 GCA_027487585.1 Rubrivivax sp.
GGCGGGATGCGGTCTTCGGTGAGGATGCTCTGGAACAGCAGCGCCACGATCTCGATGGTGGCGCGCTCCTCGGGCGTGGCGGCGGCCTTCTTGAGCGCCTGCTTGCGGTGGTGCAGCTCGTCCAGCAGCACCGGTGTCGTGATCATCGACTCGCCGCGCTGCGTCGACGGCGACACGCGCTGGCGGATGCCCTTCTCGGCTGCGTCGATCGCCCGCGCCAAGGCTGGTGACATCGCATGCGCTGGCCGCTCGAGCGCCAAGTTGCGCGTGCTGGCCGCAAAGCTCGGCACGTGGCGGCCGATCAGGCGGTTCAAGCGGCCCAGCACGGCCTCGGCGTGCTCACGGCTGCGCGCCAGCGGCGCGGCGCGGGTCATCAGGCGGGTTTCTTCGCCGACCTGCCGGCTCGCGCCTCGACCATTGTTGGTGCTGCCGGCCCAAGCACTCGGTCCGCGGCCGGCGCTGGCAAAGCCCGCCGAACTGGGGTACTCGGACGGCGCGCCCAACCCCATCGCAGCCGGATGGCTGTCGCCTGCGGAGCTCGGTGGCCAACTCCCGAGCCCCATCTGCGAATTCGGGTGCGTGCGCGAACGGCGAATGAAGGGTCGCAGGTCGACCTCGGGCAGCACCTGCTGCTCCATCAGCCAGCGGTTCGCCTCGTGGTAGGACTCCTCGACGAGACCGGCAAGCTCCTCGTGCAGCGTGGCCTGCACCTCGCGCCAGCCCTCGAGGTTGAGACCGGCGCCGCGCCAGGCATCAAAGACGATGCGCGCCAGAACGTGAGCTCGCAGCATGTCGTGCGGCTCAAGCTCGGTGCGGCCCTCGAGGTGCGCCACACGTGAGCGCAGGTCGGCGAACTCCCAGCTGGCGCGGTCCATCACGGCCAGCGCCAGGCGGGAGGTGACGATCTCGAGTTCGATGGTGTCGTCGGGCACCAGCGTGAATGAATCGCGGCCGCCGGGCGGGGGCAGATCGTACGAACGCGACGCGGTGGCCCCCTGCGTGAGCACCCGTCGCAGGCCCGCCACCATGCCGCGGTGCCAACCCTGCGCGCCCTTCATCAGGCCCTGCACGAGATCGCGCCGCCGCATCATCGTGCCGTGCTCGGACGGCTTGTCGAGCAGCACACGAGCCTGGTCGATGGTGGCCTGCACCACGTGCGTCAGGCCTTTGACCAGCTCTTCGGTGTAGAGCCGTCGCGCCTGTCCGGCCAGCGAGTCGGGCGAGGCGGCAGGGGCCATGGAGGAGGGAGGCTCTATTGCTAACGGGAAAAGGTCCAGCCCACTCTACACCACCGCCCCCGCATTGGGGTCGTTGGGATCCTGGTCCTTGACACCCAGCTTGATCAGATCTTCGCGCTTGGCGCCCAGCCACATCGCGATGCCGGCGGCCACGAAAATGGACGAGTAGATGCCGAAGAAGATGCCGATGGTGAGCGCCACCGCGAAGTGGTGCAGCGTCGGGCCGCCGAAGATCAGCATGCTGAACACCATGATCTGCGTGCTGCCGTGGGTGATGACGGTGCGGCTGATGGTGCTGGTGATGGCGCGGTCGATGGTCTGCGGCGTGTCGAGCTTGCGGTAGCGGCGGAAGCTCTCGCGGATGCGGTCGAAGATCACCACCGACTCGTTCACCGAGTAGCCCAGCACCGCCAGGATGGCTGCCAGCACCGCGAGTGAAAACTCCCACTGAAAGAAGGCGAAGAAGCCCAGGATGATGACCACGTCGTGCAGGTTGGCCACGATGCCCGCCACCGCGAACTTCCACTCGAAGCGCATCGCCAAGTAGGCCATGATGCCCAGGATGGTGACGCCCAGCGCCAGCGCGCCGTTGACGTAAAGCTCCTCGCCGACGCTCGGGCCCACGAACTCGGTGCGCGTCAGCTTCAGCGGCTCGCTGCCATCCGGCTTGGTACAGGCCGGGCGGCTGACCTGCTCGCCCTGCGGGGTGGTGTACTGCTTGGTGCCGGCGCTGCCCTGCTCGGCCTTGCACAGCGTGTCGAAGACCAGCTTCGAGACCTGGTCCTGTTTCATGTCGCCGCGCACCGGCAGGCGGATCAGCACGTCGCGGCTGGTGCCGAACTTCTGCACCTGCACCTCGCCGAAGCCGAGCTGCTCGACGGTGCCGCGGGTGCGGTTGATGTCGGCCGTGCTGGCGTACTCCACCTCCACCAACGTGCCGCCGGTGAACTCGATCGAGGGGTTCATGCCCTTGGTGACGATGAAGAACACCGCCAGGGCGAAGGTGATGAACGAGATCACGTTCAGCACCAGCACGTGGCGCATGAACGGGATGTCGTTCTTGATGCGGAAGAATTCCATTTGTGCGTCTCCCGCTTCAGGACTTGGCGTCGTCCAGCCGGGTGTCGTCGAGCGCGGGCCGGGCCTCGCCGCTCATCCAGACCTGACCGATCGACACCGATTTCAATCGCTTCTGGCGGCCGTACCAGAGGTTGACCAGGCCGCGCGAGAACATCACCGCCGAGAACATGCTCGTCAGGATGCCCAGGCAATGCACCACCGCGAAGCCACGCACCGGGCCAGAGCCAAAGGCCAGCAGCGCGATGCCCGCGATCAGCGTCGTGACGTTGCTGTCGAGGATGGTGCCCCAGGCCGCTTCGTAGCCCTTGTGGATGGCCTGCTGTGGCGCCAGGCCCGCGCGCAGCTCTTCACGCACGCGCTCGTTGATCAGCACGTTGGCGTCGATGGCCATGCCCAGCGTCAGCGCGATGGCGGCGATGCCTGGCAAGGTGAGCGTCAACTGCAGCATGCTCAGCAGCGCCAGCAGACACAGCAGGTTGAAGGCCAGCGCGATGCTGCTGAACACCCCGAACAGCATGTAGTAGGCGCACATGAACACCGCGATCGCGATGAAGCCCCACAGCACGCTGTTGAAGCCCTTGCCGATGTTCTCGGCACCCAGGCTCGGGCCGATCGTGCGCTCTTCGATCACCTCCATCGGCGCGGCCAGCGCGCCGGCGCGCGTGAGCAGCGCCATGTCGGCGGTTTCCTGCGAGGTGAAGTTGCCGGTGATCTGGAACTCGTTGCCGAACTCGCCCTGGATCGTGGCCACCGAGATGGCCTCGCCCTTGCCCTTTTCGTAGAGCACGATGGCCATCGGCTTGCCGAGGTTCTCGCGCGTCACCTGCCGCATGGCGCGACCGGCGACGTCGTTCAGGCGCACGCTCACGGCCGGGCGCTGGTCGCGGTCGATGGTGGCGCTGGCCTGCACCAGCTGCTCGCCGGTGGCGATGACGTCGCGCTTGAGGCCCACCGTGCGCGGCATGGTTTCGCCGGCACCCAGGCGCTCGGGCACGGTTTCGGCGGCCGAGGCGACGTCGGTCTCGACGAGGCGGATCTGCAGCGTCGCGGTGCGACCGATGATGGTCTTGGCGCGCGCCGTGTCCTGCACGCCGGGCAGCTGCACGACCACGCGGTCGAGACCCTGCTGCTGGATCACGGGCTCGGCCACACCGAGCTCGTTGACACGCTTGTGCAGCGTCTCGATGTTCTGCGAGAGCGCCTGCTTCTGGATCTCGGCCACGGCCTGCGGCTGCAGGCGGCCCACCAGGCGTGTGCCGTCGGGGGTGGTCTGCACCGTCCACTGCACCGCGGCCATGCGCTCGGCCAGCAGGTTGCGGGCTGTTTCCGCCACCGAAGGATCGGGCAGCGCCACCGTCAGGCCGTCGGACTCACGCGTGATGCCGGCGAAGCGGATGCGCTTTTCACGCAGTGCGTTGCGCGTGTCGCTGGCGTAACTGTCGACCTGCTGGCGCAGCGCGGCGCGCATGTCCACCTGCATCAGGAAGTGCACACCGCCGCGCAGATCGAGGCCCAGGTACATGGGCAGTGCACGCAGGCTCACCATCCACTCGGGCGTGCGCGACACCAGGTTCAGCGCGACGATGAAGCGCTCGTCGGTCGGGTCGGGGTTCAGCGCCTTGGCGATGACGTCCTTGGCCTTGAACTGGGTGTCGGTGTCGGCAAAGCGGGCGCGCACCGAGGCGCCCTCGATCTGCACGAGATCGGGCTTCAGGCCGGCGGTGGTGAGCGCCGACTGCACCCGCTCCAGCGTGGTGGCGTCGACCTTCACGGTGCTCTTGCCCGAAGACACCTGCACCGCCGGCGCCTCGCCGAAGAAGTTGGGGGCGGTGTACAGCAGGCCGATCAGCAGCGTGGCTGCGAGGATCGCGTACTTCCACCAGGGATAGCGGTTCATGGACGATTCCTTGGCCGCAGCCAGCAAGCGCGGTCTGGAGCGAACTCAGTGCCGGGCCGGTGGGGCCCGCCCGGCACGGGGATCACTTGGCGGGCGAGTACGTGCCCTTGGGCAGCACCTGGATGACGGCGCCGCGCTGCACCTGCAGCTCCACGCCTCCGGAGACCTCGACGTGCAGGTAGCTGTCTCCGAGCTTGGCGACACGGCCCATCACGCCACCGGCGATGACGACCTCGTCGCCCTTTGCCAGGGCTTCGATCATGGCCTTGTGCTCCTTCTGCTTCTTCATCTGCGGCCGGATCATGATGAAGTACAGCACCACGAACATCAGCACCAGCGGCAGCAGGCTGAAGAGGGTGTCGGTGCCAGAGGCGGCGGCGGCCGGGGCGGCCTGGGCGAAGGCGTTGGAAATGAACACGGCAGTTCGGGCCGCGTGCGTAGAGCACGGCTGGCCATTGGATGGCGAAGGGAGCCGGCGATTCTACCGAGCCACGCCCGGCCCGCCCGCCAGCCGGTCTCGAGGCCCTGCGGCGGCTACGAGGGCCGCCCAGGCGGACGGGCATGCGCAGTGCCGGCAGTGCCCAGTGCAGACCACCAAGGTAGGCGGGCTGATCGCGCTGATGAACGCCGATGACGGCCTCTTCGGGCCCGTGAACATCGGCAACCCGGGCGGGGTCACCGTCCAGATCTGGCGCAGACGGTGATCGAGTTCATGGGCAGCGCGAGCCCGACCTGCCCCCGGCCAAAAAGGGCTGGGCTGGGGCCCGCGGACCGATCTGACCGAAGGTCTCGGCAACACGATCGACTACTTCGCAGCACGGCTACCGCGCGCCGCCGCCCGAGGCAGGCCAGAACGTCTGGGCTCGGCCGCCGCGGCCTGCGCCAGCGCACGCCAACCCGGCCACTGCATCAGCGCCACCAGCAGCACCACACCCGACAGCGCCACGGCGGCGCGCAGCGCCAGCTCGGGGCCCTGGGCGTAGGCATCGCGGCCGGCGCTCAGCAAAAACTGCGCGGCTGAAAAGAACCGGCCGTACTTGAAGACCGCAGGCTCCAGCCCGGCCACCAGCAGAGCCGGCGCCGCCGGCAGGGCCAGGGCCGCCAACAGCAGCAGTGGCTTGCGGCGCCAAGGGGCTGGCTCGCCGGCGGGGCCGCTACCGGCCGCCAGCGCTGCCGCCAGCGCCACACCGGCCGTGGCCAGCGCGCCCCAGCCGGCGCCCAGCAGCAGGCTGCTGGTCACGCTGCCGCCGCCGCGCATCAGCTCCACCAGGTTGTCGGTGCCGGCACCCCACACGACCACCGCGTGCACGGGCACAAATAGCAACACCGAGCAGGCCGCCCACCAAAGCAGATCGGCCAAGGCCCGCCGCGTCGTTACCACGCGCACCAGCCACACGGCGCCCAGCAGCGGCAGCATCACGGCCGCATGCAGCGCCAGGTAGCGGCCAGCGTCTTCGAGCAGCGAAAGCTCGCCCAGCCCAAGCACGGGCGAGCCGATCACCTTGTGCAGCATGGGCAAGGGCACCGCCAGCCGCAGCGCGGCAAAGGCCAGCAGCGCGTGGCCCAGCAGCAGCAGCGGAAACGCCAGGCGCCAGCCCCGCCGCCGCGCCGGCAGCAGCAGCAGGGGCGCCGCGAGCATCCAGGTCAGCGCCAGCGCCACGCCCAGCGCCGACACGCCACCGGCCGGCCCGGCCGGCATCAGCTTGGCCACGTTGTAGGGCATGCCGGGCAGCCGGGCCAGGAGCCACAGCGCCAACGCCAGCACGGCCACGATCAGCAGCGTGCTGCGCCAGCCCGGCAACGCCACCTGGGCCGGATCGGCACCCCGCGCCGAGCGCGCCCGCCGTGGGGCTGAGGCCTGCGTCGCGGCCAAGGGCCGCAGCGCCTGGGGCTCGGCGGTGGCCAGCGAGCGCCCGAGTTGCCAGCCGAGCCAGCCGCCGAGCAGGCCAAGCGCCGCATCCGTCAGGTCGGCCACCTTGGCTGGCAGCAGCACTTGCCCGGCCTCGAGCACCAGTGCCAGTGCGCCCAGTGCCAGCAGGCGCGGCGCGGCCGCCGGAGCCGGCCCGCGCGCCGCCAGCGCCAGCAGCAAGCCGCCGGGCAGAAAGACCAGCAGCTTGCGCAGGATCTCGGCCAGCGCGCCGTACTCCGTGCGCTGCAGGTAGGTGGAAAACGGCAGCCGCGAGACGGCGTCCCACCAGGCGGATGAGCTGCCGCGCGCCAGCTCGAAGTTGAAGGGCACCCACAGCACCGCCACCGCCCCGACGAACCAAAGCGCCAGCGCGCCGTGCAGCAGCGCGCGCTGGCGCGACTCGGGCCCGCGCTGCAGCGAGCGCGCCAGCGCGGCACCGGCCACCACGCCCAAGCTGCCGGTGAACAGGTCGGTCAGGTCGGTCACGCGCGACACCACGAACAGCTGCGCGAACTCCACCGCCGCCACCACCGCCACGCCGCGCCCAAGCAGCACTACCAGACCCGGCCGCTTGAGCGACAACCCCCACAGCGCCCCCACCGGCAACCACAGCAGCATGTCGGTGCCGACTTCGTACAAGACTTCCCATGTGCCGGCCGGCAGGGCAGAGAACGGCAGCAGCACCACGCGCCCGTCGCGCCATTTGCGATACAGCTCCACCGGGCTGAGCGACAGGTCCAGCGGCATCATCTGCCACACCAGCAGCAGCAGCAGGTAGACGAACAGCCAGCGCTCCAGGCGTTGCGCCACCGGCAGCCGCGCCGACAGCCCCGCCACCAGGCCATGTGCCCGCGCGCCGAGGCCGGCGTACAGCGCCAGCCCGGCGGTGCTGCCGAGCATCTGCATGGCCACGTCCGTCCAGCTCGGCGTGCGCGGCGGAAAGAACACCTGCCCGTACTCCACGCCCACCGACAGCAGCACCAGCGCCGGCAACAACAGGGTGTTCAGCCCCCAACGCCAGTTGCGCGATGCCAGGGACGACACCAGATAAGCCGCGCCAAAGGCCAGCGGCACCGTGAGCAGGAAGTTGGCGGCAAGATCGGTGCGCGATTGACCGCCTTGCCAGGGTGCCGGCAACGCCAGAAAGTGCTGCCACGCCGCACCCGGCGTCTGCACCGCCAGCTCCAGCGGCGCCCAGCTGCCGTAGACGAAAAACGCCAGCAGCCCGAGCCACAGCCCGGCAATGCGACGGTCAGCGCTCAGCATGCGGCGCGGCTGGCCGTGCTAGACCAGCACCTCGACCACCGCCGGATGCCCGAGGAAGGCCTGCGGGCTGCTGCTGGCGCCGTAGGCCCCGCTCTGGAACACCACCACGAGATCGCCGATCTCGCCCTGCGGCAGTGCCATCCGATCCGCCAGCAGATCGAGCGGCGTGCACAGCGGGCCCACGACCATGCTGCTCTCGCGCACCTCGCCGCGCAGCGGGAAGATGCCCACCGGGTAGTTCTTGCGCACCACCTGGCCGAAATTACCGCTGGCCGCCAGCTGGTGGTGCAGGCCGCCGTCGCACACCAGGTAGACCTGCCCGCGCGAGACCTTGCGGTCGACGATGCGCGTGACGTAGATGCCGGCCTCACCCACGAGGTAGCGGCCGAGCTCGATGACGATGCCGGCCTGCGGCAGATCGGCGGAGGCGCGCTCGACGATGGCCTGCAGATTGGCACCGATGGGCGCCAGGTCGAGCCGCGTCTCGCCGGGGAAGTACGGGATGCCGAAGCCGCCGCCGAGGTTGAGAAACTTCACCGGCGTGTTTGTCAACTTCAGCGCATGCTCGGCCAGGCGCAGCGCCAGCTCGTAGCTCTTCTGCTGCGCCTCGCAGATGCTTTCGGCCTTGAGGTTCTGCGAGCCGGCAAACAGATGGAATCCCTCGAAGGCCAGCCCCTCGCGCGCCGCGAACAGCAGCGCCTCGGGCACCCGCTCGGTGTCGAGGCCGAACTGCTTGGGGCCACCGCCCATCTTCATGCCCGAGCCCTTGAGCTCGAAGTCGGGGTTCACGCGGATGGCCACGCGCGCCGGCAGGCCGAGCTCCTGCGAAGCGCGCGCCAGCACCGGCAGCTCGCGCATCGACTCCACGTTGACGAGCACGCCCGAGGCCACGCTCTGGCGCAGCTCGGGGTCGCGCTTGCCGGGGCCGGCGAAGCTCACCTCCGCGGGGTCGGCGCCGGCATCCAGCGCCACCTTGAGTTCACCCGCGCTGGCCACGTCGATGCCGTCCACCAGCCCGGCCATGAACTGCACCACCGCCGGCATCGGGTTGGCCTTCATGGCGTAGTGCAGCTTCACTTGCTTCGGCAGCGCCGCGCGCAGCTCGGCCACGCGCTGGCGCAGCAGGGTGCGGCTGTAGGCGTAGAAAGGGGTGGTGCCGACGCGGGCGGCCAGCGTGGAAAGGCGGATGCCGTCGAGCAGCAGCTCACCCGCCGGGCCGGGCTCGACGGCCCATTGCGACATCGGGGTGTGAACGGGGCGCATGGGCGCCGCCGTGCCAGGGGAGGTCAGGCTCATGCGGGGCCCCGCTGCTCGAGCCACTCGGTCGAGAGCTTCTTGCGATCGATCTTGCCGTTGGGGTTGCGCGGCAGCGGGCCGGCCATGGGCTCGATGCCGTGCGGCACCATGTAGGCTGGCATTTGCTTCTTGCACGCGGCCAGCAGGGCTGGCACGTCGAGCGCGGCGCCGCCGTCGGGGGCGCTGGCGATCACCTGGATGGCCTGGCCGAGCATGGCGTGGTGCACGCCGAAGGCCACGCACTCGCCCACCAGGCGGGTGGCGTACAGCACCTCTTCCACCTCGGTGGGGCTGACGCGGTAGCCGCTGGTCTTCATCATCTCGTCGCGGCGGCCCACGAAGTACAGGTAACCCTCGACATCGCGCTGCACCGTGTCGCCGCTGAACACGGCGTACTCCGGCAGCATCAGCCCGGCCTGGCGGCCGCCGATGCCGGCGGGCAGCAGTTTGTAGCGCTCGGCCGTCTTTTCAGCGTCGTTCCAGTAGCCCTGGCCGACCAGCGCGCCACGGTGCACGAGCTCGCCGGGTTCATCAGGCGCGCATTCGGTGCCGTCTTCGCGCAGCACCAGGATCTCGGCGTTGGGGATGGCCTTGCCGATGCTGTCGGGGCGCATGTCCACCTGTTCGGGCGGCAGGTAGGTGCTGCGGAAGGCTTCGGTCAGCCCGTACATCAGGAAGGGCAAGGCTCGCGGCACGCGCTGGCGCAGCAGCTGCAGCGTCTCGCGCGGCATGCGGCCGCCGGTGTTGGCAAAGTAGCGCAGGTGCTCGCCGATTGCCGCGGGCCACTCGAGCTGCGACAGCTGGATGTACAGCGGCGGCACCGCCGTGAGACCGGTGACCTTGTCGCGCTCCAGCGCGTTGAGCACGTCCTTCGGCATCAGGTGGTTGAGCAACACCACGCGCGCACCGGCATGGAAGGCCGTGGTGAGCTGGCTGAAGCCGGCGTCGAAGCTGAGCGGGAGCGCAGCCAGCAGCACGTCTGAAGACCGGTTCTCCAGGTAGCTGGCCACGCTCTTGGCGCCGGCCACCATGTTGCGGTGGCTGAGCACCACGCCCTTGGGGCGGCCGGTGGAGCCGCTGGTGTACAGAATGGCGCAGAGATCGGTATCGATGACGCGGTGGGCCCCTGCGGCGGGCCCATCAAGAAGCGCGCCCCAGGCATGCACCACCAGCCCGGGCGGCAGGGTCACGGTCGCTGCGGAGCTACCTTCGGTCAGCACCACGTGGCGCAGGTCAGGGCACTCGGAGAGCACGGGCCACAGCAGCTGCAGTCGCTCGGGCGACGTGACGAGCACGCGCACGTTGCAGTCGCGCGCGATGAAGGCCACCTGCTCGGCCTTGAGCAGGGGGTTCATCGGCACCAACACGCCGCCGGCGGCTGCGGCACCGAACGCGGCGACCACCGACTCGGGCCGCTTCTCCAGGTAGATGGCCACGCGATCGGTGCGCCCCAGACCCAGGGTCACCAGACCCGAAGCGAAGGAGTCGATCTTCTCCTGCAGCGCTGAGTACGGCAGCGTCTGCAAACCATACGAAAGCGCCGGCGCATGAGGTGTGCGCGCGGCGTTGCGGGCCACGAGTTCGTGCAGGAGCGTGGATTCGGTCATGCGGGCAGGTAACGGGGGCTGGCCCCAGGGGCCTGGCACACGCTCAGGGCGCCGCAGGTATGGCCCGGCTGGGCTGGCGAATCAGTATGTCATGGGGTCCCGGCCGAACTGCCGGCGTGCGGCCGCAAAGCCTCGCAGGCAGCCAAATCCGCCACACGCCCCGTCCAGGCCCGGGTGCTGCTGCTCCTAAGATAGGAGCGTCGCCACCTCGCCCCCCGCATCCCTGATGGATCCCATGCTCGACGTGCTGCGCACCTTGGACGGCGCGCTCAGCCTTGGCGGACGCGCCTTGGTCTGGACGCGCGACACGCCGCTTCTCGGTGCTGTGCCCGAACTCGATTCCATGGCCGTGGTGTCACTGATCACGAGTCTGGAGGAGCGATTCGGGATCAGTATCGACGATGACGAGATCGACGCCAGCATCTTTGGCAGCGTAGGCAGCCTGGCCGACTTCGTCGCGACCAAGTTGTCCTGATAGCTTGTGAAGTATTCCGCCACGCCCGCTCGGACGCGCCGGAATACCTCACAAGCTCTGAGTCCTCGTTCCTTCTGCAGCCGGCGCCAGGGCCCTGTCAGGCTGAGAGCAACACCGCGCCCAAGCAGCGTCCGTAAAGCCTTCCGCCCTTGAGTCCCATGCCGGCACAGCCCTTCTTCGCCCGCGCCGACGACGGCCAAGAGCGCTTTTGCATCTGGCACCAGCCCTCTGGCAACACGCGAGGCCTGGTGCTGCACCTGCACCCCTTGGCCGAAGAGATGAACAAGAGCCGCCGCATGGCAGCGCGGCAGGCTCGGGCTTTGGCCGAAGCCGGTTTTGCCGTCATGCAGTTCGACTTGCTGGGCTGCGGCGACAGCGCCGGGGACTTCGGCGACGCCACTTGGCACGCCTGGCGGGCCGACACTGTGTGGGCCGCGCGGCAGCTGCGGCTGCGCGCCCAGGCACCCTCGGCGCCGCTCTGGTTGTGGGGCCACCGGGTCGGTGCCTTGCTGGCCGCGCAAGCGGCGACCCTTGTCGCACGGGAGGACGAACCCCCGCCGCGTGTACTGTTCTGGCAACCCAGCCCCAGTGGCAAAACGGCGCTGCAGCATTTCTTGCGGCTGAGGGCGGCAGCCGACCTGCTTGATGGCAGCGCGAAGGGGGTCACCGAGTCTCTCAAGCGCGAGCTGGCCGCTGGTCGTGCGGTTGACGTGGCCGGCTATCGACTCCATCCCGAACTGGCCGCAGGCATGGAGGCCGCCACACTGGCCCCGCCTCCGCGACCGTCTCGCGTCGCCTGGCTGGAGGTGTCCGGTGTCGAATCGGCCGAGCTGCTTCCCGCCAGCCGGGCGGCGATCGAGCAGTGGCGGGCTGCCGACTGGCAGGTCGACGCGGCCGCCGTGGCCGGCCCGGCCTTCTGGCAGACCACCGAAATCGAAGATGCACCCGCGCTCCTGGAGCGCACCATGCAAGCGGTGTGTGCGTGAGGGCGGAACCCGGGCAGGAAGCAGCGATCGGCTTCGCCTGCGTAGGCGAGGAGCTCGTGGGCGTGCTGTCCATGCCGACGCCGCCATCGTCCGGGAAGACCTCCGACCTCGCCCTGCTGGTGGTGGTGGGCGGTCCGCAGGTGCGCGCCGGCAGCCACCGCCAGTTCACGACGCTGTGCCGCGCCGTTGCGGCGGCCGGGGTGCCGGCCATGCGGTTCGATGTGCGCGGCATGGGCGACAGCAGCGGACCGCGGCACACCTTCGAGCACATCGGCGCCGACATCGGCACCGCTCTCGATGCGCTGCAGGCCCGCTTGCCCCATGTGCGGCGCGTGGTGCTGTGGGGGCTTTGCGATGGCGCGTCGGCGGCGCTTCTGTATGTGAATGCGCACCAGACCCAGGGTGTGCCGGACGAGCGGGTTGCCGGCCTTGTCCTGTTGAATCCGTGGGTTCGTTCGGCCCAGACCCTGGCTCGCGCGCATGTGAAGCACTACTACTGGAACAGGCTGCGTCACGGTTCGTTCTGGAGCAAGCTGGTGCGCGGCGGCGTCGCCATGAAGGCGCTGAAGGACCTGCTGCGCAACCTGCGAGCAGCGCGTCACAAGCCCGTGAGCGCGGCACCCGGCACAGGGCAGACGGACACCCCGGTGTTGCCGTTCCAGGAACGGATGCTGAGGGGCGCCGAGGGCTTTGCCGGACCGGTTCTGTGGCTGCTCAGCGGGTGCGACTACACCGCCAAAGAGTTCTCCGAGCTTGCCGCGGCACAGCCGCGATGGCGCGCGGTACTGCAACGAACTGGCAAACGGCTGATGGAGTTCCCGGACGCGGACCACACGTTCTCGAATCGAACGGATGAACAGGCGATGATCCATGCCACGGTGCGGTGGCTAGTCGGCGACTCTGGCCTCACGCCGTGAAGAACAGGGTCCAGCTTAAGTGGCGGTCGCTGGTCGCGGAGTTCGGCGGCAAACGAATCGCCCTCCTCTATGTGCTGCATCGGCTGCTGGACAAGATCAGCAGAGGTCGTGCTGGCATCGTGCCGTACCGGCTGGTTGCACAGCCCATCGGCAACCCGGCGCTGGCCAGCGTCCGCCCCGATTCCAGCACCGTGGTGCGCCGGATCGCGCCTGACGATCCCGTCATCGCATCCTTCCCGCGCCCGCGCAACGTCATCGAGCGTCGGTTCGCTGACGGCTCGGAGTGCTACGTGGCCTTCGTGAAGGGCGACTTCGCGGGCCACATCTGGATCGCACGCGGCCGGTATGCCGAAGACGAGATCCGGTGCACCTACCGCATCGCCAACCCGACCATCGGCTTGTGGGACTACGACGTCTACGTGCAACCCGCCCATCGCCTGGGCCGAACGCTGTCGCGCCTGTGGAAGGCGGTGGACGACGCGCTGGCAGCCGAAGGCGCCGCCTGGTCATTCAGCCGCATCAACCGCTTCAATCCACAATCGATCCGCTCGCACGAACGACTTGGCGCGCTGCCCGTGGGCGACTTGGTCGCGCTTCGGCTGGCTGGTGCGCAGTTCAGCCTGCGGCGCGTGGCCGGTGGCCGTTGGATCGCGGGCTGGCGAGCACCTGAACTCACGCTGTCAGCAGCCGACCCACAAGACACTTAGGTGCTTGCGCCAGTGCGTCGCGGCACACGCAGAAAACATCCCCAAAGGCGGGCATGGTTCCGCTGCAGGATGGAAAATCGTGGGGCATAGGCTTCGCAAACCACGCCCTCCGAGACGACCAATCCATCATGCACGCTGCGACTTCCTTCGAACAGGTCGAGCCCGGACCGCAGCCCCACACCGCGGCAGGGGGTTCATGGGGCCATCGCATGGCCGGCTGGGCAGCGGGCGTCGCTCTGGCCGGATTTGGTGCCGGTTCTGGGCCCGTTCATGCGCAACTGCCACCGATCCGCGGTATGGAGCCGCCGAATCCCTGTGGTGCCATCTACACCCGCCACTACGGTCCCTACGACTACCGCACCCAACGCGACAAGCTTCGTATCGTCGAAGACTTCCACTTCACGCCCGAGATGGAAGCCGGCATCCGGGGCGTCAACTCCACGGTTGCCGGCGAGGTCAACTACACGCTGAAGGCTTCGCCGAACCACCACCGTGCACTGGTCACGATGATGAAAGTGGTGGAGCGGGCTCGACAAGACAGCTTGCCGGGCATGGAATGGCCGCTGGAGTGCTACTTTGATCGCGCGATCCGCTTCGCGCACGACGACCCCGTCGTGAGGATGCTGTACGCCAGGTTTCTCAACCAGCGCAACCGCAAACCCGAGGCCGAGAAGCAGTTGATGCTGGCCTCGCAGTTCGCACCGGACAACGCCATCACTCAGTACAACGTCGGACTCGTGGCGCTTGAAATCGGCAATCACAGCCTGGCACTGAAGCAGGCGCACATGGCCAGAGCCATGGGATTCACGCGCATGGAACTCGAGAACGCATTGCGCGCCGCCAACCGATGGAGAGACCCATCAGCAGAGGCGCACGGAGTAGCGGCGTCCGCCGCTGGGCCCGTCGATCCGGATGCACGTTACACCGAGACGGAGCCGCCCCCACCGGCACAGCGCTGAACCGCGCCGCGCCGGCGATGTCATCGGCCCGTGAGCGTGGGCGCCGTGGCAGCGAGTTCCTCGGCCATCATCGTCTTGGCGTAGTCGTGCACATGGTAGTTGTGGCTGTCGCCCTTCAAGATGAACGCGACATTGCGATACACATGCACAGACTCGATCCACCGGCTCCAGGGCGTCGGCTGGCGGTTGGCGATGAACATCGAGTTGACTTCGTCACACAGGCTCTTCAGCAGGTTCATAGAGGTGCCTGGATGTGACAGGTCGGTCGAGCTGCCCCCCATTGAGCGCAGGTAAGAGGTCTGCATGTCCTCGATCACATACAGGCCACCCACTTCGAGTAGCGGAAACAAGGCTTCGAATGAAGCCATCACATGGTGGTTGTAGTGGCTGCCGTCGTCGATGATGATTTGCAGCGGCCCGATGCGACCAGCGAGGTCGGTAAGGAACTGCTTGTCGCCCTGATCGCCTTGGTGCACCGTGATCCGCTTGTCGGCGTGTTTGCGCTTGTCGACGATGTCGAGCCCGTGGATTTGCGCCTGCGTGAAGTAGCGCTGCCACGTGCGCAGCGATGCGCCCCCACCCTGCGGCCCGTAGGTTCCGATGCCGATCTCCAGCACGTTGACCGGTCGGCGCCGGAACGGCTCGAAATGGCGCGCGTAGTGCTCCAAGTAGCCGTGAGTGGCCTTGTCGGTCGCAAAGCGCCAGCCGATCATCTCCAGGCTCCATGGAATCGGGATGCCGTCGACGGCCATGGCCGCCAGCGACTTCAGACGGGCGCGCTGACCTTCGGATAGCCGGTTGCGCAGAGCGGAGTAGTTGATCGCCATGAGGTTTGCAGATGGCCCGGCAGGGCATCCGCTTGTGCTTTGAATCGGTGGGATGCTAGTAGCCCGGTCCACGGCCAGCAAGGTTCCAACCGCACGCCCGTGCGTGCATCGCAACCCACGCACTCCGTGTTCGGTGAACGAAGTCACGGATCCAGCCCAGGGCAGAGACACCCGCGGAGCGACCACCACTTGCTGGCCGACGGCACGCACGCCTGGGGCGCCACGCACCCGCGTGGCGGAACCCCGAAAAACTCCTCATGCCGCGGCCGCTGCCGAGCCCAAACCGCTGGGCTGCAGTAGACACTACGAGCTTTCGATCCTCCCGCTAGGCTACTTGGCCCACATGGACCCAAGCTCTTCGACGCCCACTCGCGCCACCACGCACCAGGTGCAGCTGCTCGCTGGCGCTCCTCGGCTGAACGGAGCGGCCCTTGACGCAGGCGGCCTGAGCGCGGCCTGGACTGAGGGCTCCGCGCAAGCCGTGCTTTCTGGGCTGGCTGGCGACTTCGCGCTGGTCGTCGATGGGCCCGATGGCGAACGCCTCGCGGCGGTCGATCGCTTCGCGATCCGCTCGCTGTGCTGGCGCGTCGTGGGCGGCCGGCTGTGCGTGGCCACACGAGCCGACGAACTGGCCGCACTACCGCCGCGGGCCGCGCTAGACCACCAGGCCATCTTCGACTACCTGTACTTCCACGTCATCCCATCGCCACGCACGGCCTTCGAGGGGGTGAACCGGTTGCCACCAGGGCACTTCGTGCGATTCAAGGATGGCCATGCGGTCACCTCGCCCTACTGGACACCCCACTTCGAGGAGCCCGGCGATCCCGTGTTCGAGACGCTCGGAGCACGTTTCCGCGACGCGATGGCACAGGCCGTCGGCGAGTTGGTGGACCGCAATCACCCGGCCTGCTTCCTGAGCGGCGGCACCGACAGTTCAACCATCGCAGGCATGGTGGCGCAGGTCACTGGAGGCGCGCCGGCAACCTACTCCATCGGCTTCGACGCCGAAGGCTACGATGAGATGGAGTACGCGCGGATCGCTGCGAAGCGGTTCGGGTGCAGGCACCACGAGTACTACGTGACACCCGCCGACCTGCTGGACGGCATCCCGCGGGTGGCCGCGCACTATGACCAGCCGTTTGGAAACTCTTCCGCGGTGCCGGCCTACTTCTGCGCGCGGCGCGCGCGCGAAGACGGCGTCACCACATTGCTGGCGGGGGACGGCGGCGACGAGTTGTTCGGCGGCAATGCGCGCTACGCCAAGCAAAGCCTGTTCGAGCTCTACGGGCGCCTGCCGGCGCCACTGCGGCGCGGCCTTCTGGAGCCGCTCCTGCTGCAAAGCCCGGCCGGCCGGCTGCCCTTGTTTCGCAAGGGCGCCAGCTACGTCGAACAGGCCCGGGTCCCGATTCCCGATCGTTTCGAGCAGTACAACCTCCTCCAACGCGTGGGCATCGACACGATCCTCCACCCGGACTTCCTGGCTCAGGTGCGTACTCAAGAGCCTGCCGAGCATCAGCGCGCCGTCTGGGCGGCACTGCCGGCAGCGAGCACCCTGAACCGCATGCTCGCGTTCGACTGGCGCTATACGCTGGCCGACAACGACCTTCCCAAGGTCACCGGCTCAGCCGCCATCGCTGGCCTCGAGGTGGCGTTTCCGTTCCTGCATCGCGCGGTGCTCGAGCTCTCGCTCGCGCTGCCCTCCCACTACAAGCTGAAGGGACAGCAACTGCGCTGGTTCTTCAAGCAGTCGCTGCGAGGCTGGCTGCCGGAGGAGATCATCACCAAGAAGAAGCACGGGTTCGGCCTGCCCTTTGGCGTGTGGGCGCTGCGAGATCCGGCATTGGCCCGCTTTGCACAGGACTCGCTGGACAGCCTTTCTGAGCGGCGCATCGTGCAGCCCGGCTTCACGCGGCGCCTGATGTCTGATCTGTTGCCGGCTCACCCGGGGTACTACGGCGAGCTGGTGTGGATCCTGATGATGCTGGAGCAGTGGATGCAGAGGCAAGTACGCTCATGAGCTCAGCCGGCGCGCCCCGTGTATCGGTCGTGATCCCGAGCTGGAATGCTCGCCGCTGGATCGCCGCGACGATCGACTCGGTATTGCAGCAAACGCAGCCGGTACACGAGATCATCGTTGTCGACGATGGCTCGATCGACGGCACCGCGGAGTTCCTGCGAAGCGCCTACCCGTCGGTGCGGGTCGTGCGCCAAGCCAACGCCGGCGTCTCGGTCGCGCGCAACCGCGGTATCGCGTGCGCCCAGGGCGAGTGGGTGGCGTTCATCGATGCCGACGACATCTGGCTGCCCGACAAGCTGCAGCGCCAGCTGGCCCTGGTTCAAGAGCGACCCGAGGCCCAGATGGTGTGCAGCGGCTGGCAGTCCTGGACTTGCACCGATCCGGCACCCCCGCCCGCCCTGCTGACACAGCTCGCCAACGAACCTGACGACTCAGCGCGCTGGGGTGGCCCCAGCGGATGGATTTACGGCGACCTGCTCAAGGCGTGCTGCGTCTGGACGAGCACGGTGGTCATGCACCGGGATCTGCTGGCGCGCACCGGCGGCTTCGATCCCGCGCTCAGCATCGGAGAAGACCTGGATCTGTGGCTGCGCGCCAGCAGGCTCACGCCCATCGCGCGTGTCCCGAGGCCGCTGGCGCTGTACCGCCAGCACGGGGCCAACACCACACACCGCGCACCCACGGTCAACCACCAGGCCGGGGTTGTGAAGCGCGCGGTGGCTCGCTGGGGTCTGGCCAGCCCGGACGGGCGGATCACGCTGCAGCAAGAAATCGATGTCGCGGTGGCCAAGACATGGCGCGACTTCGCCGGCAGCAACATGCACGCCGGACAGTGGCGCTTGGCTCGCCGCGGGGCGCATCAGGCCGTGCAGCTCGATCGGTTCAATCTGGCCGGCTGGCGGCTGTTCCTGCGGTCTCTTCTGGCGGCTGCGCGCCCCGACCGGGCCCGGCCGAGATGAGCGAGCAGCCTTCGTCCGACCCGCCCTGGCGACCCACCAGCACGGCCGATCGCGGCGGCAGCGCCAAGCCGCTGGGCAAACGCATCGCGCGCGGAGGGATCATCCTGATCGTGCTGCGGGTGGCCCTCAAGTGCATCGGCCTGGTCAGCCTCGCGCTGCTCTTCCGCATCCTCGCACCCGAGGATTTCGGCATCGTTGCCGCTGCCATGCTGGTGGTTGGCTTTATCGAGCTGTTCGGCGACTACGGCTTTGAGCAGAGCCTGCTGCGGGACGCCGAGTCCACGCTCGAGGACTACCACCTGGTATGGACGCTGAACGCGATCCGGGGCGTTGGCGTGAGCCTGCTGCTGCTGGCCGCCGCGCCATGGGCTGCCGTATT
Source organism: Rubrivivax sp. (assembly GCA_027487585.1). GTDB lineage: Bacteria > Pseudomonadota > Gammaproteobacteria > Burkholderiales > Burkholderiaceae_C > Rubrivivax. The sequence continues at coordinate 18,520 of JAIYDH010000307.1, forward strand.
CTTTAGGGAGCCGCGCCTGGAAACGGTGATCGCGGTGCTGGCGCTGGTGCCGCTGATCGACGGCCTGCAGAACGTGGGCGTGGTCGACTTCGCGAAGCGACTCCAGTTCGAACGAGAGTTCCAGCTCAAGGTGTCGCAGAAGCTGCTCTCCTTCGTGGTGACCCTGGGCTTCGCACTCCTGCTGCGCAACTACTGGGCGCTGGTCATCGGCCTCATTGCTGGGCGACTGCTGAATGTGGTGCTGGGCTACGCCATGCATCCATACCGCCCCCGCCCGAGGCTAAAGGGTTGGCAGGGCGTGTTCCGCTTCTCCAGTTGGATACTCGCCACCAACGTCGTGCTGTTCGCAGGCAACCAAGCCGACAAGGTCTTGGTGCAGCGTGCCTTCGACGCGCAGACACTCGGCATCATGCGCATCGCTGAAGAGATCAGCGGGATCGTCATGGAGTCCGTCTGGTCGATCGAACGCGCGCTGTATGCGGGCTATGTGGCGGTGGCACACGAGGCCGAGCGCCTGCGTCGCACGGTGATCGAGGGCACTGGCGCCGCCGCCAGCCTCGGCATGCCCCTCGCGGCGTTGCTCGGGGTTCTTGCCGAACCTGCAGTCCGCTTGATCCTCGGTCCGAAAGCAGCACCGGCCGTGCCGTACGTTCAGGTGTTCGTGTTGTACGGGGCCGTGCGCTCCTGCGGGATCGGCATCACGCCCCTGTTCATGGTGCTTAACCGCCCGGCGCTTGCAACCCAGGTCACTTTTGTCTCCATGGCTGTCCGACTGGTCGTCTTGCTCACAGGCTTTTCGCTGTTCGGCTTGATGGCGGTTCCTTGGTCGCTGGTGGCGTCGGGCAGCGTCATGGTCGCCTTGTTGTGGTGGTGGAGCGTCCATCTCCGAGTCTTGCGGGCCATCGACGTACCGACGGCCGTTTGGCGGCCATTCGCTGCGACGTTGTTGATGGCACTGCTCATGAACGCCCTGCTTGGCGCGGTGCAGGCTGCCCTGAACCCTCTGGTGCTGCTCGTGTTCGTCGGCGGGCTGGGTGTGGTGACGTACCTGTGCTCGGCATTGCTGCTTTGGCGACTTGCGGGCCGTCCTCCGGGGCCCGAACGTTCAGCGATTGACTTTCTGCGCCTGCGATGGGCTCGGCCGGCGTCGAGCCCCAGGTAACTTGATCAGCAACTGGACTGGAGCCGTGTCTTCATCTTCAAGTGTTGAACAACGATGCGCATCGAACGATGCTGTGGCCTGCACTCAGGTCACGACCAATGGGGCCCGCTGCCGGCCATGCAGGGGCCGGGCATGGCCACGAGAGGCTGGAGACCATGAGTTCCCAGGAATCCGTACTCCTGCTGCGCAGCTGCCATCTGTGTGGCCCCGACCGACCGAAGCCAACCAGGAGGAAGAACGGTTACGGCCTCGTGCGGTGCCAGGACGGCGGCCTGTTGTTCGCGGCCAATCCCCCTGTGCCGCGGGGCACCACAGCAACGAAGCCGGCTTACCCTGGCGACGCTGCAGCAGCACGCCCGCCGGGGCCGGCTGCTGGACATCGGGTGTTCAACGGGACTGTTTCTCGAGTTGGCAAGGGATGCCGGCTTCGACGCTGTCCGCATTGAGTACTCACCGGACTCGGCGCGCATCGCGCACGGCAAGAGTCTCGACGTGGCCGTGAGGGCGGTCACCGAAAATCGATTCGCCGACGAGTCGTTCGACATCATCACGCTCTGGAACCTGATCGAGCACCTGCCAGACACGCAGGGAATCATGGCCTTGGCGGCGCGCATGCTCAAGCCCGGAGGCTTGCTGGTTGTCAAGACGCCGAACTGCGACGGCTGCGCCTGTTCGAAGGAAACGGCGCGACTCCCGTGGCTCTTCACCACAGCCGTATGCCACTGCGCTACTCCTTTGGGGCACCCCGGGACTGGGTTCGGTCTCTGAAGTGGTCGGTGTACTGCTTCGCGCTCTTAATGGGCGCTCCGCCGCAAACAGCAGTCATGCGGCGTCTCCATCGCAGACACGCCCTCAATCGACGCTGAATTCCAGGCACTCCAGACGCACGGTCTTCACCTGCACGGGATTCACTGACAACGATTGGTCGATGAATTGCAAGTGCTTTGCCAGAGGCGCGGGCAACAACTCCCTGAAGCTCAGCATCCTCAGCGACACCTGACTCGCCAAGTTCTGCGGCGGCACAGTTACCAATGAAGAAGCCGGTTCGTAGCACCGCGCATTGACCGGTCTGAGCAGCGGCGGCACTGCCTTGCCTTGGTACTCCGGCCAATTCGGGTGAGCAAGCAGGAACACCTGCCGCCCCTCAACCGCCGCCCGCTGCTCGGCCGAGAAGGCGCCGATTGCCATCAGCCCGGGCGCGACGGTCTGGCCGGCGAGACGGTTCCACTCGTTCAGCATGACTGACTCCAGGTTTGCCAAGACAACGACCTGTGGGTGCTGGCGCGAGAACTCCAGCACGACCTCGTTGACCCCTCGCTTGAGGTGAGACTGGGCTGAAGACAAGGCGAGCAACGCCAACCCACCCAGTGCCATGAGCGTCAGCACTGCGGCCACGACGGCGCCACGCTGGCGCGCCAGCCAAACCCCAGCCAGGCACGCCAAAGGAGCAGCAAACATGAGCGCGTAATTCACCTGCTTGGGAATGAAGCGCCAGGGCGATGTTGAATAAGGAAACAATGAAAAGGCAAGCAGCATCAGCAGCGCCCAAGCCACGACGAAACGACCCGCTGAAGGCCTGCCTCCAACGCGCCAGGCAGAGACCAGACCCAGCACGGCAAGCAGTGGAAGCACCCAAAAGGAACGGCCATCTCGGAACATCAACTGCACGTAGTAGCTGGCCCGATGGTCGCCCCAAGGCGCCTCGTTCTGGACGAAGTTCACCTGTATGTTGCGCGAACCTGCCTTCACGTAGTAGAGCGCGTCGCCATACGTGAGCTGAAACACACCCAGGTTGAGCAGCACGGTCAACGCCGCGGCACCCAGCACCCAGAACAACTGCCGGCGGTCCGGATGAAAGATCAACGCCAAGACGAAGTACACCAGACCAAAAACGACTGCCGGCTCGGGCTTGATCCACCCGACGAAACCCAGCGCCAGGCCGGAGACGATCAACCACGCGCGCTGCTGCCCACGAATGGCCAGCCACAGTGCGGTCACTGCGGCGGTCTGCATGAAGGCATACGGCGAGTCGGCCCACAAGCTTGTGGCCAGGCCCGCGTGAATGGGCAATAGCGCCAGCAGCAGGGCTGCACAAGCTGCCGCGCGCCGCCCACCGACATGCCACGCCACGCAAGCGACGAGGGCAATCTCACCGAGCGAGCAGGCTAACCCCCACAAGGCTGCGACCCAGTCATGGGCACCAAACACCGACAACAGCGCCGCGACGGGCAAGGTCATCCCCAACCGCAGTTCCCCGACGTAATCGGTCGCGGGCCACTGACCCAGAGCCGCCAGCAGCCCGCGGGTGGCGTAGTGGGCGTCGTCAGAGCCCGTGAAGCCGACGAAGAAGGCCAGGCGAATGGCCAATGCCGCAGCCAGAATCGCGACCATCACCGTCCATGACGGCAGACCACGACCGGCTGGGTGGGATGGGTCAACAGGGGATCGATTCATCGGGTGGAGCACCGGCTTGATGCGATAGTGCCGACCCCATCGGCAGGGATCTGCATCGCTACGTTTGCGAATAGAAGCAAGGTCGGAGGCACGATGAGAAATGCGGCTTGCGCAGGGCCCATCGTGAGCGGGACGATCACTTCAAGGCGTCGAACACTGCATCGATCACTCGCGTTTGCTGAGGCTCAAGCCCCAGCCACAACGGCAGGCGCACCAATCGATCACTCAAGGACTTGGTCAGGGACAAGTCTCCGTGAGCGCGCCCGGCTTCTGCACCAAAAGGCGAGTCGTGCAGCGGAACGTAGTGAAACACCGATTGAATGCCCTGCGCCTTGAGCGCCGCGATGAATTGGCTGCGCCGGTCCAGATCGGCCAGCAGGATGTAATACATGTGAGCGTTGTGGGTGCAGTCCGGCGGAATCGCTGGGCGGCGCAACTTGCCCTCGCGTTCCAATCCATAGAAAGCCTGGTGATACGCATCCCACAAAGCCAGGCGTCGTCGGGTGATCGACTGCGCTTCCTCCATCTGTGCCCATAGAAACGCGCCGATCAACTCACTGGGCAAGAACGAAGAACCCAAGTCCACCCAAGTGTATTTGTCGACCTGCCCGCGGAAGAACCGACTGCGGTTGGTGCCCTTTTCGCGAATGATTTCAGCCCGCTCTGCCAACGCAGGGTCGTTGATCAAGAGCGCCCCGCCTTCGCCGGAAATGATGTTCTTGGTTTCGTGAAACGACAAAGTGCCCATATGCCCGATGCTGCCGAGAGGGCGGCCTTTGACACTCGACATCAAGCCCTGCGCTGCGTCTTCAATCACGATCAGCTTGTGGCGCGCCGCAAGCTCCATGATGAACTCCATGTTGCAGCCCACCCCGGCATAGTGAACCGGAACAATGGCGCGCGTGCGCGGCGTGATGGCGGCTTCAATCTTTGTTTCGTCCAGGTTGAGCGTGTCGGCCCGGACGTCTACGAACACCGGCACAGCGCCCCGCAACACAAACGCGTTGGCCGTGGAGACGAACGTATACGACGGCATGATCACTTCGTCACCTGGCCCCACGTTGGCCAGGATCGCCGCCATCTCCAGCGCCGCGGTGCACGAGTGCGTGAGCAAAGCCTTTCCGGAGCCCGTTTGCTGTTGAAGCCACTGCGCGCAGGACCTCGTGAATTCACCATCGCCAGCCAAGTGGCCACGGCTGTGCGCTTGGGCGATGTACCAAAGCTCTTTGCCGGTCATGTACGGGCGGTTAAACGGGATGTAAGCTGAGATATCCATTTGATTCACGGTAGGCCGGTTGAGGCGATGGTTTGCCGCCCGCGAGAGGCACGCTGCAAGATGGGAATCAGATGGCACCAAGCCCGCGGGGGCGGTTTGAGAACACCCACAGGCGTTGGCCCATGAACAGGAACAGGGCGCAAACCACCATGGTCAGGGCCATGCTCGCTGGGTGTGGCCAACCGAGCCAAGATCCAGCCGCGTGCAACACGGCGCTGCTCAGGCCATATCCCAGGGCATAAAGCACGAGAAATCGCAGCAGCGCCGACCCGGCCCGCCCACGGTGTTCAAACGTCCATCGGCGGTTGCCCATGAACGATTGCAGAACACCCAGAAGGTAGCTGGCCGTCAAGGCCCACTGCGGCGACACCCCCTGGGCGGTGAGCAGCAAATACAGGCCATAGCAAATGGCGTTGCTGACCAAGCCCACTGCCACAAACCTGGCAAAACGGCGGTCCAACATCAGGAGCCGGCCTCCGGCATCCAGTGATAGGTGTTCATGGGCGACGAAAAGCGAAATCCCAAACTGGCATACAAGTTGAGCACCCGCACATTGCGGGCCACGATGCTGCTGGCCACCGCTCTGCATCCCTCGGCCCTCGCCCAGTGCAACGCCGTGAGCCAACTCATGCGCCCCAGTCCGTGTCCCTGATGGGTCGGGTCTACGGCGGTCAAGTGCCAGTAGCAGAGATCAGGTTCCTGCCGTTCAACGACGAAGAACGCCACCAGGTCCTGGCCACGGAGCAAGCTCAACAGGCGCTGCCGCGGATGCCCCAGACAGGACGCCACCCAGCGCCGGTATCGCTCGTTGCCGAGCGCAGGCCCCAGCCTGGGGTCGGTATGGAAGCGTTCGGTTCCAAAGGCCTGTGCCGCAATGTCGGCGGCCCTCTGCGCCTCCGCAGCGGTGGCGTCCTGAATGCGCAAGCCTCCCGCAGCTTCGTGCCGCGCTTCTAGGTTCAGCTCGGGGCGCAGCATGGTCTCAATGCAACGAAAGCCGCAGTCTTGCAGCATCAGCGCCTCCACCACCCGATCGGCAGCGATGCGGCAACTCACCAACCCCGTTCCGCGGGACCTGTGCTCGTGCATCAAGGCGTTCAACTCTCGCCGCGCTTGATCATGAGTGCCCTGGATTTGCAGCTCATCGATCTGAAAGACTGGCCGGCCAAGCACAGCTTCATCCCAGGGTGCCGCCGACGTACGAACCAGAAGCGCTTGCATCAGGCAACCTCAATCCGCAGGGCTTGGCTGCCGTGAAACATGCATGGTTCGAATCAGGTACTGGGGTTTGCGGTTGACGTTGAGGTGCAAGCGCCCGAGGTATTCACCCATGATGCCAAGTGCCAGCAGTTGGAGGCCTCCCAGAATCAAGACCGCTACGATGGTTGAGGCATAGCCAGGTACGGCGATGTTGGAAAGCAGTCTCTGCGCCAGGAAGTAAAGTGCCGCGGCGAATCCAGTGGCCGACGCCAACAGCCCCATCAGGCTAACCACCTGCAGGGGAATGAGGGAAAAGTTGGTATAGAGATTCAGCGCCAGGCCGATGAGCTTGCTCAAGCTGTAGCCGGACCGCCCATGTTGCCGTGGCGCATGGTCCACTTCAGCTTCGGCGATGTTTTGCGTGCACCAGGCCAGCAAGCCATCCAGGTAGGTGAAGTTCAAATCGTAGAAGAGCACGCCTTCAACCAAGCGCCGCTCCATGATGCGAAACTGCGTGGGATTCACGCTGCTTCTGAACACCTTCTGGTAGAAGCGCTTGACCATCAGCGAGCCCACATTGCGCCACTGCGCATGTTGTCGGTTGGCTGGCACGCCGTAGACCAGATCGGCCTGCGTTTGCTCAATTCGCTCAATCAACTTGGGAATCTCTTCCGGCGGATTCTGCAAGTCATCGTCCATGGTCACGACGTAGCGGCCGCGGCTATGTCTGAGACCGCACATGAGCGCGTTGTGCTGGCCGTAATTGCGCATCAGGCGTATGGGGAGCATGACGTCGCCATACTGCTGGTACAAGGTCTCAAGGCGCTCCCAGGAATTGTCGGGGCTGCCGTCGTCGACCAGCACGATCTCGTAGCGCAGTCCCTGTGCACCCAACACCGAGGTCAGGCGCTCCAGCAAGAGTCCCAAAGTCGCTGCCGACCGGTACACCGGCACCACCACGGACAACTCCAGGCCAGGGCTGGACTCTGCAGCCACCAGCCTGCTGCCTGGAAGCTGGGCGCCGTCCGTCACGCTTTGCGTCTGCGTCACGCTCGGCATCCGCTCATAGTTCTTTGCTTCCAGCATTCCATTGCCTCGCGCCTACTGCGCTGTCTGTCTGCAGCGGGGCATGGCCCCCAACAAGAAACCCACGCCTGGCCACTGGTGGCGACATGTGTGCCAGCACATCCGACTTCCAGACCGTTCTGCCGCCAAGCTCCGCCGCCGGCAAGCCTCAGCGTATGCACTGGCGGCCAGCCCTAAGGAGCGGCCCCCTGCGCCAGACCTTCGGCTGCAGGGGGCCACGGCCTTGGCCTGTCGACCGGATCCACAGATGTACCTTGCTCGGACCCTTGTTTTCAGTGTAGGGGACAGGCAGTGTCCGTCATGTCTTTCGATGCCCACAGTACTCAAGATAGGCATCGATATCGGGAGTCACACCCCAGGGAACTGGGAGTCCATAGTGACCCCAGCCGCTGTAGCCATGGCTCTTCCGATATCCCTTGCGCCAGTAGTCAAGGGCACCGGCCCCAGCCTGTCGGGGCATCGTGCGATCGGTGGGGAGTGCCAAGCTCAACATGTTCAGGCCCTCCGACACATTGCCCACAATCAGGCGGCCTTGCCCAACAGCGACCGCGGTTGGGTAGCCTGAATCACCCCAAATCGGGCCCAGGCGCGGGTTGCCGACGATAGGCCACTCCTCGCCATTGGGCAGGTAGGTATGCGGATAACCAAAGCCCCGAGGGCTCCAGGTCACGGCGAATATGGTTCCGGCTGGCCCAAAAGTACCGTCACTGACAGCGAACTTGACGTAGAAGGAATTGCCGTCGCAATAGATGTTCTGACGCCGCACGATGGCGCCGCTGTCGAGGTCGATCTCGCGCACCTGCTCCATCAATCGGCTGCCGAAGTAGAGGCTGCGGCCACGCAGGTACAAGCCCTCGGGTGCTACGCAAGGCTGGGCGCGCGCATCGTCCAGCGTGATCCCCGGGTTCAGCTGCGGCCAGCGCTGCGGACTGACGAAACCCAGAGCAGCGCCAGAGATCACGGTGCGGATGAGCGTGCCTGAGGTCGCATCGAAGGCAGAGACGCGATGGCGGGTTCTTTCGCTGACATAAAGAACGCCCTGCGAACACACGCAATCCCAAGGGTCACCCAGATCAGTAATGAACTCGGTCACCCTCGGCGGTGTGGCTCTTGAGGTGGCGCTGAACTCGATACGCAGGATGCGGTTGTTCTGCGTGTCGGCGACGAAGGCCACCGGCCCAGTTTGGTGGGGCTTTTCGTTGCCTTCGGAGGGTATCGGCGGAGCTGACTCGTTCACTGCGAGGGTGCGCTCGTCCCACGCCATACCCCAGGCCTCGTGGAAGCCGTGCCGTGAAGCGGGGATGGACGACCAGTCCCCGACCAGTTCCAGGTTCTGCGGGCCGGAGTAATTGGCCATCGGAGCCCGCTGACGCCAGCCCGCCAATGTGACGACCGTGCCGTCGGTGTCGATGCGGAACATCCGCCACGGATCCACGCCGTAGATCTTGCCATCGCGCCCCACTTGCAGGTGCGTGGCACCGGCAATCGTGCCCCGCCCTCGGGGCCCGTCCAGCAGCGGAAACTGGGGGCTCGCAGCCACAAAATCGTAGAAGTGGTAGCACTGCATGCCGGCCGTGGTCATGACGCCATCGGCCGTCACGGTCGGGCGATGCAAGTCAGACTTCCGGCAGGGCACCACTTGGGTGCACACGAGGTCCGAGGACGGGACCGCCGTGCTGAACGGCGGGAAACTGCGGGGTGCGAGGCTCTGCACGGTCGGTTCGAACCGGGCCGGCACCATGCCGAAGTGGATGGTTGAACTCTCTGCTGCTGGAATCGTCAGGATGCGTTCCTCGTGCAAGCCTTGGGTGGGGAACATCATCTCCTGGCTGACCGTGAGGATCGGCATCTGGGTCTGCGGCGCCGCCCGATCGCCACGACGGCGGTAGATCGGCAGGGGAATCGTCGTCTCGCCCGCCGCTCCTTCGATGTCGAGCCAGTGCCAACCCTCGGATAGAGCGTCCTGGTTGACATCGAAGAACACACTGTCACCCGTACGAGTTGCCGTGGAATGCAGCACGCCGTTGATTTTCAGGCGGTACGCCGCCGCCTGCAGGGGCAAGCGCGCTCCGCCCGATGCGAAGTCGTAACGGATGACTTCGATGCGCCTGATGCCCGACTCTGCCCAGATCACCACGCGTTGGCTGCGCTCGTAGCGAGAAGAGACGAATCCCCCTTCGATGAGGATGGCGCTCGCCGGGTTGATCAACCTTGCGGTGATGCCTGGGCTCGGCGGCGCCGACACAGGGGGGGCCGGAGGACGCAACGGGGGCGGACGCGTCGACGTCGAACTGGAAGACGGCGTACCGCCGCTGCCGCCCGTCGAAGCACTGTCGCCTTCGCCGGCCGTAGGAGCGCTGCTGTCTCCGCCTCCGCCACAGCCGGCAAGGAAAGCGGTCGTGAAGGAAAGGCATGCAACGAAATCTCTGCGCGTGGTCATGGTGACTCCGGAATGCTCAACGGGGGGTTATCGACCGGCCTGAGGCGCGGCCGCGTATCAAGTTGTAGTCGAGTGTCGCAAGCTCCGCATCCCCCAAGAGGCGCCCAACAAGCAAGGCGCCCCTGCGGCGGCAGGCGTCGGTGGCGGTCTTGGCGGCGATCATCGGGCATCGGGCAACAGGCGCATCGATCGCTCGTACAGGTCGCCCAAGCCAAACTGCCCGCACACCTGGCCAAGCGGAAAGTTGGCCGACAATTCCTTGGAAAGGTCACGTCGCCAGTCGTCGACAGTGGCTGCGATGTAGCCCTTGCGCCGCATCCGCGTGAAGTGGCCCGCGTCGACCTCCTTCTCGGCGATCAGCTCAAGCTCGCCACCGCAGGCCTGGTGCCAGTAGCGAATACCCACGCCACAGTCCCAGTACAACTCCGCTCGGCGCTTGCGCTCGGCATCGCCGGGACAGTTGGGGTGGAGGTAGAAGCACAGCCACCACCCGCAACCCTGCTCGAAGTTGCTGCGGCTGGCGCCGCGGGTCGTGCAGCCGAGAAGCTCCCAGTAGCGGCGTGTGGTCCGCGCTGAGGTCCAGCGCTGGCGCCAGGTGGGCGTGGGCTCGACCACGATCATGCGGCCGTCGCGCAAGGCCTCGAAACGGGCCGCATAGGCCCGCAGTTGCGGCAGTGGCATCAGCAGGTCGGCATGCCAGAACGCGAGCCGCTCAGCGTAGGCAAACATGAACTCCAGCGGAAAGTGCGGGTACATGGTCCCGAAGCCGAAGTGGCGATTGAAGTCGATCAGCACGGCGCCCGGCACCAGCGGCGGCGGCCCGACGCGGGGGTCGAAACCCACCACGGGTGTCCAGCCCACTTCGAGCACCATGTGCTGCTGCAACAGGCACCAAGTGGGATCGACGTTCCAACACAGCCAGGGACGCTCGACTCCGGCAAGCTGCGATCGCCACCCGTCCGCGACCGCCAGTGCGTCGTGCATCGTGAACGGCGACGCCAGGAAGCCTTCCCAGTTGCCGATGCCGGCACTCATGCGCTGCCGGTCACCGCCGGTGCGCCAAGGGCGCCCTGTTGTCTGGCTCTCGAGGGGGGTCATGGCGCGGGCCTTTCCAGCGGCCTGGAACGCCGCAACAGGTTTGCTGTCAACCGCAGACCGAAGGCCCACTTCGCCCGATCCCACGGGGTGAACCTCGGCAGCTGAAAGCAGTCGGTCCTGGCATCCGCGAAGCCCCAGCCCGTTGTCACGGCTGCCTTGAACCCCAGCGATCGCACGACTTCGACGGTTGCCGGCACATAGTCGACCATGGGTCTGCCGTTCGGGTAGGCGAAGAGTTCAACGGCTCTGCCGGTGATGGCGTGCAACCGGTCGCGGCCCTCGGCGATTTCGTCGCGCGCAGTGGCCTCGTCGATGTGCGCCAGGATCGGGTGGCTGATCGTATGCCCCCCGACAGTCATGCCGCCGTCCACCAACTGCTTCACCTGGGCAGAACTCATCATGAGGTCGCTCGGGGTCACCACGCCGCACGCAGCGACCACGGCGTCTACGGCGTCCTGTCGGAGGGGCGTTGGCAGGTACTTGATGTGGTCGATGGTGCTGAGGATGGCCGCACGCCGTGCAGCGCTGTCGCCCAAAGCCCAGGCTCCGAGATCGATGCCGGCGATCCGCGGCAGTTCGACGAACTCCCGTTTGCTGTGTCGAAACGACTCGGTGACAAGGTCGTTCCAAGGCATGCCGCCGTCGAGGAACCCGGTCGAGACGAAGAACGTAGCGGACAGGCCATGCTGTTGCAGGATGGGCAAGGCGATCGTGGCGTTGTCCACGTAGCCATCATCGAACGTCAGGCACAAGGCTCTGGGCGGCAGGCTGCCACTTTGCAGCAGGTCGACCGCTTGGTCCAAGGGGAGCACGTTGAACCAGGCAGCGAGCCAGCTGCACACCTCGCTGAAGCGTGCGGCGTGCATGTCGCCTGGGAACAGCACATCCGGCTGGGCCAGCACACGATGGAAGATCAGAATGCCGAGCTTGCCGCCTGCACCGCCAGGCGACAGCAAACCCAGACCCGATCGCGTCAGGTTCATTTGTGGACGACCCATCGTTCAGGGTCGGCGTTGACGGCCGAGGGACGGGCCATTGACGGCCCCGTCCGCACGGCCGCCGGCACGACAAGGCCCGTCCAGCGGCGCCACAGCACGGGCTTGAGCGGCGGCTCCGTTTCCCAGGCCCTGCGGAGAATCCACCGGTGGGTCAGCACCACCAAGCCCATCACGTAGTAGGGTAGATCAAAGTAGGCCAGATCGAGGAAGGCCCCGCCCGCGAGGTAGCCAACCAGAGCGACCTGGCACATGCCGGCCAAGTCGGATGCCCATCGAAGTTCTTCGCGCCCTTCCGCCAACTTGCGGACCCGCCAAGCGTAGAACCAGGTCGAAGCCCAGATTCCCAGGAACAGAAACAGGCCGAGGAAGCCATGGTGTCCGAGCATCTGAAAGTAGATGCTGTGCGCCACCAATGCAAAAGCTCTCGGATCCGGTGCATACATCGCGTACAGCTCCGGGCGAGCCATGTTGAACCCCACCCCCGTGGGGTAAGCAAAGGCCACGTGCCACGCAACCCACCAAGCGTTGATGCGACCCATGGCGGATTCGTCCTCCTTGTAGGTCTCGATGGTGTCCATTCGAGTGAACCAGTGCTCAGGCATCATGGACAACATCAACACTGCCGCCACTCCCATCAGGATGGCGCCGCGCAGCCGAGCACGACCACGCCACCACAACAGCAAAGACATGGCCACGATGGCCAAAAGCGCGCCTCGTGAGTGCGAACCCACGGCGGAAACTGCCGACAACAAAGCCATCGCCAGCAAGACGTACCTCAGGACGACGTTCTTGGCTTGAAGCTGCATGAACCTCAACAGCGGGATCGTCATGATCGTAGCCACGGCGAACTCGTTGTTGCCGGCCACGAAAGAACCCGGCGGCCCCCACACGCGGTAGTTGCCAGCGGTGGCCAACGTGAATGCCCCGCCCTTGGCGCAAAGAAGCGCAATGGAAAGAGTCGCCACCCAGGCGAAGACAATAATCTGTTCCTTCGTCCGGATGAGGGCCAAACCCAGCAGAAACACAAGGTTGATCTTCATGACCTTGTCCCACTGGGCGTAGTCTCCTTTTCGGTCAATACCCATCAACCAACTGACGGTGATCCATGCGGTCAGGGCGACGAGCAGGCCTACCGGCAAGGTCTTGAACGGGTTCTGGCGTTCCTTGGTGAACAGCAAACCCAAGATCGTGGTGCCCGCGGCAATGGCGGCTAAAGGTGCGTCGTAAGCAAAGCCAAACGAGTAACGGTGCGGATTCATCAGGCTCAGCCAAACCCACAGCTGGAAGCCGATCCAGGGCTTGCGAAGTGCCACCATCGCAAACAGCAGCACGATGGAGACCACAAGGATGTCACGCACCCACCGCCTCCGCTCCCGGCTGCGTTTGCCCACCCGCTTGCACGCGGCTGATCACATAACGGTACTTGCCCGACTTCTCGGGCGCGATCGCCCCCACCCGCTCAACCTGCACCTGCACACCCAAGCCCAGCCGACGCCTGAAACCGGCGACGATGGCCGCTTCCTGCTCGGCACCAAAGCCCGTGCCGGCCACCACCTGCACCCGCGTGAGCGCCAGGCTCTCCTGCACGATCTTGAAGCCCTGCACGCCGGGCAGGTCGCGCAGGATGTAAATCAGGCTCAGGCCGTGCATCACGGTGCCGTCCTGCGCCACCACGAAGTCGGTGCTGCGGCCCTGGATCTCGGCCAGCATCGGCAGGCCGCGGCCGCAGGCGCAGCGCTCGGCGCTCATCACCGCCATGTCGCCCGTGCGATAGCGGATGAAAGGGTACTCGCGCGTGCACAGGTGCGTGACGACGATCTCGCCCAGCTGGCCGTCGGGCACCGGCTGGCCATCGCTGCCGATGATCTCGACGATGAGGTCTTCGGCGGTGAGGTGCATACCGCCGCTCGGGCACTGGTGGGCAATGAAGCCGGCATCGCGCCCGCCGTAGCCGTTGGCCACCGGGCAGCCGAACACGCGCTCGATGGTGGCGCGCTGCTCGTCGTAGAGCCGCTCGCTGGTGACGAAGGCCACCTTGATGCCAAGGTCGGTCATGACCACGCCGCGCTGTTCGGCATGGCGCGCGATGTGGCTCAGCGCCGAGGGGTAGCCGAACAGCATGTGGGGGCGCTGCGCGCGCAGCTCGGCCACGAAACCGTCGAGCTTGGCCGCGCTCATCTCGAAGGCAGGCAAAAGCCGGGTGCGCAGCAGCTTGTCGCGCACGGCACGCACGCGGTCTTGCGCGCCCAGTTCAATGGGCGAGCCCCAGACCACCGCTTCGCGGTCGCCGATGTCCACGCCCCACCAGCGCGTGGCGCGCCACTTGGCAGCCACGTCGTGGCTGACGCGCTCCTTGCCGATATAGAAGACCAGCGGCTCGCCCGAGCTGCCACCGGTGTTGAACCGCGCCAGTGGTCCGGCCGCGGGGTGGCGGAAGTCGTCGCTGGCGGCGCGGATCTCGGCCTTGGTCAGGAAGGGCAGGCGCTGCAGGTCGGCCAGGCTTTGCACGCGGGCGGGCTCGAAACCCCGCTCGCGGAACACCCGCTGGTAGTAGGGCACGTGCGCGCCCACGTCGGCCAGTAGCGTGCGCAGGCGTTTCAGTTGCAAGGCCTCGATGCGATCGCGCGGCCACCACTGCGACTCTTCAAGCCCGCGGCGCACCGCCACCGTGTCGTGGTGCTTCAGGCGCTCGTGCAGCGGGAACACCAGGCCCGAAACCAGGCGGGTGTAGAGGCCAGGGCCGTCGGCGTTGCGGCGGGTGGTGGCGGTGTTCATGTCGACGCAGCGGCCTCGCGGGCCAGGGGGGCCGGAGCCAGCGCCAGGAACTCGCGCTCGAGCTGATCGATGCGCCTGTCCCAGGTGTTGGCCTCGGCATAGGCGCGGATGTGCGCGCGGTCCCAGGGGGTCCGCAGGGCCTGGTCGATGGCGGCGTCGAGCGCAGGCTCGTCGCCAAAAGGCACCACGCTCCCTAGTCCGGGTGCGTTCACGACCTCGGCGTTGCCGCCCACCCGGGTGGTGACGACGGGCAGGCCGCAGGCCATGGCTTCGAGGAACACGTTGGCCCAGCCTTCGTTGCGCGTGGCCAGCACGAACACGTCGGCGGCGCTGAGCCATTGACGCAGGGCATCGGGCGGCTGCGGGCCGGCAAACACCACGGCGTCGTCGATGCCGAGCTCGCGTGACAGGGCAGTGAGCTGGGGCGTCCAGTCACCTTCGGGGCTGGGGCCGCCCACCACCAGCAGCCGCAGCCCGGGGTGGCGCTCGCGCAGGCGCGGCAGGCAGGCCATCACGCGGTGGAAGCCTTTGCGCTCGCACAGGCCGCCCACGCTCACCAGCACGGGGGTGTCGACGGGCAGGCCGAGGGTGAGGCGGGCTTCGGCACGGGGCAGCGGGTAGAAGCGGGCAAGATCGACGCCGTTGCCCACGACGATGGCGCGCTCGGGGGGCACACCCAGTTGCAGGGCCACCTGGCGAAGCGACTCCGACACGCTGAACACGCGGCTGGCGCCACGCAGGGCGGCTTGCAGCGCGGGGCGCAGGGCGGGGTCTTGGGCGTGGCGGGTTTCGGTGCCGCGCAGGGTGACGGTGTAGGGCACGCCAAGCCAACGCGCCAGCAGGCTGGCGGCGCGGCCGTCGGGGTAGCCGAAGTGGGCGTCGATGATGTCCAGGCGGCCGGCGCGCTGCAAGGCGCGCAGGCGGGACCAGGCGCCGAGGGCCATGAACAAGCCGTCGAGGGACTTCAGGGCGCCGGGGATGGAAAAGAAACGCGGGTAGGCGAGGTCGAAGCCACCTTGCTGTTCGTGGGCGGGCGCGCCGGGCCGGAAGCCGGGCTTGAGGCGGCGCAGCAAGGCCTGGAAGGGGAACCAGGCTTGCGGGGCCACGACAGACAAGGACAGGCGGGCACCCAGGCGGAAGGCACGCTCGCGCACAAAGAGGCCGGCCATGGGCTGCCGTTCGCTGGGGAACAGGCTGCTCAGGGTGACGATGTGCGGGAGGCGGCTCACGGCGGGGCTTCGGCAGGCTCAGCCTGAACGGGCGGTGATGGTGCGGGGGGCTTCGACAGGCTCAGCCCGAACGGTGTGGGAGGAACTCCGTACGGGCTGATGCGAACCCCGTTCGGACTGAGCCTGTCGAAGGACCTGCGCAGCAATGCCCATCGTCCCCACCTTCACACCAGCGCCGCACGCGCGGGCTCGCGCAGCACCGAGCGGTAGGCCGCCGGGTAGCGCGCCACCGAGTTGCGCCAGTTGCGCTCGGTCTCAACGAACTGCCGCGCCTGCTGGCGGATGCGGGGCCAGTCGGCCTGGCGCGCCAGGGTCTGCTGCACCGCCGTCGCCAGGGCTTCGGCGCTGCCGGCCTTGAACAGGAAGCCGGTCTCGCCATCGCGCACCAGCTCCTTGTGGCCGCCCACGTCGCTGGCCACGAACAGTCGGCCCTGGGCCATGGCCTCCAGCGGCTTGAGCGGTGTCACCAGCTCCGTCAGGCGCATGCTGTGGCGCGGGTAGGCCAGCAGGTCCACCAGGTCGTAGTAGCGGTTCACCTCGGCATGCGGCACGCGGCCGGTGAAGACCACCTTGTCGGCGATGCCCAGCGCCGCCGCCTGCGCCTTGAGTGCCGCGTCCTGCGGCCCGCCACCCACCAGCAGCACGCGCAGATCGGGCCGTTGCTGCAGCAGCGCGGGCATGGCGGCCAGCAGCAGATCGAGCCCTTCGTAGGCGTAGAAGCTGCCGATGAAGCCCAGCACCGTGGCGCCGTCAAGTCCCAGTTTCGCCTTCAGCGCGGGGTCGGCCTGGCCGCCGAGCTCGAAGCCGTCGATGTCGACGGCGTTGGGGATCACCGTCACCTTGGCCGATGCGATGCCGCGCGCGACGATGTCGCTGCGCAGGCCTTCGCAGATGGTGAACACATGGTCGGCGCGCTTGAGCGCATGGGTCTCGAGCCGGCGCGTCAGGCGGTAGCGCGGGCTGCCTTCGGTGGTGGTGCCGTGGTCCACCGCGGCGTCTTCCCAGAAGGCGCGCACCTCGTACACCACCGGGATGCCCAGCTGCCGCCCCACGCGCAGCGCCGGGATGGCGTCGAGCACCGGCGAGTGCGCGTGCAGCAGGTCGGGCTTCTCGCGCTGGGCCACTTCCAGCAGGCGGCGCTCGAGCTGCTTCATCAGCGCCAGCATCTGCGCCACGCTGCCCAGGGCGGGCAGCTTGTCCAGTGGGCCGGGTGCGGCGGCCGGGGTGCGGTAGAAGTGCCAGCCGTCGACGGTTTCTTCAGGCGCTGAAGGGGTGGTGTGCTTGGGGCTCGTCACGTGCACCGTCTGCCAGCCCAGCTTGCGCTGCTCGCGCAGCAGACTCAGCGTGCGGAAGGTGTAGCCGCTGTGCAGCGGGATCGAGTGATCCAGCACATGGAGCACTTTCAAGCTCATGCCGTCACCGTCTCGATGGCGGGCACCATGCGCTCGGCGCGGCCTTCGCCATCGACCACGTTGCGCAGGAAGGCCTCGAACATCAGCAGCGTCCACAGAGGCGCGCTGTAGTCGCTGGCGCCGCTTTGGTGGGCGGTGACGAGGTGCTCGAGGTAGCGGCGGTCGAACCAGCCGGTGCCGAGCAGGCGCTCGCCCAGCACAGCGTCGCGCACGCGCTGCTTCAGCGGACCGCGGAACCAGCGCGCCAGCGGCACGGAAAAGCCCATCTTCGGCCGGTACAGCACGTCGTTGGGCAGCCGCGGCTCCATGGCTTTCTTCAGCAGTACCTTGCCTTCGTTGCCGCGGATCTTCAGGCCCATCGGCAGGGTGGCCAGCCATTCCACCAGCTCGTGGTCCATCAAGGGCTCGCGCACCTCCAGGCTGTGGGCCATGCTGGCGCGGTCGACCTTGGTGTTGATGTCGCCCACCAGGTAGGTCTTGAGGTCCAGGTACTGGATGAGGGCCAGCGGGTCGTCGGTGCCGGCCTTCAGCGCGTGGCGGTCGAAGACCTGTTGCGCGTCGTACCCGCCCAGCTCGCGCTTGAGCTGGGCGCTGAAGAGTTGCTCGCGCATGGCGCCGCGCAGGATGCTGACGCTGTGGAAGTAGGCCTCCACGCTGGTGCGGGCCATGCCCTGGAAGGTGGTCTTGGCGCGCAGCACACGCGGCGCCCAGTCGGCCTTGGGGTACACGCGGCCGAGCAGGCCGAACACCGGCTGGCGCACGCTGGCGGGCAGGGCCGAGCGCAGCTTTTCCTCCATGAGGTGCATGCGGTAGCGGCGGTAGCCGGCGAAGGTTTCGTCGCCACCGTCGCCGCTGAGCGCCACCGTGACGTGCTTGCGCGCCAGCTGGCACACGCGGTAGGTGGGGATGGCGCTGCTGTCGGCGTAGGGCTCGTCGTACAGGTGCGCCAGCGTGTCGATCAAGTCGAAGTCGTCGCTGACCACGGTTTCGACGCGGTGGTTGGTGGCGTAGCGGTCGGCCACCATCTGCGCAAAGGCGCTTTCGTTGAACTGGGGGTCGTCGAAGGCGATGGAGCAGGTGTTCACCGGGCCGCTGCTCAAGCCGGCCATGGCCTGCACCACGGCGCTGCTGTCCACGCCGCCGGACAGGAAGGCGCCCAGCGGCACCTCGGCAATCATGCGCAGGCGCACGCTCTCGCGCAGCCGCTCGGTCAGCTCGGCGCAGGCGTCGTCCATGCTGATGGGGTTGTTCAGCGTGAAGCGCACGTCCCAGTACTCGCGCGGCTCGCCCACCGGGGCGCCGCGGCGGATGGCCAGGCTATGGCCGGGCGGCAGCTTCCTGGCCTGGCGGAACACGGTGCGCGGCTCGGCCACGTAGCCCAGCGCAAAGTACTCTTCCAGCGCCAGCGGGTCGATGTCGCGCTTGAGCGCGCTGCCGCCGGGGCCGTGGTAGGCCATCACGCTCTTGAGCTCGCTGCCGAAGAGCAGCGTGCCGTCGTCGAGCACGGCGTAGTACAGCGGCTTGACGCCCAGGCGGTCGCGCGCCATGAAGAGCGTCTGGCGGTTGCGGTCCCAGATGACGAAGGCGAACATGCCGCGCAGGCGCGTCACGCAGTCTTCGCCCCACTGCTCCCAGGCGTGCACGATGCACTCGGTGTCGCTCTTGGTGTGGAACACGTGGCCCAGCGCCTGCAGCTCGGGGATGAGATCCTGGTAGTTGTAGATCTCGCCATTGAAGACGATGGCTACCGTGCCGTCTTCGTTGAACAGCGGTTGCTGGCCAGTGGCGATGTCGATGATGCTCAGGCGCCGGTGGCCGAAGCCCAGGCCGGGCTCGACGTGCACGCTGCCTTCATCGGGCCCGCGGTGGTGCTGCGAGTCGTTCATGCGCTGCAGCGAGGCCACGTCCACGGCACGGGTTCCGCGGGTGTCGAAGATGCCGGTGATGCCGCACATGCTGGAACTTCACTCCTGGCGGTGTGCCTGCAGCACCCGCTGGTACACGCCTTCGTACGCTGCCACCATGGCACCAAGGCTGAATCTCTGCTCTATCCGAACGCGCCCTGCCCGGCCCATGGCGGCCGCCTGCGCAGGGTTGCCGGCCAGCCAGGCCAGCTGCTGCGCCATCGGCCCGGGCTCGCCTGCAGCCACCACCACGCCTGTCTCGGCATGCGCCACAAGTTCGACGTTGGCACCCACACCCGTGGCCAGCACGGGCAGGCCCGCTGCCATGGCTTCCAGAATGGTATTGGAGATACCTTCGGCCAAGGACGGAAGCACAAAACAATCGAGGCCCCGCATGACATCCGGCACATCGGTGCGTTCGCCGGCGAACCAAGCCAGGTCGGCCACGCCGGCCTCTTGAAGCACAGCTTGGCACTCGGCGCGCAGCGGGCCGTCGCCCACCATCACCAGGCGCAGCCGCTCGCGCAGCGCGGGCGCCTCGGCCAGGACCTGCACGAAGGCACGCGCCAGCACGGGTTGGGCCTTCACGGTCTGCATGCGGCCCACGGTGCCGGCCAGCCACAGGGCGGGGTCGTTGAAGGGGCTGCCGGTGATGGGCTGGCGGCCGCCGGGGGCCGGGGCGAAGCGCGTGGTGTCGACGCCGTTGTAGATGGTGTGCAGGCGAGCAGGCGGCGTGCCGATGCGGGTGCGGCAGTAGTCAGCAAGCTCGCGGCCGAGCGCGATGGTGTGGTGCACGAAGGGCCGGTAGGCTCGGCGCATCCATTGGTGCTTGCGGCTGGTGCCGTGGGGGTCTTCGACATCGCGGCCGTGTTCACCGTGCACGCGGCCGGGCACGCCGGCCCACCAGGCCGGAGCCTGGGCCTCGAGTGCGGCCAGGTTGCGGGTATGCACGATGGCGGGCCGCAGTTCGCGGAACAGCCGCGCCAGTGCCGGCCACTGCTTGTAGCCCTGGCCCGGGGGCTTGTGCAGCGCGTGCAGCGTCACGCCGGGCGTGTGGATGCGGGCGGCAAAGCCGGCGTCGATGTCGGTGAGCGATACCACCGCGTGACGCCAGCGCTCGCGCGGCAGGTGGTTGATCAGGTTGACAACGCCGTTCTCCAGGCCGCCCACGGCAAAGCGGTAGACGACGTGGCAGATCAGCGGGCGGGAATCGGGCACGTGGGTGGTGGGGCTTCGACAGGCTCAGCCCGAACGGAGGGGGGCTCAGCCCGAACGGAGGGGGGCTCAGCCCGAACGGAGGGCGGGCTCAGCTCGCGGTGGAGTGGGCCTACCAAGCCCGTTCGCACTGAGCTTGTCGAAGTGCCTCTGCGAGGCTTCGACAGGCTCAGCCCGAGCGGAGTTGGGCTCGGGCGGCATGGGGGTTCGCCTCAGAGCCGCCACACGCGGTAACCCGCCGCCTGCAGCATCGGCTGGTCGAAGGTGGCCTTCACGTCGATGAAGGCGCCGCCCTTGACGAGCTTCTTGCCGATGTCCTCGGGCGTGAGGCCCATGAACTCGCGGTGCGCCACCGCCGCCACGATGGCGTCGGCGCGCGGCAGCTGCTCCCAGGGCGTGAGCGGCACGCCGTACTCGTGCACCGCCTCTTCGCTGGTGGCCTGCGGGTCTGTCACGTGCACTTCCACGCCGTAGCTCTGCAGCTCCTTGATGATGTCGATGACCTTGCTGTTGCGCAGGTCGCCGCAGTTTTCCTTGAACGTGAGGCCGAGCACGTTGACGCGGGCCCCCTTGATGTAGCTGCCCGCAGCGATCATGTGCTTGATCGTCTGCTCGGCAATGAACTTGCCCATGCCGTCGTTGATGCGCCGCCCCGCCAGGATGACCTGCGGGTGGTAGCCCAGCATGTCGGCCTTGTGCGTGAGGTAGTACGGGTCGACGCCGATGCAGTGGCCGCCCACCAGACCGGGCTTGAACTTCAGGAAGTTCCACTTCGTGCCGGCGGCCTCAAGCACCTCGGTGGTGTCGATGCCGATCTTGTCGAAGATGATGGCCAGCTCGTTCATCAACGCAATGTTCAGGTCGCGCTGGGTGTTTTCGATCACCTTGGCGGCTTCGGCAGCCTTGATGCTGCTCGCACGGTGCACGCCGGGCACGATGATCTTTTCGTAAAGCTGGGCCACCTTGTCCAGCGTCTCGGGCGTGTCGCCGGAGACGATCTTCAGGATCTTGGTGAGCGTGTGCTCCTTGTCGCCCGGGTTGATGCGCTCGGGGCTGTAGCCGACGAAGAAGTCCTGCTTCCACTTCAGGCCCGAGTGCTTCTCGAGCACCGGAATGCACACCTCTTCGGTGGCGCCCGGATACACCGTGCTTTCGTAGATGACGATGACGCCCTTCTTCATGTGGCGGCCCACACTGGTGCTGCTGCCCACCAGCGGGCCGAAGTCGGGGATGTGCGCCTCGTCCACCGGCGTGGGCACGGCGACAATGATCATGTCGGCCTCGCCCAGCATCGCCGGGTCACTGGTGTAGACAGCGTGTTTGGCCTCGGCCATCTGCGCATCGGTGAGCTCGCGGCTGGGATCGGTGCCGCGCTGGCAGGCGTCGACCTTGTGCTGGGCGATGTCGAAGCCGATGGTGCGCACGTGTTTGCCGAACTCGACGACGAGGGGCAGGCCGACGTAGCCGAGGCCGATGACTGCGAGGGTGTTCATGGGGGAGGTTCCGGTCTGCGAATGGAGCAAGGCTTCAGCGCGCCGGGGAGCGCAGCTGCTCCAGGTGCGCCACCAGCGCCGGCAGGTGCTGGCCGATGAAGGCATCGACGCGACGAGCCGCCACGGGGCCTTCGCCTTCGGTGTAGATGGTCAGCATGGCGGCGTCGTCGCCTTGGCCGGTCAGGCGCGCCAGCACACCAGCGACCACGGCCTTCTGGCTGTTCGTGGTGAGGCGGCCGCCAGCCCACATGACCTGGCGCACCAGGAGTGCGTCGCGCTGCGCCGAGATGGCGCCAGTGCGGCCGCTCACCAGCTGGGTGGCCCGCATGGCCAGCGCCTCGGAGCCGAGGCCGGTCACCGGCACGCGCACCGTGCCGACCGACAGCCGGTTCCAGTGGGGATCCTCCGAGTGAACCAGCATGTTGTTGGAACTGGTCACCTTGATGCCGTAGGTCTGGTACCGGTAGTAGCCCACATGGACCGTGACCGGTTGGCCGTCGACCACGTACACGCGATGGGCCAACGCGGCGGCGCCGTCGAAGTGAGGCTGCAGCTTCAGGGTCTGATTGTCGGCAGCGGGCGCGCCGGGCAGGTCGGGCAGGGCCACCTTCACCGGCGGCATGTCGACCGGGTGCTGCAGCGCCCACGAGGCCGCCGGCCCAAAGGCCAGGGCGGTCACCGTCAGCACGGCCGCAGGCCAGGGGCCTGCGGCTGCGACCGTGGGCCCGGCAGCAGCCCCGGCGGGCGCGGTGGGCGTCTTCTCGGGCAGCGGCTCGGACCACCGGGCACCAATGACGAACATGATGCCGATGACCACGCCGAAGAACACCCAGCCGTAGATCAGGTGGTCCACGCCGACAGCGAGTTTGTTGCCCGACAGGTGACCCAGCATCACGATCAAGTAGGCGCGCACCCAGTTGGCCACGATGGGCACGAGGATGGATACGCCGACAAAGATCCAGCGCCGCTTGGCCGAGCGGTAGTTCAGGTACGCGAACAGCGTGCCCACCATGAAGCTGGCGATGAGGTAGCGCACGCCGCTGCAGGCCTCGATCACGCTCCACGCGCCCGAGGGAATGACGAACTGCAGGCCCTCGCGATACACCGGTACGCCAGTGGCCACCAGCGCCCACACGGTGAAGTCGGCCGTCCACTGCATCATCACGCCGGTGGTGAACTCGCCGATAGGCACCATGAAGAACAGGAAGCCGAGCGGGAACATGATCTGCCGGCCCACCGCCAGGCCCAGCACGGCCGGGACGGCCAGCACCAGCAGCGCCGTCACGGCCAGCTGCGTGACGGCATTGATGCCGGCCAGGTCACCCAGCAGCCAAGCCAGCGCGACCACGGCCATCGGCAGCAACAACCAGGGCGCCGGCTTCGGCGCCAGCAGGGCCAACTCACCGCGCAGACGCCACACCAGCCACAGCACGATGGGGGGCACGAGCCAGGCGTGGGCGAAGGTCTCCGAACGCGTCCAGATGCCGGCCATTGCGACGAAGGTGTCGCTGTACAGCGCGCCAATGGCCAGCAGCACCAGCGCCAGCGCCGGCAGGGCCGATCGCCAGGGCGAAGCGGGTGCCGCAGCGCTCAACACGGCACTCATGCGGCGGCCCCCTGGTGCGTATGCGCAAAGTCCGCGAGGTGGCCCGGCACGGGCGTGCCCAGGCCAGCCAGGTGCCGGTCGATGGCCGACAGGTGCGCACTCCAGGCGTAGCTGCGCAACACCCGCTGCCGCGCCGCCATGCCCATGGCACGGGCGCGAGCCGGGTTGTCGAGCAGCGCGCCCACTTCGCGCACGAAGGCGGCGCCATCGGCAGCGGGCACGATCTCGCGGCCGGCCTCGACATCGAGCACCTGCACACAGCTTTGCGCGGCCACCACAGCCTGCCCCATGGCCATGGCTTCGAGCACCTTGTTCTGGATGCCGCGCGCCAGCCGCAGCGGCGCCACCACCACGGCGGCATGCTGCAGGTAGGGGCGCACGTCGGGCACGGTGCCGGTGACCTGCACGTGCTTGCCTGCCAGGGCCAGCACCGCCGCGGTGGGCGAGCGGCCGACGATCACGAAGCGCAGGTCGCGGCGCCTGCGGCGCAGCGCCGGCAGCAGCTCGCGGGCAAACCAGGTCACAGCGTCGACGTTGGGCCAGTAGTCCATGGCGCCGGTGAACACCACCGCGCGTTCGCCGGCCGCAAAGGGCGAGGGCAGCCGCGGGTTGGGTTCGAAGTGATCGGCATCGACGCCGTTGGTCATGGCCTCGCACACCGGCGCGGCCTCGGGTGCCAGACCCAGGAACAACGCGGTTTCCTGGGCGGTAGAGAAGAAGCTGCGGCGCGAGGCCTGCGCCACGGCGCGTTCGTAGGCCAGCAGCTCGCGGCCCTCGCGGCGGTACAACCAGCTCAGCGGCCAGGGGTGGCGATCGGCGTAGGCGCTCCACTTGGCGGAATCGACATCGACGAAGTCGACGATCAGCGGACGGCCCGCCAGCTCGTCGGCGTACTGCGCCACAGCCGACGAATACACCACGCCGGCGTCGATGCCCTCGTGCGCCACCGTGTCGCGCACCCATTGGCGCAGGCCGGCGTCGCGGTAGGCACGCACCGACAGCGCCTCGCCGGTGGCCAGGCCGGCCAGGCCGCGCAGCTTGGCCATGCGCGGGTTCATCGGCACCACATGAAGGCCGGCGCAGAGCCGGCGCAGCACGCCCACGTGCTGCAGGTCGGCCGGGTCGTCGACAAAAGTGCCCAGGAACACGCGATGCCTTGCCGCCAGGTGGCGCAGCAGGTGGTACGAACGCACCTTGTCGCCCTTGTCGGGCGGGTAGGGCATGCGGTGCACCAGGTAGAGCAAGTTAGCCATGTCTGCCTGCTGCTCAGGGCTTGTGAAGCATCCCGGCGCGTCCGAGCGGGCGTCCGAAACGGTGTCGATCTAGGCGCAAAGCGCAGCCGTAGCCCGGGCTACGGCGAGCATTTGCAACGACGAGCGGCGCCGTTTCGGGCGCACGAGCGGGCGTGACGGAATACTTCACAAGCTCTCAGCCGAGACTCTTGACGATGAACGGCCCCAGCCAGTTGGCCAGGCCCAGCGGCAGCCGGCGCCAGCCTTCGATCATCAGCCGGTACTTCGCGTTGGTCGGGTTGTTCTGGGGCACGGTGTCGCGCTTGTAGAGGCGGTACTCGTAATGAAGGGGCTCTGGCTCGAAGCCCCAGTTCTTCTTGAAGTCGAAGGGGCCGGTGCCGCGCTTGCTGCGGCCGTAGTCGAACATGGTGCAGCCTCGCGCCGCCGCACGGCGCATCAGCTCCCAGTATTTGAAGTCATTGGCCGCCAGCCCGCGGGCGGCTTCGTCGTCGCCTGCATAGTAGGGCAGCACTTCGTCACGGAAGTAGAAGCTGACCACGCTCGACAACAGTCGCCCCTCGGATGAGGTGACCGTGAGGACTTCGCAGTCGGTGCCGAACTCGCGCTTCAGCGTCTCGAACCAGCGCTTGGGCAGCGCGGGCGTGCCATGGCGGTGCACGTTGTCGGCGTACAGCGCGAAGAAGCGCTCCATGCCGTCGTCCTGCGTGGCCACCAGGCCGTTCTTGATGCCCTTGCGCACCATCGCGCGCTGCTTGCGCGGGATGGCATTCATGTTGGCCTCGTCGTCGGCCGTGATGGCCTTGCGGAAGCAGACGTACAGGTCCTGCTCAGGCCAGTCGGGGTGGCGCCGCGTGGTGTGGCGCAATTCCAGGTGCGGCACGTCGAGCTTGCGCGCAAGCGCATCGGCCGCGGCCACCAGGGCTTGCGCGCTGGCCTCGTCGGCCGCCGCCACGCCGCCATACACGCAAAAGGGCAGGCTGGTCAGCGAGTTGCCAAACAGGCGGCTTTTCACGTGCGCGAGCGGCAATACGCCGGTGATGCGCCCCCCCTGCGTGGCCTGCAGAAAATGGGTTTCGTGGCCAAACACGCTCTCCAGCGCCCGGCCCCAGCCGCTGAGGTGACAAAAGCGCGCCTCAGGGCAATCGCGCACGAAGGCGTCCCAGCGCGATGCCGCGGTGGCGTCGCCTACCGAGAGGCGATCGACCTGCACGCTGTTCACGCTTCAGCCGCGGGCCGTGGCCGGCGTGCGAGGGTGGGCAGCAGTGGCCCGGGTGGGCGGCCGGCTGGCGGCGCCGCCGCCGAGGAAGATCTGGTCCATGCGGCCCCAGCGGAAATCGGCCAGCAGCTGCTGCAGCCGGCTTTCCATGCGGCCGATGTTCACGTAGTGGCGGAACCGGCTCTTCGCGTCGATGCCGGCCACGCGCGGCTGGCCCGCATCGATCTCCCAGGGGTGGAAGTAGA
The DNA here is from genome assembly GCA_027487585.1 of Rubrivivax sp. Classification (GTDB taxonomy): domain Bacteria; phylum Pseudomonadota; class Gammaproteobacteria; order Burkholderiales; family Burkholderiaceae_C; genus Rubrivivax. Next base: position 44,579 of record JAIYDH010000307.1, read on the forward strand.
AGACGGCCGACTCGACGTCGTCACGATTGACCTTGCCGATCATCCAGCGCGAGACGGCATACGGCAGCAGCCTGAAGTAGCCCCCACCGCTGGAAGGCAGGTTGCGGTTGAACAGCCGCAGCGTCGTCACCGGCACCTCGAGCAGGCCGTTGGGCAGCCGGTACGCAAAGCGCGGCGAATCGGGCATGCCGTAGTGGTCGTGCTTGATGGGGTAGATGCTGCTGCTGTAGTGGTAGCCGGCCTCGGCCAGCGCGTCGAAAGCCCAGAGGTTGGCGCTACCGATCGAGAAGCTCGGCGCGCGGTAGCCGCGCACGGCACGGCCGCCCAGGTCTTCGAGGATGGCCTTGGCGCGGCTCACGTCGGCGTGGAAGGCAGCGCGGTTGAGATCGCTCGCGCGCTCGTGGCCATAGCCGTGGCTGGCCAGCTCGTGGCCCTGTTCGACGATGTCGCGCACCAGCTGCGGGTAGCGCTCGGCGATCCAGCCGAGGGTGAAGAACGTGGCCTTCACGTCGCGCCCGGCCAACAGCTCGAGGATACGGCTCACGTTGCGCTCGACGCGGCACTCGCGGGTGTCCCACTCGTCGCGCCGGATGTAGGGCGCAAATGCGGAGACCTGGAAGTAGTCTTCGACGTCGATCGTCAGGGCATTGATGGGCCCCGACGGCGGCGGGGCCACGGGCTTGTGAACGGGCTTCGAAACGGATACGTGCGCGGGCATGGCGCGGATTGTCAGCCTGCACCTGCGCGCAGCCATCGGTACAAATCGGCAGCGATGCGCTCGGCGGCATGCCCGTCCCAGTTTTCAGGAACACGGCCACTCTTGCCACGCCCGGCCAGGATGGCGCTCACGCCGTCGCGGATGGCCTGCACGTCGCGCCCGACCATGGTGTTGGTGCCCTCGTCCACGGTGATGGGGCGCTCGGTGTTCTCGCGCAGCGTCAGGCAGGGCACGCCCAGGGCGGTGGTCTCTTCCTGCAGGCCGCCGCTGTCGGTGAGCACCACGGTGGCGCCGGCCATCAGGCCCAGCATCTCAAGATAGCCCTGGGGCGGCAGCAAGGCCATGCGGCCGTGGTCGACCAGGTGCTGCAGCCCGAAGCGCTCGATGTTGGCGCGGGTGCGCGGGTGCAGCGCGAACACCAGCGGCAGACGCTCCGATACCTCGCGCAGCACGCCGAGCAGGCTTTGCAGCGCCGCTGCGTCGTCCACGTTGCTGGGCCGGTGCAGCGTGACCACGCCGTAGCCGCCGGCGCCCTGCACCAGGGCCGGGCTGGCGCCATGCGCCGCCAGCGTATCGGCAGGCTTCCTGGCGTGGGGCTTGTTGGACAGCAGCGAGTCGATCATCACATTGCCGGCAAAACACACGCGCTCCTCGGACACCCCCTCGCGCAGCAGATTGGCCAGCGCGCTGCGCTCGGTGGTGTACAGACGGTCGGCCACTTGGTCGGTGAGCACGCGGTTGATCTCTTCGGGCATGCGCCGGTCCCAGCTGCGCAAGCCGGCCTCCACGTGCACCACCGGCACGCCCTTCTTCACCGCCACCAGTGTGCAGGCGAGCGTGGAGTTCACGTCACCGACCACGAGCACGCAGCTGGGCTTGCGTTCGTCCATGGCGGGTTCGAAGCGCTTCATCACCTCGGCCGTCTGCACGGCATGGCTGCCGGAGCCGACCTCGAGGTTGATGTCGGGGCGCGGCAGGCGCAAATCGGCGAAGAGCTGGTCGCTCATGCTGGCGTCGTAGTGCTGGCCGGTGTGCACCAGCAACGCCGGCAGCGGCGGCTGGTGCTGCGCCAGCGCGCGCAGGATGGGCGCCATCTTCATGAA
>JAIYDH010000077.1 GCA_027487585.1 Rubrivivax sp.
GCGAAGATACCTCCTTGTTGGCTATCCCGCCATTGGCTGAAGGGGCATTTCAGCCCTGACCTGGCGCCCTAGAATTCGCGCACGTGGCCCCATGGCCATTCCACTCTCGGAGGTCGTTACCATGAACCAAGGCGTGCAGAATTTCCCCGGCCTGGCCGGCGGCGGCGCGCTCGCCGCGCAACGCAACCGCGTGCTGCGCAACACCTACTGGCTGCTGGCCCTGTCGATGGTGCCCACCGTCCTGGGCGCCTGGGTCGGCATGGCCATCGGCATCAACCGCATCCTCACGCCGGGCATCGGCCTGATCGTGTTCCTGGCCGGCGCGTTCGGCTTCATGTTCGCCATCGAGAAGTTCAAGAACTCGGCCGCGGGCGTGCCCATCCTGCTGGGCTTCACGTTCTTCATGGGCATCATGCTGTCGCGCATGCTGGCCGTGGTGCTGGGCATGAACAACGGCACCAGCCTCGTGATGATGGCTTTCGCCGGCACCGGCGCCATCTTCCTGGGCATGGCCACGCTGTCGAGCATCGTCAAGCGCGACCTGACGAACATGGCCAAGTTCATGTTCATCGGCGTCATCCTGCTGCTGGTGGCGGGCATCGCCAACTTCTTCATCCAGAGCAGCGCGCTGATGATCACGCTCGCGGTGGCGGCCATCGGCATCTTCTCGTTCTTCATCCTCTACGACCTGAAGCGCGTGCAGGACGGCGAAGAAACCAACTACATCACCGCCACGCTGGGCGTGTACCTGAGCATCTACAACGTGTTCCAGAGCCTGCTGGCCTTGTTCGGCATCGCCGGCAGTAGCAACGACTGAGCGACACCTCGGCAAGCCTGGCACGGGGCCTTCGGGCCCCGTTGTCGTTTCAGGCCCGGTCGAAGACGGCAATGCTCTCGACGTGGGCCGTGTGCGGGAACATGTTCACCACTCCGGCCGCCGTGCAGCGGTAGCCGCCCTGGTGCACCAGCAGCCCGGCGTCGCGCGCCAGCGTGGCGGGGTTGCAGCTGACGTAGACGATGCGCTCTGGCAGCCGCCAGCCGCCCGCGGCGTGCACGTCGGCCACGGCCTTGGCCAGCGCGAAGGCGCCTTCGCGCGGCGGGTCGATCAGCCAGCGCTCGGCCTCGCCATGGCGCTGAAGATCGGCCGGGCCGATCTCGAACAGGTTTTGCGCCTCGAAGCGCGTGCGCGCGGCCAGGCCGTTGGCGCGGGCGTTGTCGCGCGCGCGCTGCACCAGCGCAGCGCTGCCCTCGAGGCCGAGCACCTCGCGCGCCTGCGTGGCCAGCGGCAGGGTGAAGTTGCCCAGGCCGCAGAACCAGTCGATCACGCGGTGGCCCGGCTCCACGGCCAGCAGCCGCAGCGCACGCTGCACCAGCACGCGGTTGATCTGCGGGTTGACCTGCGTGAAGTCGGTCGGCTTGAACGGCATCGTCACGCCGAACTCCGGCAGCACGTAGTCCAGCTGCGGGCCGCCGTCGTCGAGCAGGTGCACGGTGTCGGGGCCGCCTGGCTGCAGCCACCACTGCACGCCATGTTCGCGGCCAAAGGCGCGCAGGCGCTCGGCATCGGCGGCCGTCAGCGGCTCCAGGTGGCGCAGCACCAGCGCCACGACGGCATCGCCGGCGGCCAGCTCGATCTGCGGCAGGCGGTCGCGTTGATCCATGGCGCCGATCAGCTCGCGCAGCGGCATCAGCATCGCGCTCACCGCCGGTTGCAGCACGGGGCAGACCTGCATGTCGGCCACGTAGCGGCTCTTGCGCTCGTGAAAACCGATGAGCACAGTGTTCTTCTTGGCCACGAAGCGCACCGACAGGCGCGCCCTGTAGCGGTAGCCCCAGGCCGGGCCATGAATGGCGCGCAGCAGCCGCTCGGGGCGCACTTTGGCCAGGTGCTGCAGGTTGTCTTCGAGCACCCGGCCCTTCACCGCCACCTGGGCCGCGGGGTGCAGGTGCTGCATCTTGCAGCCACCGCAGGCGCCGGCGTGCAGACCGAAGTGCGGGCAGCCCGGGCGCACACGCTGGGCGCTTTCGCGCGCCAGGGCCGACATCGGCCCCTGCTCCCAGGCGTTCTTCTTGCGCGACACCTGCACCTGCACGCGTTCGCCCGGCAAGGCGCCTTCGATGAACACCACCTTGCCGTCGGCGCGGCGGGCCACGCCTTGCGCCTCGAGGTCGAGTGACTCGACCTCGAGCCAGTCTTCGCCGCCCGCCACGGGCTCAGCGAGCCGGCAACAGGCGCGCCGGGTCGATCGGCTTGCCCTGGCGGCGGATCTCGAAGTGCAACTGCACGCGCTCGGCGTCGGTGCTGCCCATCTCGGCAATCTTCTGGCCGCGGCGCACGACCTGGTCTTCCTTCACCAGCAGCGTCTGGTTGTGCGCGTAGGCGCTCAGAAACAAGGCGTTGTGCTTGACGATGACCAGGTTGCCATAGCCACGCAAGCCCGAGCCGGCATAGACCACGCGGCCGTCGGCGGCGGCGAGCACCGGATCACCGGCCTTGCCGCTGATGGCCAGGCCCTTGGTCTTGTTCTCTTCGAAGGCGGCCACCACGGGCCCGCCCGAAGGCCACGACCAGGACACGCCGTCTTCACCCTCGGCCACAGCCGACGGCGCCGCTGGCACGGCGGGCGCTGCCACGGCGGGCGCGGCAGGAGCCGCAGCCGCGTCGGCCGCCACGGTGGGCGGTGCAGCAGCCCCGGAGGGCACAGGGGCCGTCGGCAGCGGGCGCACGTCCACGCGCCCACCTGCGGCGACGGGCTTGGTGGTCGCGGCCTGGGCTTCGGATGCGGGCGGCACCACGCGCAGCACCTGCCCGACTTCGATGAGGTTGGGGTTGTCCAGGCCGTTCCAGCGCGCGATATCGCGGTAGCCCTGCCCGTTTTCGAGGCCGATGTTGTAGAGCGTGTCGCCTCGCTTGACGGTGTAGTAGCCCGGCTTGCCCGCGTTCTCGGCGCCGAGGGGCAGGCGGACAGGCTCCGCCTGCACAGGCGCCGTGGTCGTGGCGGCCGCCGAAGGCGCCGGCGTCGAAGCGCCGCCAGGCAGTGGCTGCGCCGGAACCTTGCGAACGCTGCCGCTGCGGTCTTCGACCGGCGCACGGTGGTCGGGGCTTGCGCATCCGGCTATCACCAACACGGCCGACAGCAGGCATAGGCCACCAAGGCGCACGGCGACCCCGGCGTCCGGCGAGGGGCGAGAGGGGTTCGACGAGAAACGGTGGCAGCCCATCATGCAACGCCGGATTTTAGAGGGACGAACTGAACCGCCTCGAGCTCGTGCGTCACCAGCCCTTGCGGCGCATGGTCCACGACCACCAGGCGCTGCCCGCCGCCGCGCTGCACGGGGGCCACCAGCCGGCCGCCGGGGGCGAGCTGGGCCAGCCAGGCCGCGGGCAACTGCTCGCCGCCCGCCGCCGCGATGATGCTGTCATACGGAGCCCGCGGCGCGTGCCCCAGCATGCCGTCGCCGAAGACGAGGCGCAGGTCGCTTCCGCTGCGCAGATCGGCCAGGTTCGCGGCAGCCTTCTCGTGCAGCGGCTGCAGCCGTTCGATGCTGACGAGGCTGCGCGACACCTGCATCAGCAGCGCCGCCTGGTAGCCGCAGCCGGTGCCGATTTCGAGCACGCGGCCCAGGTGCCCTCGGCCCTGGGCCGACGCGCCCTCGAACAACAGCGCCAGCATCCAGCCCACGACCGAGGGTTTGCTGATCGTCTGCGACAGCCCGATCGGCAGACTCGTGTCCTCGTAGGCCTGCGTTGCCAGCGCGCTGTCGACGAAACGGTGGCGTTCCACCGCCGCCAGGGCCTGCAGCACCGGCTCACAGCGCAGGCCACCCGCTCGAAGCCGCTGCACCATGCGGTGGCGCACGGCGGCAGAGTCGAGACCCAGGCCGCTGGGCGCGCTCTGGCGCGATTGGTCGACAGCCGCCTGCTGCAAGGGGCGTTGCGGGCGCAACAGGGTGTCGGCGCCGGGCCGCGATGCAGCACCGCGGGGCTGCACCCGGTCGAGACCCAAGGGGAACCGCGCGGGCGGCGCCGACGACCGGCTCATGCCGGAGCCACCAGGCGGCTGGCCCAGTCGTCCCGCGCGGCATGGTCCGTGAGGTCCACCTGCAGGGGCGTGATCGAGACGCACCCCTCGGCCACGGCATGGAAGTCGGTGCCCTCGCCCGCCTCGCGCGCGTCGCCCGCGGGGCCGATCCAGTAGATGGCGTCGCCGCGCGGGTTGGTCTGGCGAATCACGGGTTCGCTGGCATGACGCCGGCCGAGCCGCGTGACACGGCGCGGCCGCGTGCCGACATCGGGCCGGTTCGGCAGGTTGACGTTCAGCAGGAACGGGCCCTGCTCGCGGGCGCGCTCGAGGGCGCCCGAGGCGATGATGTCGTCGACGATGGCGCGCGCCGCTGCCGCTGCCGCGTCGAGGTGGCCCCAGCCCTTCTCGCCTTGGGAGAAGGCTATCGCAGGCACGCCGAACAGGAAGCCCTCCATCGCGGCCGCCACGGTGCCGGAGTACAGCGTGTCGTCGCCCATGTTGGCGCCGTTGTTGATGCCCGAGAGCACGAGGTCGGGCTTGTAGCCGAGCACACCCGTGAGCGCGACGTGCACGCAGTCCGACGGCGTGCCGTTGACGACGTTGAAGCCCTGCACGCCCTCGACCTTGGCCTGGAAGATGGACAGCGGCCGCGTCAGCGTGAGCGCGTTGCTGGTGCCGCTGGCGTTTTGCTCCGGCGCGTAGACCTCGATGTGGCCCAGGCCCTCGCAGGCCCGCACGAGGGCGGCGATGCCGGGGGCGAGGTAACCGTCGTCGTTGGCGATGAGGATGCGCATCGCCGGATTCTAGGCAGCAC
>JAIYDH010000398.1 GCA_027487585.1 Rubrivivax sp.
CAGCAGGTGTTCCGCGTCACCACCATCCCCGAAGAGGCCGCCACCGAGCAGGTGCGCAAGTTCACGCCGCTGGCCCAGTACCTGGAGCGCACGCTCGGCATGAAGGTCGAGTTCACGCCCGTCTCCGACTACCCGGCGGCCGTGGAGGCCCTCGTCAACAAGAAGGTCGACCTGGTCTGGTTCGGCGGCTTCACGCACGTGCAGGCGCAGCTGCGCTCGGGCGGCAAGATCATCCCGATCGCGCAGCGCGAGGAAGACACGCAGTTCCGCAGCGTCTTCATCGCCAAGACCGACAGCGGCATCAAGACCCTGGCCGACATGAAGGGCAAACAAGTCAGCTTCGGCTCGGCCAGCAGCACCTCGGGCCACCTGATGCCGCGCAGCAACCTGCTCGACGCCGGCATCAACCCCGAGAAGGACTTCCGCCGCATCGCCTACAGCGGCGCGCACGACGCCACCATCGCCAGCGTCGTGAGCGGCAAGGTCGACGCGGCCGCGCTCGACATCACCGTGTGGCGCAAGTTCGTGGCCGAGAACCGGGTCGACACCAAGGCTGTGGACGTGTTCTTCACGACGCCGCCCTTCTTCAACTACAACTGGTCGGTGCATGCCGACATGCCGGCGGCGATGCGCGAGCGCGTCACCAAGGCCTTGCTCGACCTGAGCTCGGCCACGCCCGAAGGCGCCGAGATCCTGAAGCTCAACCGCGCCACGCGCTACATCCCGACCAAGGCCGAGAACTACAAGGGCCTCGAAGCCGCCGGCCGCAGCGCCGGGCTCATCTGATCCCATGGGGGTGAGCACGGGCCTGGCCCTCGACCTGCAGGCCCTGGCCGCCCGCCACCCGGCGGCGCGGGCGGGTGCGGCACCGGCGCTGAAGGCCACCACGCTGCACATCGGCGCCGGTGAGGTGCTGGCCGTCATCGGCCCTTCGGGCGCCGGCAAGACCACGCTGCTGCAGGCCCTGGCCTGCGCGCTGCCGCCGAGCGAGGGGCAGCTGCAGGTGGACGGCGCCAACCCCTGGGCGCTGCCGCGGCGCGAGCTGCAGGCGCTGCGCGGGCGCCTGTTCCTGGCGCCGCAGGTGCCGCCGCTGCCGCCGCGGCAGCGTGTCGTCACCTCGGTGCTGGCGGGGCGGCTGCCGGCGATGGGGCTGCTGGCCAGTGTGCGGTCACTCTTCTACCCGGCCGACATCCCGGCCGCGCACGCCGCGCTGGAGCGCTTCGACCTCGCCGAGAAGCTGTTCGAGCGTGTCGACCGGCTCTCCGGCGGCGAGCGGCAGCGCGTGGGCCTGGCGCGCGCGCTGCTGTCGCCGGCGCGGCTGTGGCTGGTCGACGAGCCGCTGTCGGCGCTCGATCCGGCGCGCGCCCGCCAGGCCATCGAGACGCTCGTGAGCGAAGCGCGTGCGCGCGGCGTCACGCTGGTGGCCACGCTGCACCAGGTGGACATGGCGCTGGCGCACTTCCCGCGCATCCTGGCGCTGCACGAGGGCACGGTGGCCTTCGACCTGCCGGCCACGGCGGTGTCGCGCGAGCGCCTGCAGCAGCTGTACGCGCAGCACGAGCACGAGCTGCGTGGCGAGGTGCCTGCATCGGCGGCATCTGCTGCATTCGCGCCCGATGCCGCACCGGCGGCGGTGGCGCACTGCCGCTGAACGATGACGGCCGCCCTGCCCTCGGCCCTGCGGCGGCCCGCCCCGACCCGCGACCCCGGCTGGCTGGGCCGCGTCTTCTGGCTCGGCGCCGCCGCGGTGCTGCTGTGGCCGCTGATGGTGGCCACCGAGTTCAGGCCCTGGATCCTGGTCGAGCGCGACAACCTCAAGATCACGGGGCAGTTCCTCGCCAGCTTTCTGCCGCCTGCCCACAACACGGAGTTCCTGGCGACGGTGGCGCGCGAGGCCTGGCGAACGGTGGCTATCGCGACGGCTGGGCTGACGCTGGCCTTCATCGTGGCCGTGCCGCTGACGCTGGCCTGCACCCGCGTGCTGTCGGTGTCGGCGCTGTCGGGCCGCATGGCGCCGCTGCCGGCCGCGGTGCGGCAGGCGGTGCGCCTCTTGCTGATCGTGCTGCGCAGCGTGCCCGAACTGGTGTGGGCGCTGGTGTTCGTGCGCGTCGTCGGCCTCGGGCCCACGGCCGGGGTGCTGGCCATTGCGCTCACTTACGGCGGCATGCTGGGCAAGGTGTACGCCGAGATCCTGGAAAGCGGCGAGCCGCACGCCACCCACACGCTGCTGCGCAACGGCAGCTCGCGGCTGCAGGCCTTCTTCTACGGCCTCTTGCCACAGAACGCCGCCGAGCTGACGAGCTACACCGTCTACCGCTGGGAGTGCGCGATCCGCAGCTCGGTGGTGCTGGGCTTCGTCGGCGCCGGCGGGCTGGGCCAGCAGCTCGACAACTCGATGAAGATGTTCAAGGGCGGCGAGGTGTTCACCATGCTGGCCGTGTTCGTGTTGCTGGTGGCGCTGGCCGACCGCGTGAGCGCGGGCCTGCGCAAGGCGCTGGGTTGAGGCGCGAGGCCCCGTGACGATGGACACCCGCCCCTCCCCGGCCGCGGCCAACCCGCCCTACCGGCTGCCGCCGCGGCTGTGGGACGCACGCTGCCGGGCCTGCTGGTTCAGCGCCGGCCTGGCCTTGCTCATCGTCGCCAGCTTCTGGAGCCTCGATCTGCAGTGGGCGCAGTTCTTCAGCCTGGAAGCCGCGCGCAGCATGGGCCGCTTCCTAGGCGAGTTCTTCCCGCCCGACACCAGCCCCGAGTTCCTGCGCCGGGTGCTGCAGGGCACCTGGGAGACGTTGGCGATGTCGGCACTGGGCACGGCGCTGGCCGCCGCTGCGGGCCTGGCGCTGGCGTTGCCAGCCAGCCGCCTGCACGCAGGCGATGCCGCGCGCGGCCGCGGCCCTGTGCGGCTGCTGCTGAACGCCCTGCGCTCGGTGCCCGAGCTGGTGTGGGCGGCGCTGCTGCTCATCGCCGCCGGCCTGGGGCCGTTTGCCGGCACGCTGGCGCTGGCCATCCACACCACAGGTGTGCTCGGGCGGCTGTTCGCCGAGGCCATTGAAAACGCCCCGTCCGGCCCCGGCGATGCGCTGCGCGCCCAGGGCGTGGGCCGCTTGCGCGTGTTCCTGTACGCCACGCTGCCGCAGGTGCTGCCGCAACTGCTGAGCTACACGCTCTACCGCTGGGAGAACAACATCCGCGCCGCCGCCGTGCTGGGCGTGGTGGGTGCGGGCGGGCTGGGCCAGTTGCTGCAGTTCCACATGGGCCTGTTCCACATGGGCAAGACCGCCACCATCCTGGCCGCCATGCTGCTGCTGGTGCTGGGCGTCGATGCCCTCAGCCTGGCCGCGCGGCGGCTGTTGACGCGATGAACACACCCGTGGCCAATCTCCTGGAACGCTTTGCCGGCGTCCGCGCCCACACCGAGGCGCTGGTGCAGGGGCTCTCGGAGGCCGACTGCCAAGCCCAGTCGATGCCCGACACCAGCCCCGTGAAGTGGCATTTGGCGCACGTGAGCTGGTTCTTCGAGACCTTCGTGCTCGAGGCCCACGAACGCGGCTTCGCGCCCTTCGACCCGGCCTTCCGCGTGCTGTTCAACAGCTACTACAACGCCGTCGGCGACAAGCACCCACGGCCGCAGCGCGGCTTGGTCACGCGGCCGGGGCTGGCCGAGGTGATGGCCTACCGCAGGGCCGTCGATGCGCGCATGGCGGCGCTGCTGCAACGCGCAGCGGGCGATGCAGAGCTGGCGGCCGCGGTCGAGCCGTTGGTGAGCCTGGGCCTGCAGCACGAACAGCAGCACCAGGAGCTCATCGCCACGGATTTTCTGCATCTCTTGTCGCTGAACCCGCAGCAGCCGGCCTGGCACGGCGGCCCGGGCCCGGCGGCAGCGGCCGATTTGCCGCTGCAGTGGCGCGCCTTCGAGGGCGGGCTGGTGGAGGTGGGTCATGGCAGCGAAGCCGGCCGCGAGGGCTTCGCCTTCGACAACGAAACGCCGCGCCACCGCGTGTGGTTGCAGCCGTACCAGCTGGCCTCGCGCCTGGTGACCCAGGGCGAGTGGGCCGCGTTCATCGAAGCCGGCGGCTACCGCGACCCCCGCCTGTGGCTGGCCGCCGGCTGGGATTGGCGCCAGGCCCATGGCATCGAGGCGCCGCTGTACTGGCAGCGCGAAGGCGCGGGCTGGTCGGTCTTCACCCGGCACGGCCGCGTGCCGATCGACCCCCACGCGCCGGTGCTGCACCTGAGCCTGTACGAAGCCGATGCCTACGCACGCCACCAGGCCGCGCGGCTGCCCATCGAGGCCGAATGGGAACACGCCGTGGCGCACCAGCCCGGCGCACTGGCCCAGGCACATGGCGCGGCCTGGCAATGGACGGCCAGTGCCTACGCGCCCTACCCCGGCTTCCGCCCCTGGGCCGGCGCCGTGGGCGAGTACAACGGCAAGTTCATGGTCGACCAGACGGTGCTGCGCGGCAGCTCGCTGGCCACACCGGCCAGCCATGCGCGCGACAGCTACCGCAACTTCTTCCCGGCCAGCGCCCGCTGGCAATTCACGGGGCTGCGGCTGGCGCGCGACGGCGCAGGCTGAAGGCGACTCCCCCCACTCCGTTCGCCCTGAGCCTGTCGAAGGGCCGGTGCTGGACCAGGGGCTTCGACAGGCTCAGCCCGAACGGGAGGACTTCTCCCGCCCCCGCTTCAGCGCGCGGCCAGCGTCTCCCAGCGCTCCAGCGCCTGCATCAGCTCTTCTTCGATGGCCTCGTGGCGCGCCTGCAGGGCCGGCACGGCCTGTGGCTCGCGGGTGTAGAGATCGTTGCTGGCCAGGCGCTCCTGCAGCGCCTTCTGCTCGGCCTCGAGCGCCTCGATGCGGCCGGGCAGGCCGTCGAGCTCGCGCTGTTCCTTGAAGCTGAGCTTGCTGCGCGCAGCGGTGGGGGCAGCCGGTGCCGGAGCCGAAGCTGCAGGTGACGGCGCGGGCGCAGGCGCAGGCGCCGCCGCTGCCGCAGCCGCAATCGCCCGCGCCCGCCCGCGCTGGCGCTTCCAGTCTTCATAGCCACCTTCGTACTCACGCCAGAACCCAGGTCGGCCGCCGTAGGCCGGATCGCCCTCCCAGGCGATGGTGCTGGTGACCACGTTGTCGAGGAAACGCCGGTCGTGGCTGACCAGGAACACCGTGCCGTCATAGGCCTGCAGCAGCTCTTCGAGCAGCTCCAGCGTGTCGATGTCGAGGTCGTTGGTGGGCTCGTCGAGCACCAGCACGTTGGCCGACAGCGCAAACAGGCGCGCCAGCAGAAGGCGGTTGCGCTCGCCGCCCGAGAGCGTGCGCACCGGCGAGTTCGCGCGCTCGGGCGAAAACAAAAAGTCGGTGAGGTAGCTCATGACATGCTTGCGCGTCACCTTCGGCGGCTGGCCGAACTCGATCCACTCGCTGCCGGGGCTGATGGTGTCGGCCAGCGTGGCGTCGAGGTCGAGGCCGGCGCGCATCTGGTCGAAGTAGGCCACCGTGAGCCGCGTGCCCTGGCGCACGCGGCCGCTGGTGGGCTGCAGCTCGCCGAGGATCAGCTTCAGCAGCGTCGTCTTGCCGCAGCCGTTGGGGCCGATCAGGCCGACCTTGTCGCCACGCAAGAG
>JAIYDH010000168.1 GCA_027487585.1 Rubrivivax sp.
ACCGAAGCCGCCATTCGCGCCGCGCCGCAGCGCGAGGCGGAGGGCCGTGAACTGATCTACGGCCTGCGCGGCTTCGCCAGCCGTCTGCGCTGGCACTGCCACTTCATGCAGAAGCTCGAAGACGAGCCCCAGATCGAGTTCCGCAACTTCGCCCGCAGCCACGACGGCCTGCGCGCCGGCGACGGCGTGCACGAAGGCGCGATCAGCACCGAGCGGCTGCAGGCCTGGTGCCAAGGCCGCACGGGCTTTCCGATGGTCGATGCCTGCATGCGGCAGCTGGCCGCCACCGGCTGGCTGAACTTCCGCATGCGCGCCATGCTGGTGAGCTTTTCCGCCTACCACCTGGGCCTGCACTGGCGCGCGCCGGGGCTGCATCTGGCGCGGCAGTTCCTCGACTTCGAGCCCGGCATCCACTGGAGCCAGATGCAGATGCAAAGCGGCACCACCGGCATCAACACGCTGCGCATCTATTCGCCCGCCAAGCAGCAGGCCGAGCAAGACCCGCAACGCGAGTACCTGCGCCGCTGGCTGCCCGAAGTCGGCTCGCCGGCTTACCCGCAGCCGATCGTCGACGAGCGCGCGGCGCTGGCCGAGATCAAGGCGCGCCTGTATGCGTTGCGCCAGACCGGCCAGGCGCGGTCCGAGGCCGACGCCATCCAGCACAGGCACGGTTCGCGCAAGGCCGGCCTGCCGGCAAGCGGCCGGCGCGCGGCGGCGCCGCCACGCCGGGCTGCCCCCGACGACGGCCAGGGCGAGCTGTTCTGATGACAATGCGCCGCATGGTGCAAGACAACGATCCGCTGTGGAAGCTCAGGCACGCCCTGGCCGGGCTCGGGGTGTCGCTGTTGCTGTCGGTGTTCATTGCCGCGCTGCTGGGCCGGGTGATCGGCGACGCACTCACCGGCACCTACGGCGCCCGCGTGGCCGTGTACGGCGCGCTGCTGCTGCACGTGGTGGTGGGCGCCGTGGTGCTGTTCGTGAAGGTGGCCCGGCACGAAACCCGCCCACTCACCGCGGGTCGGGCGGTGAAGTGGCTGGCCAGCCTGTGGCTGTGGCCGCTGCTGCTGCTGGGGCGGGCTTCTCGCTCGGGCTGAAGCCCACTCTCCGTTCGGGCGGAGACTGTCGAAGCCCGCCCTCCGTTCGGGCTGAGCCTGTCGAAGCCCACCCTCCGTTCGGGCTGAGCCTGTCGAAGCCCTGCCCGCGTACCGCAGGCCCTTCGACAAGCTCAGGGCGAACGGGTTGCGGGCCCTTCGACAGCTCAGGGCGAACGGGGTGTGGGCCCCGCGTCAAGCTCAGGGCAACGGGCCTTGTCCGGCTGAGTGCACACAGGTGCTGCCCGGCCTCACTGCGACTGCAGAATCCGCCGCCCCGCCAGCTGCTGGATCGGCCGCGCGTTCATCGGGTAGATGCGGGCGAACAGCTCGATCTGCTCGGCCGACATCGTCACCGGCTGGCGCATCACGATCCAGCGCACGTCTTCCGAGCACGGCGGCGTGGTCAGCGAGCCCATGTAGGTGTAGTAGCGGCGATCGTCCGGCAACAGCATCGGCAGGCCCAGCGCCGCGCGTGCGGGCACTTCTTCGCCCTGCTCCAGCGGCAGGTTGTTCCACACCGTCTGCACCACCGGGTGCGCCGGGCCGCGGTCGATGAGCAGCGCCACCACTGCCAGCTTGCCCTCGGCATCGCGGTGCACGAGGTGCGCCGACATCTCGAACTGACGGCCGTCGATGCGCTCTTCCGAGGGGCGGCGGAACTGGATGTGCTGCAGCTCGAAGCGCTGGCCGCCGATCTCGATGTGGCTGCCGGCCGCGATGTTGGCCTGCACCGTGCGCCCGGTGTCGATGACGCCGAAGCGGCTGTCGGTGTACGCGAACTTCACCGGCTCGAGGTCCACCGCCAGGCCGCCGCGGATGTCCACCGGGCTCTGCCGCTGGCCCTTGCCGCAGAGGCGGAACTCCGGGTTCAGCGAGGCCCAGGCCGCGGGGCCGCCGTCGCCCTGGTACGACCAGAGCACGCCCGCCAAGCTGGCACGCGCAGGCAGCGCCGAAGCCGCAGCGCCCGCCGCCCGCGGCCGTGCTGCCGGCCGCGGTGCCGGCGTCGGCTGGGTGCGGGCCACCACCTTGATGTCATAAGGGCTGGCCCCGTCGTCAGGCAGCGCCTGGCGCGACAGGGTGCCCGCCAGGCGCTGGCGCAACTGCTCCATTGGGTCGACAGCAGGCGCGGCGGCAGGAGCAGCAGCGGGGGCAGCACCTTTGGGATCCGCCGCCGCTCCGGCCTTGGCAGCCGCGTCGCTGCTCATGTCGACCCGCACCACCGACCGCTCGGCGGAACCGCCCGTGCGCATCGGCTTGATCTGGGGCGGATTGGCGGCGACATCGGCCAGCCCGAAGCAGGCCACGGCCACAAGAGCCAGGCGCTTGGCGGCAAGACGGCGGGGTGGCGTGCGGGTCGTCATCCCGGCCATATCGGCGGCGGCCCGCTGCAACTTGAGCCGTGCCGACAGCGGTGTTCATCGTGGGGTCTTGGCGGCGCTCGGCCGGCCGGCGGCCTGGTTTCGGTGCTTCAATGACCGCCATGACGCCGTCAACACCACCCTTCGCGCCGCGGTCTGCAGGCCCTGCCCGCCGCCGGCTGCTGCTGGGCACCGCCGCCGCGCTGGTGCTCCCGCCTGTGCCCGTGCGCGCCAACGCGCCGGCCGAACCACTCACACCCCTGGCGCCCATGACCGAGGGCCCGTTCTACCCCTCGGCACGTTGGCGCGCCGCGGGCCCGTTCGCCGGCGACTGGGACGCCGATCTCACACGCGTGCAGCGCGGCGGCCGTGTGATGGTGGCGCGCGGCGAGCACCTGGCGCTGGCGCTGGCCGTGCAAGACGTGAAGGGCCGGCTCATCGACGGGGCGCAGGTCGAGATCTGGCAGTGCGACGCCAATGCGCAGTACCGCCATTCGCGCGTGTCGCACGACACCGGCGAGCACGACGAGGGCTTCCAGGGCTATGGCGACGCGAAGAGCGGCCGCGACGGCACGCTGCAGTTCCGCACCATCCGGCCCGTGCCCTACCCGGGCCGCACGCCGCACATCCACATCAAGCTGCGCCACGCCAGCTTTGGTGAACTGACCTCGCAGCTCTTCGTGGCTGGCGACCGCGGCAACGACGGCGACTTCATCTGGCGCCGCGCGCGCGAGGCCGATCGCAACGCGCTGGCGCTGCGCCTGACGCCAGCCGCCACGGATGGCCTGCGCTGGCAGGCGCGCCACACGCTGGTGGTGCCGGCCTGAAGAAGACCGCGGCTGAACCGGTGTTCAACCGCGGTGTCGAAAAGTGTGAAGTCGGCCGATAGGCCGGATTCTGTGCAGCCCCACGCCTTGCAGCGCGCTGCCGTGACCGCCATTCCTCTGGGCCGGGGGTCGCCCCCACGGCTCGATGCCACCTACCCGCCGGCTCCGCGGGCCGCCTCATAGCCGGCCTATTTGGTGTTGCTGCGCGTAGAGATTGCCCGTTTCACTCTTTGCGGGGCTTGGCCCCGCAAAGAGTGGCTGTGCGGTTCGGGCTTGCGCCCGATGCCACTCGGCTTGCGCCTACTGGCACGCCGGCTTGCGCCGGCGCCTTACAGAACACCCTCACGGGACCCCGCACAGACTCGTCTCTGTTGCTCTGATCCTCACCTCGCGGTGGGCAGCCGTTAGCTGCTACGCCGCCCTATGCAGTCCGGACCTTCCTCCAGTGCCAGGTTTCCCTGATCGCACCAGCGGCGGTCTGGCCGGCTTCACGGGGTGGATTGTCCCACTGTCGCCCGGCGCTACGGGCGCCACGCGGGGGGCAGGCTCTGCAGCACCTCGTCGAGCGGCGCATCGCTGGACAGCAAGGTGGCGGCGCGGTCGGCCGCGTCGGGCGGCACCTGGAGCCGGTCGAGCCGGCGCTGGGCGTCCTCGCGCTCGGAGCGCACGAAGGCGGGATGCGCCATCGCCCAGCGCACGAGGGCCAGGCCCAGTGCGGGATCAGCGCCTGGCTGTTGCGCGAGCACGAGCCCGGCCGTCGCCACGCACTGCACCGCCAGCGGCAGCGAGCCCATCGCCTTCCACACGTCAAACGCGGCGTGCAGGTCGGCACCGGCGTCACGGGCGTCGGTGAGTCCGCCGGCCGTCAGGCGGGCACGGCACAGCAGCGCGGCGGCCCGGATCGACGGTTCACCCTGGCGCAGCCCGGTCTCGACAGCCTCGTCGGCCAGTGGCCAGGCCGCCGCCAGGTCTCCCTGGGTCTCATGAGCGAGCGCGAGGTTCGTAAGCAGGTACGGATAGAAGGCGGGTTGCGGCGTGCGCCGGGCATGCGCCAGACCCTCGCCGAGCACCGCCAGCGCTTCGTCGAAGCGACCCATGGTGCGCAGCAGGTTGCCGAGCCTGACGAACAGGCTCAGGTCATCGGCCTCGCGGCCGTCGGCGCGCGCGATCGCCAGCCCGTCGCGATAGTGGACCAGGGCCTGCTCATAGTTCCCCAGACTCTTCTCCGCCAGCCCGAGCGTCGCACAGGCACTCGCGATGTCGCGCTGCGGATGGCCGGCCGCCCGAAGCACCTCGACCTGCCGAAGGGAGGCCGTGCGCATGGCCACGTAATCGCCGCGCATCCAGTGCACACGCGCCAGCGTCGACAGCGCAGCCGCCTCGGCCACTCGGTCGGCGGTGTTGCACGCCGTCTCCAACAACGCCACGGCTTGGTACGCGGCATCGTCGAGCCGCCCTTGCGAGAACCGGGCTTCGGCCAGTGCCGCGCGCAGCCGCAGCGCCAGCGGCTGCCATCCAGTGCCGACCGCATCGGCTACCGACGGCGACTGCCGGTCTCGCGCCCCGAGCGCCGCCTGCATGCGCTGTTCCACCTCGGACCAGCGTGCGTGGGCCAACAGGTGGCGGGTCAGCACAGCGACGAGGTCGTGCAGCACGCCCGGGTCACCTGCGTCCACGGCCCAGTCCCAGGCTGCGCGCAAGTGGCCTACTTCGTCGTCGCCCACTGCCTTGCGGCGGCCCAGTGCCACGGCCACGTGCCGAGCGTGTCGCTCGCGAACGCCGACCCCGTCTTCAGCCCGTGGCTCGGCGCAGCGGCGGATCAGGGGGTGCATCGAAAAGCGCCCGTCGCCATCGGCGCGCAACAGCGAACGGTCGACCAATGCCGCGAGCACGGGCAGCGGCGCACCCAGAACCGCGCGGAGCAGGGCGCGGTCGAGTGGCGGTGGCAGCAGTGCCATCTGCGCCAGCACGCGCTGCTCGACCGCACCCAATTGCTGCCAGCTGCGCTCGAAAGCGGCGAGCACGCTGCGATCCTGCGGGGTGCTGGGTTCGAGCACGTCCAGCGAGGCAGCCAACTCGACCAGGATCTCGCGCACCGGCATCAGCCGGCGCCAGCCGGCCAGCAGCCGCAGCGCCAGCGGCATGCCCTCCACCTCGTGCACAAGGCGCACCACGTCCGCGGCCTCGTCCGCCAGCCGGAATCCGGGCGCGAGTCGCAGCGCGTGGCGCTCGAAGAGGCGCACCGCGTCGTTGGCGCGCAGCACTTCTGCATCGTGCTCGTCCTCGTCGGGCAGCGGCAGGCCACCCAGAGGCAGCCGCCACTCCCCCGCAAGGCCGAGTGCCGTGCGCGAGGTGGCCAGCACGCGCAGTCCCGGCACCGCGGCCAGCAGCGCGTCGAGCGGTGCCGCCAGCGGAAGGTGCTCCAGGTTGTCGAGCACCAGCAGACAACGGGCATCGTCGCTCCCGCGGAAGGACAGCGTCAGACCCTGGGCCAGCGCCGCCCAGGCGTCAGCCTGCGCGCGCAGGGTCACACCAACGGCAGCGGCGATGCGCGAGGGCACATCACCAAGCGCTTCGACACCGTCCAGCGCCACCCACGCGATGCCTCCTGCGAAGCGCGAGGCGAGATCGGAGCCCAGGCCGCCGTCGAGCAGACCACGCGCCAGCGACGTCTTGCCGATGCCGCCGGGGCCGAGGATCGTCAGCAGCCGGCAGTCCGGCCGGGCCAGTCGTTCGCGGATCTGCCCCTGCTCGTGGCGACGGCCGATGAGCAGCGCGTCCTCAGGCTGCGCCAGGGCCACTGCGGACGGTGGCGGGACGCCGGTGCGTAGCGCCGTTCCGAGCTCCTGCAATGCCGCCGACGGCGCCAAGCTCAACGCACCGGCCAGCGCGCGGGTGTATCCAGCAAAGGTCTGCTGTGCCTCGGCGGAGCGGCCCAGCCGGCCTTTGGCCACCAGCAGGGCCTGCATCGCCTCGTCGTCCAGCGGGTCGTGTCGCAGGAGCGCCTGCGCCAGCGATTCGGCCGCGTGAGGCTCGCCGTCCAGCGCTCGCAGGCGGCGCAAGGCGGCGTCATGCCAGCGGCCCTCGAGCCGGCTGCGCTCAGCGGCCAGCCACTCGGCGCCGACCGGCGGCCAGCCGAAGTCCAGGCCATGCAGCAGCGGGCCGCGATACAGCGTCAGGGCGTCTGCGTGGCGGCCGGCGTCGCAGGCCTGCTCGAAACGCTGCAGGTCGGATTCAGGCTGCCAGCGCAGCAGTTCACCGCGCTGCTCGATCGTGCCCACGCCCTCGACCCGGCGCGCCAGCAGAAGCACCTTGCGCAGGTTGTTGCGCGCCGCATCCAGCGGTCGCCCGGCGTAGAGCAGGTCGGCCAGCTCGTCGCGCCGCACCCAGCCGCCCTTGACGGCCAGATAGGCGAGAAGCTGGAACGGGCGCTCCGCCGTGAAGGCCGTTTCGCGGCCGCCCGCACTGAGCGAGGAAGGGCCGAGCAGGCGCAGCGCAGGGGCGGCGAGGGCCGGTGTGGGGTCAGGGGCCGACATCGGCGGGGAGTATCGCCGCCGGCGCGGGCACGAATCGACCACGAAACGGCCACGAAACGGCCACCCCCTACCTTTGCATCCGAGCCGGCGCCGTCGGCCTCCATCGATCAGAGGAAGACCCATGAACCCCACCTCCAAGCTCCTCGCACTGCCGCTGCTCGGCGCCCTGCTGGTGGCCTGCGGCGGCACCGAGCTGCCTGTGGACGACGCCAGCACCGATGGCCACGCGCGCGCGGCCACTGCGGCTGCCGTCTCATGGCCGGTGGCGCCTTTGCTGGCCGACGACGGCAGCGTCATGCCCACGTCGCCGCAGGCCGTGCCGACGGACCCCGGCGCGCGCACCCGGGCCGCGCGCTACGCCAGCCCGGCGCAGGC
>JAIYDH010000399.1 GCA_027487585.1 Rubrivivax sp.
CGCTGCTTCACAGCGCGCCCCCGACGCGGAAGCGCAGCTCCTGCTCGGTGGTGTTGCCCTTGTCGTCGGCCACCTGCAGGAACATGCGGTGCTGGCCGTCCGGCACCTTGGCGCCATCGACGACGACGCCGGTCTCGGTGACGGTGGCGTGCGGGCGCAAGCGGTCGGTGAGGTCGATCTTCAGCAGGCCGTACAGCACGCGGAAGCTCGACGGCACGATCTTCGCGCCCGCCGCCGGCTGGAACGACACCTCGATGCGCAGCGGCGCCGCCACCGGCTTGCCGGCGACCGAGGGGCTGAGCACGGTGATGCCGGGCGCGTCGGGCTTGGGCAGGTTGCGCGTGCGCACGGACTGCGGCATGGTCTGTTCGGCCTGCTCTGCCTGCTCGGCTTCGCTGCGGGTGATCAGGTCGAAGCCCGCGGCTTTGGCGATGCCCGAGCTGCCCCAGAGCACGGCGACGGCGACGCCACTGACGGCCAGACCTCGCAACACTTGCTTCATCATGATCGATCCCTTGGTGCGGTACGTTGACGCGATTGAACGGCAGTTGCCGAGCGTGCCCAATGATCCCGTCGGATACCCGGCTGCGGCAGCCCGCATCGGAGGGTGGATGGGGGTTTTGTCGCGTTCACGCGCCGTCCGCATCCACCGGTATGTCGACGGCGCCTGTGCCGGCCGGCCGCTGCAGCCGCCGCAACGTGGCCACCAGCGTGGCCAGCGCCACCGGCTTGGACAGCAGCGAGCAGCGCTTGGGCAGCGTGATCGAGCCCAAGGCGGCGACGCGGCCCGTGACCACCACCGCCGGCACCATCAGCTCCCACTCGGCGCGCAGCTCCAGCACCGCGGCCACGCCGTCGGGCTTGCCGATGCCGAGGTCGTGGTCGACCACCAGCGCGTCGGGGAAGCGCGGCTCCTCGTCGAGCAGCAGCTTGAGCTGGTCGAGCGCGCCGGCGTCGACGATGGTGGCCCCGGCGCCCTCCAGCGCAGCGCGCAGCGCGCTGCGCGGGGCGGCCTCGTCGTCGAGCAGCGCGAGCAGCCAGCCGTCCAGGCGGCTGGCATCGGCGGCCGGGCCGCCGGCCGCGTCCGTGCCCAGGCCCGGCGCCAGCCCGGCGAGCCCGGGCCCCGCACGGCGCAGCTCGGCCGGCACGCGCACCCGAAAGCGCGTGCCGTGGCCGACGCGGCTCTTCAGCGGCGCCACCTGCAGCTTCAGTTGCGTGGCCAGGCCGCGCACGATGGCCAGGCCAAGCCCGCGGCCTCCGCGCGAGGCGCCGGCGGCCACGCCGTCGCTGCCCTCGGCCAGCTGCACGTAGGGCTCGAACACGGCCTCCAGCTTGTCAGGCGGGATGCCGCGGCCGTTGTCGACGATGTCGATGGCCAGGCCCTGCAAACCACCGTGGGTGTGCGGCCGCACCGCCAGCACCACCCGCGCCGGCCGGCCGCGGCGCAGCCCGACGCTGTAGCGCACGGCGTTGCCGGCGAGGTTCTGCACCAGGCGGGCGAGCTGGGTGCGGTCGGTGTAGACCCACTGCCGGCGCCCGTGCACCGACAGCCGCAGCTGCGTCGGCGACTGCGTGGCCTGCAGGCTGGCGGCCACGGCCTCGAGGATGTCGCGCAGCTCCACCAGCTCGGGGCGCGACTGCAGCGCGCCCTGCTCGATGGCGCTGAACTCGCTGAACTGGTCGAGCATCGCCGTGGCGTCGTCGGCGGCGCGCATTTGCTGGCGCAGCAGCTCGCTGCGGCGCGCCAGCGCCGTGGTGGCCTCGGGGTCCAGGCGCTCCAGGGGTTGCGCGGCGCTGGGCGCGTCGGCGGCCTGCAGCGCCTCGGCGTACAGGCGCACCGCCTGCAGCGGCTGGCGCAGGTCGTGGCTGATGCTGGCCAGCAACTGGGTGCGCGCGCCCTGCAGCGCGGTGAGCTCGGCGGTGCGCTGGTCGAGGCTCTTGATGAGGTCGTCACGTTCGGCCAGGGCGCCAAAGAGGCGGCGGTCGTTCGCGCGCATGTGCATCAGGTCGATCCACACGAACACCGTCACCAGCACCGGCGCCACCGCCCACAGGCTGGGGAAGTCCGACACCACCCACTCCCAGCCGGCGCTGGCCAGCGCCGTGGCCAGCAGCAGCGCCAGCCCGCCCTGGCGGCCGGCATGCCAGCCCAGGCTGGCCACACCCACCAGCAGCAGAAGCGCCAGCGACGCAGCGCCGCCGCCGGCCGCCGCATGCACCGAGCCCAGCGCCAGCCCGGCCAGCGGCGGCAACAGCAGCGGCGGCCGCTGCGCCTGCGCCATGGTGGCCAGCAGCACCAGGCACAGCAGCGCCCAGCCCCAGACCAGCTGCTGCGCCGACAGCAGCGGCGAGCCCGTGAGCTCGCGCACCGCGTTGAGCGAGGCCAGGTTGTAGGGCAGCAGCCACTCGCTGAGGCTCTGCATCGACAGCCCCATCACGCCCACCGCCATCAGCGCCAGCCCCAGCCGGCGCCGGCGGCGCGGCAGCTGCTCGGCGATGTGCTCGGCGCTGCCGGGCCGGCTGGGCGGGGCGCGCCAGGGCTTCATTCGTCGGCGGTCGCGGCGTCGTCGGCCGTGCCGGCCGCCCGCATCGACGGCACGCGGTAGCCGCGCTGCGACAGCAGCACCAGCAGCTTGGTGCGGTTGGGCGCGCCCAGCGCCTGCAGCGTGGCCGTGACGTGCTTCTTGACGACGACCTCGGAGCGGTCGAGCAGCCGCGCGATCTC
>JAIYDH010000326.1 GCA_027487585.1 Rubrivivax sp.
CGCTCGATCAGCGCGGTGTAGGTGTCGCGGGCCGCGGTGCCGCTCTGGATGTCGAGCGCCACGCCGTGCACGTCGGACTTGTGCGCGATGTCGGGCGAATCGATCTTCAGCGCCACCGGAAACCCCAGCTGCGTGGCGATCATCATCGCCTCGTGGCCGCTGCGCGCCAGCAGCGTCTGAGTCACCGGGATGTGGAACGCCGAGAGCACCGACTTGCTTTCCATCTCGGTCAGCGTCTTGCGCCGCTCGGCGAGCACGCTTTCGATGACGAGGCGGGCGCCTTCGATGTCGGGCTGCGGGCCGTCCGACAGCGGCGGCGGCGTCTGCTGCAGCAGCAGCTGGTTCTGATAGAAGCTGGCGATGTTGCCGAAGGCGCCCACCGCCGCCTCGGGCGTGCGGAAGTTCGGGATGCTGGCTTCGGCCAGCAGCTGGCGCGCCGCGGTCACGGCGGCGTCGCCCATGAAGCAGGCCAGCAGCGGCTTGCCGCTGCGGGCGCGCGCCGCCACCAGCGCACGCGCCGTGGCCACCGCGTCGGCGCCGATCTGCGGGCTGAAGATGGCGACGATGCCGTCGACACCGCGGTCGTGGCCGGTGGCCTCGAGTGCGGCCTGGTAGTGCGCCGGCGTGGCGTCGGCGCCCAGGTCCACGAGGTCGGCCAGCGAGGCCCGGGCCGAGAGCTGCGGCGCCAGCGCCGCCGCCGCGTCGGGCGCGAGCTTGCCCAGCTGCAGGCCGATTTCGCTGGCCCAGTCGGCCGCCAGCACGCCCGGCCCGCCGCCGTTGGTGACGATGGCCAGCCGCTTGCCCACCGGCCGGTAGCGCGAGGCCAGGCACTGTGCGGCCGAGAACAGCTCGACGAAGCTGCGCACGCGCACCGCGCCGGCGCGGCGCAGCGCCGCGTCGAAGACATCGTCGCTGCCGACGATGGCACGGCTGTGCGTCAGCGCCGCCTCGTTGCCGGCGCTGCGCCGGCCGGCCTTCAGCACCACCACCGGCTTGGCATTGGCCGCCGTGCGCAGCGCGCTCATGAAGCGGCGTGCGTGGACGATGCCCTCCAGGTACACGACGATGCTCTGCGTGGCCGCGTCGGCGGCCAGGAAGTCGAGCACCTGCGCGATGTCGATGGCGCCGTTCGGGCCCACCGACACCACGGCCGAGAAGCCCAGCGCGTTGCCGCGCGCCCAGTCGAGCATGGCCGTGGTCAGCGCACCCGACTGCGACACCAGCGCCAGCGTGCCCGGCGCCGCCAGCGGCCCCATCACGCTGGCGTTGAGCCTGAGCAGCGGCCGCTGCACGCCCAGCCCGTTGGGGCCGAGCAGGTGCAGGCCCTCGCGCCGCGCGATGCGCTGCAGCTGCAGCGACTCGTCGGCGTCGATGCCGTGGCCCAGCAGCAGGGCGGCGCGGCAGCCGATGCGGCCGGCCATCTCGAGCGCCGCCGGCAGCTCGGCCGCTGGCAGGGCGATCAGCGCCAGATCGGCGCTCGCCTTGGCCAGCTCGCCCAGCGTGCCCTGCGTGCCGACGTGCAGGTACTGCGTCGGCACCGGCAGATCGCCGGACGCAAGCACCAGCGCCTCGCGCAGCAGCCGCGCCTCGGCGGTCTGCCGCGCGGGCTCGTCGTCGGGGCCGGCGAAGACGACCAGCGAGCGCGGTGAAAACAGCGGGGTGAGGACGTGGCGGTCCATGGAAGCTCAGGCCGCCCCGGGGCGCGAGCCGCCGGGCCGGGCAGCCGGCGTGGCGCCCTCGCCGAGGTCCCACCACAGGCCGGCCATCAGGCCCAGCGCCTCGCGCGCCACGGGCGCCAGCAGGTGTTCGTTCGGCGCGTGCTGGTTGCAGGCGGCGTAGCTGTGCGGCAGCCACACGGTGGGCAGGCCCAGGACTTCGGCGAACACCTCGTTGGGCAGGCTGCCGCCCAGATTGGGCAGGCGCACCGGCGGCTGGCCGGTGCTGCGCTGCACGGACTCGGCGACGAAGTCGACCCAGGGGTCGCGCGGGTCCAGCCGGGTGGCGGCCATCACCTCGGGCTCCGACACCTCGATGTCGCCAAAGCCATGGGCCGCCAGGTGCTGCTGCACCGCCTGGCGCAGCGTGGCAACTTCGGTGCCGACGACGAAGCGCAGGTGCAGGTGCGCCACCGCGCGCGGCGGGATGGCGTTGACGGGTGCGCGCGGGTTGCCGGTCTCGAAGGCCAGCACCTCGAGCGTGTTCCAGGCGATCACGCGTTCGGCCGGCGTCAGGCCGGGCTCGCCCCAGTCGGCATCGACCTGCGGGTCGCCCGCGTCGCCACCGAAGCGCAGGCCGGCCAGCGCCTCGCGCACGGTGGCGGGGATCGGCGGTGGCCGCAGCGCCGGCACGCGGATGACGCCTCGCCCATCGACCAGGCTGGCGATGGCGCTGGCCATCACCGTGCCCGGGTTGCGCAGCAGGCCGCCCCAGTTGCCGCTGTGGTGCGCGCCTTCTCGGCACTGCAGCGTGAGCGTGAAGTTGGCCACCCCGCGCGAGCCCATGAACAGCGTGGGCCGGTCGCGCGCCACGCGCGGGCCGTCGCTGGCGATGAAGACGTCGGCCTTGAGCGCATCGCGCTCGGCGGCGCAGAAGGCGGCGAGGCCGGGCGAGCCGGTCTCTTCGCCGGTTTCGACCAGCAGCGTGAGGTTGAAGCCCAGCCGCCCACCGCGCGCCTGAAGCACCGCCTCGAGCGCGGCGAGGTTGATGCTGTGCTGGCCCTTGTTGTCGGCCGTGCCGCGGCCGTAGAGGCGCTCGCCGTCCTGCAGCAGCGTCCAGGGGCCGGCGCCCTGCGTCCACGAGGCGTCCTGGCCGCGGATGACGTCGCCGTGGGCGTAGCTCAGCACGGTGGGCAGGCTGTCGCCTTCGTGCCGGTGCGCCACCAGGAAGGGGCCGGCGCCGGGGGCGGGCGCAGCGGGGTTGTCGAACAGGCGGCCCTCGAAGCCCAGCGCCTGCAGCGAGGGCAGCAGCTCGTCGGCGAGATACGCCTGCAGCGCCGGCGCGGCACTGGCCTCCTGGCTGCAACTGGCGATGGCCACGCGGCGCGCGAGCACCTTGGTGAAGCGGCCGCTGTCGAACTGCTGCCAGGCCCGCGCGATGGCGCCGGCGCGGCTGGATGGACTCGGGTTCATGGCCCGAGTCTAGGAGCCTGTGGCTCAGGCCGCGGTGAAGTTGCCGTGAAATCCCAGTGGCAGCCAGTACGGCAGCACAGCCTGGGCGACCGGCCCGTCTTCGATGTGCGCGGCATCGAGCAGGTTCAGCACCGTGGCCTGGCGCCGGGCGTCGAAGGTGGTGCCCAGCAGCCAGGCGTCGAGCTCACCCCGGCCGCCGGGCTTGGGCACGAACACATGCTCCTCGACGATCTGGTGGGCGCCATAGTCGAAACGGCGCACGCGGCCGCTGTCGGTGTCGAGCAGCTGCAGGCCATGGAACAGCGCGTGCTCGCGGCCGGGGCTGTCGATCCAGGCTGCGCCAAACACGACATGGCGCGCCGCCAGCCCCACGCGCGCCGGGTGGATGCGCGGGAACTCCACGCCCGCATCGCTGCCGGGCAGGCGCTCGAGCCGGGCCTGGCCGGTGGCCATGTTCAGGCGCGCCACGAAGGCCGTAGAGCGCGAACCGGCACCCGGCTGGCCTGCCATCAGCGACACCGCGCCCTGGTCCAGGAACCCGGCGTCGGGCGCGCCGACGAAGCTGAGCACGATCTCGCCGTCGGCCGCCTCGAAGGCGTTGCCGACGTGGAACACCATCTGCGGCGGCAGCTCGAAGATGCGCTGCTGCGCCACGTCGTCCTTTCGCATCACCAGCACGCGCAGCGGCTCGCCCGGCGTCATTGCAAAGCGGCGGCGGCCGCCCTCGGTGGGCGCCATGAAGTCCAGCTTCACCGGCGGCAGCGGCACGACGAGGTGGCGCGCCGTCACGGCCATGTCGTGCACCATGCCGCCCGGGAAGGGCGAGTCGGCCAGCTGCACGCGGGCCAGCGCGCCGGCCGGGTCGATGTGCCAGGCCACGAGCTTGTGGCCGGCGGCGCCGATGTTCCAGAGGTGGCCCTGCGCGTCGAGCTTGGGGTGGGCCGAGAACGGCACCTGCACCAGATCGCCGCGCCAGGTGACGGGGCCGGTGGTGGCCAAGTCGTCGGCACGCATCTCGTAGGCCGAGCCGCCTTCCCACAGCGCCAGCACGCGGCCGGCGTGCTCCAGCGCGTTGGTGTTGGCGGTGTTGAAGCTGTCGGGCCCGCTGGCCGGCGGCTGGCCCGGGAACGAAGTGCCCAGCGCGTTGACGACGAAGCGCCCGGCCGCGCGCTCTTGCGCCAGCTTGGCGGTGCGCACGAGGCGGCCGCGGTGCACGACGCGGCCCCCGTCGATGCGGTACTGCTGCACCATGCCGTCGCCATCGAACCAGTGGTGGTAGCGCTGGCCGGCGCGCTCGAAGAGGGCC
The DNA here is from genome assembly GCA_027487585.1 of Rubrivivax sp. Taxonomy (GTDB): domain Bacteria; phylum Pseudomonadota; class Gammaproteobacteria; order Burkholderiales; family Burkholderiaceae_C; genus Rubrivivax. The sequence goes on from JAIYDH010000326.1 coordinate 4,435, forward strand.
GGGCCGTTGCGGTAGAAGCGGCCGCGCAGCGTGGCGGGCCAGCGGCCCAGCAGGCGCGCTTCGGCGTCGCGGTCGCCGGTGGCGTCGCTCACGCCGAACAGCGGCGTCAGCCGCGGGTCCTTTGCGGCGGCGGCTGCAAAGTCGGCGGGGCGGGCGGCGGCGGCAGCCTCGCGGGCGGCCAACAGGCCCGGGGCCGCGGCGGCGGCCAGGGCGGTTTTCAGCAGGGTGCGGCGGGTGTTCATCGTGGCGCCTGCGGCTTCAGAGGGACATCTTGACGACGATGAGCGTGCCGTCGAGCTTCACGCGGCCGGTTTCCCAGCTCGGCCCGAAAGTGCCTGGCGTGCCCGACGAGCCCCAGGGCTCGCTCGGCATGCCGACCAGGTTGGTGCCCATGCGGCCGTCGCTGTCGAGGTCCTGGAACAAGGTCAACGCGACCTCGGTGCTCGCGCCCAGGCCACAGACCTGGAAGCGCATCGTGGCGCTGTCGCCGGCCTCCAGACGCAGCTGGCTCAGCGGCTTCTTGCGGTAGGTGTCGGCGCTGGCGAAGGCCGCCACCATCAACAGGCCCTGCTTCGGGCGCACGTTCTGCACTTCCACCTGGGCGCAGCCGTCCTGCGCGGCGGCGGCGGGCGACGGCGCCAATAGAGCGGCCGAGACCAGGGCGACGGCGGTGGTGGTGAACACAGCGGACAGGGCGGTGGACTGCTTCATGGTCGGGCTCCAGTGGAAGATGGAATGCCCGCATCGTGCGCAGACCCCGACCGCGCCGCAGCCCTGCTGCGACCAGCGCGCGGCCGTCGTCGCCAAGTGCCGCCCGCGCGGCGCGAGTGGTGCTCAGTCCGCGCGCATCGGCACCCGCGGCGCCACCGCGCACATCAGCTCGTAGCCGATGGTGCCGGCGGCCTGCGCCACCTCGTCGATGGCCAGCACCGCGCCGCCCGGGCCCTGCCCCCAGAGCGTGACCGCGCTGCCGATGCCGGCCTCGGGCAGGCTGCTCAGGTCGACGGCCAGCATGTCCATCGACACCCGACCCACAGTGCCGGTGCGCTGGCCGTCCACCAGCACCGGCGTGCCGGTGCCGCAGTGGCGCGGGTAGCCGTCGGCGTAGCCGCAGGCGGCGATGCCGATGCGCATGGCGCGCTCGGCGGTGTAGCGGCTGCCGTAGCCGACGGTGTCGCCGGGCTGCAGCTGCTGCGTGGCGATGAGCCGGGTCTGCAGCGTCATCGTCGGCTGCAGGTCCCAGTGGGCGATGTCGTGCTCGGGGAAGTCGGGCGCGCTGCCGTAGCCCAGGATGCCGGCGCGCACCCAGTCGTTGCGCAGCCCGGGTGCGGCGCCGTGGCGCAGCAGCGCGGCGCTGTTGGACAGGCTGCGCTCGCCGGGCAGGTCGCCCGCGGCGGCCTCGAAGGTGGCGAGCTGGTGCGCAATGCCACGCGGCGCGTCGGCATCAGAAAAATGCGTCATCAGGCTCACCTCGTCCACCTGCGGCAGCGCGTTCAAGCGCGCGTACGCACTGCGAAAGGCCTGCGGTGCGAAGCCCAGGCGGTTCATGCCGCTGTTCATCTTCAGGAACACGCGGTGCGGCTCGTGCGTTTTGTGCGCGGCCAGCCAGTCGATCTGCTCGGCGCAGTGCACCACGTGCCAGAGGTTCAGGCGCGAGCACAGCTCCAGGTCGCGCGGCTCGAAGCAGCCTTCGAGCAGCAGCACCGGGCCGCGCCAGCCGCAGCCGCGCACGCGCTCGGCCTCGGCCAGGTCGAGCAAGGCAAAGCCGTCGGCGGCCTTCAGGCCCTCGAATGCGCGTTCGATGCCGTGGCCGTAGGCGTTGGCCTTGACCACCGCCCACACCCGCGCATCGCCGGCATGGCGGCGCGCGGTGCGCAGGTTGTGCGCCAGCGCGGCAGGGTGCACGAGGGCTTCGATGGGACGAGGCATGATCTTCGGCTTGTAGCAGACCCCATGCTATAACCCGCCCGCCTCGAGAGGCCACGCTGCGGCACCGGCCACGGCGCAATGACGGAGACAACGGCGAGAGGCGCCTTTTTCATGGCGGCGCCCGCGCGGCGCGCGACACGATGAAAAAAGGTTTCTCGACCATCATGTCGGCGCAGTTCTTCAGCTCGCTGGCCGACAACGCC
>JAIYDH010000382.1 GCA_027487585.1 Rubrivivax sp.
GCAAAGGTGTCGGCCCGCTCGTCGAGCACCTGCGCCTTGGTGTCGCCGATGCCGTGGCCGGCCTCGTAGTCCAGCCGCACCAGCACCGGCTTGCCGCTGGTGCTGGCGGCCATCAGGCGCGCCGCCGCTTTGGTGGTGTTCCAGACCTCTACGCGCGGGTCGTTGACGCCGTGCGTGAACAGCACGGCGGGGTACTTCACGCCGTCCTTGATCTGGTGGTAGCTGCTCATCGCCAGCAGCGCGCGGAAGCCCGGCTCGGTCTTGCGGCTGCCAAACTCGGGGATATTCGGGATGCCATTGGGCGTGGTCTCGGCGCGCACCAGGTCCATGCAGCCCACGGCGGGCATCACGACGGCGAACAGGTCGGGCCGCTCGCACATCGCCATGCCCACGAGGATGCCGCCGGCGCTGCCGCCCCAGATGGCCAGGCGTGATGAGCGCGTCCACTTCTGTGCCACCAGGTACTCGGCGCAGGCGATGAAGTCCTTCCAGGTGTTGGGCTTGGTGGTCTGCTTGCCGGCGAGGTGCCAGTCCTTGCCGAACACCGCGCTGCCGCGTGGGTTGGCCACGGCAAACACGCCGCCGGCGTCCATCCAGGCCAGGCGGCTGGGGCTGAAGAAGGGCTCTTCGGTGATGCCGTAGCTGGCATAGCCGTACAGGATGGTCGGGTTGGCGCCATCGAGCTTGGTGCCGGTGCGATGGATGATGCTCATCGGCACCATCACGCCGTCATGGCTCTTCACCATCACCTCGGTGGCGGTGACGTTGGCCGGCGCATCGAGCGGCCCGGCCGGCTGCAGACCGGTGTTGGCCGTCGTGCCGTCGGCGGCGACGCTGAAGATCTGGCGTGCGCGCGTCCAGCTCTGCAGGTCCATCAGCACCCCCGGCAAGCTGGGCTCGACCCCGGCGAGGCTGAACGAGCCCAGCACCGGCAGCGTCACTTCCTGCGGCTGCGCGCCCGGCGTGGGTGCCAGCTTGAACAGCTTCTTGACGTTGCCGTCGCGCACGTCGAAGTACACCGCGTCGGCAGCGGCAGCCAGGGTGCCCAGCACACGGCTGCTTTCGGCCACCTGCGTGGGCGCGGTGGCCGGGTCGAAGCCGGTGAGCGGGCCGCCGATGAGCTTGTAGCGCGGCGCGCCGCGGTGCGTGGTGGCGAAGAGCCGGTCGCCCATCACCGCCATCGAGGTGATGGCATCGGCCTTCGAGAACAGCTTCTTCCAGGCCGGCCGGCCGGCCTTCAACGCGGCCTCGGTGCTGTGCCAGGCCGAGAACTCCGGCGACACGCCGTCAAAGACGGTGGCGATGGCGCGGCCGTCGGGCAGGATCTCGATGAACGGGAACTCGGTGGCGGGGATCTCGACGCCGCCTTTGTCGCCGGCGCGCAGCAGCACCTTGATGCGGGCCTCAGGCCCGCCCGCCGGCATGACGCAGGCGGTGCTGCGCTGGTACTTGTCGGTGGCCGGCGCGCCCTTCTTCAGCGCCTGCATGCGGTGGAAGTAGACGTCCCGCCCGTCGCGCGACCAGCTGATGCCGCCGAACAAGGCGCGCTCGATGACGGGGCCGAGCTGCCGGCCGGTCTTGACATCGAGCACACGCATCGCGGCTTCTTCGCTGCCGCCGGCCGACACGCCCAGCGCCACCTTGCTGCCATCGGGCGAGGCCGAGTACCAGTTGATGGCGTGCGGCGTGCCAGTCTTCTTCTTCAGCTCTTCGGGGTCGAACAGCACGCGCTCGGTGCCTTGCAGGCCTTGGCGTACGCAGAGCTTGAACTGGTCTTCGGTGGCGCCGCGGCGCTGGTAGAAGAACAGCTCGCCCGTGCGTCGCTGCACCTCCGTCACGCGGGCCGAGGCGCTGGAGTCGATCTCCTCGAGCTTCTTGCGCAGTGCCGCGCGGCCGCCGATGCGCTTGAGCGTGGCGTGGGCGTGGTCGCTGTGCGCCTTCATCCACGGCGCCACGTCGGCGGCCTTGGCGTCTTCGAAGTAGCGGTAGGGGTCGTCGACGGGCGTGCCGAAGAAGGTTTCGCGCACGTTGCGCACGGCGGCCACGGGCAGGCCGGGCGGCTGCGACGAGGTGGTGGCCGCGGCCTGCGCCAGCGCGTGGCGCGTGAACAGCAGCGACGCCGGCAGGCTGCCGGCCAGGCCGGCGGAAACGAGCAGCGTGCGGCGCTGCGTGTCGGGTTGGGTCATGTCATCACCTCGTGCATCGGAAAGTCGGTGATGCTAGCCACTGCCTGCGGGCGGCCCATCCCCGAGCGACGAAGCGCGCCCCGAGGCGGACGGGCGGCGGTCTTCAGCGCGGCGGCGGCAGCGGCTCGCCCTGCAGGCGGCGCCAGATCCAGGGCAGCGCACGCTCGGGGTCGGCCCGGCGGCCCACATGCTCGGTCGGCGACAGCGCCACCGGTGCGCTGTGCCGCGTGGCGACCTCGAACGCGAACACGTAGGTGGGCTCCTGGCCCATGCGCAGGTCGCTGATGCGGACACGGCCGCCCTGCTCGCTCACGGCCCAGAGGCCGCCGCTGAAAGCCTGGATGCGCCGCACGCCCTCGCTGCTGCCGAGCTCCGCCGCCAGCGCGTTGCCGCGCTCGAAGCGGTCGAAGTGGATGCGTTCGGCGGGCGCGGCGGGCACGTCGAGCAGCGAGTAGAAGCCTTCGCGGTAGGCACTGCCGGCCTCGTCGACCGCCACCACGCGCCACAGCACGGTGTTGAAGGGCGTGGGCGTGATCAGCAGCCGGTCGGCCTTGATTCCCTGCGCGGCGAGCGACTCGCGCGCCACGTCGGCCACGTGGGCCTGCGCCAGCGCGCTCCAGCCCAGGTAGGCGGTGCTGAGCACCAGGCCGGCGGCATTGATCTTGAGCGCCGCCGCGCGCCGCGCGAAGGCCAGTGCGGCCAGCACGCCCAGCAGCAGCGGCAGCGTGTAGGCGGGGTCGATGATGAACATGCTGCCCAGGCCCACGGGCTCGTTGTTGAAGGGCAGGAACAGCTGCGTGCCATACACCGTGAAGGCGTCTAGCAGCGGGTGCGTGATGAGCGCCGCCCACGAGGCCAGCCCCCAGCGGCGCCACTGGGGGCGTTCCCGGGCCAGCGCCGCCATCGCCCAGCCCAGCGGCAACGAGAACAAGGTGAGCCAGAACAGCGCGTGTGTTTCGGCCCGGTGCAGCACCATGTTGAGGATGGGGTCGCCGTGGTCGATGAACACGTCCAGGTCGGGCAGCGTGCCGGCCACGGCGCCAAAGGCGGCAGCCTTCCAGAGGGCGGTGCGCCGCTGCATCACGGCCACGGCGACGGCCGCGCCGAGCGCGGCTTGGGAGAGGGAGTCCATGCCCCTAGGCTGACACGGCGGCCATGAACGCCGCCAGCGTGGGGGCATGCAGCCGGCCGCCCAGGCGCACGCCGGTGCACAGGTCCAGCCCGTGTGGCTGCACGGTGGCGATGGCCGCGGCCACGTTGTGCACACGCAGGCCACCGGCCAGCCACAGCGGCAGCGGGAACACGGCGTCGCGGATGCGGCGGGCCAGCGCCCAGTCGTGTGTGCGGCCGGTGCCGCCGAGCTGCTTGACGGCGGCCTGCGGGTTGCCGCTGTCGAGCAGCAGTGCGTCGACGAAGGGCGCCACGGCCAGTGCCTCGGCCAGCGCAGCCGCGCCAGTGACGTGCACCACCTGCACCAGCTCCACGCCCGGCACGAGCGTGCGCAGGCGTTGAAGCTCCGGCAGCGGCACGTGGTCGACGAGCTGCAGCGTCGTCGTGCCGGCGGCAGCGTGTTGCGCGGCGATGCCGTCAGCGGTGGTGCGGGCCGTGAGCAGGAAGCTGCGCACCGGCTCGCCGCGCAAGGCGGCGGCCACGCGCGCCACCGTGGCGTCGTCGATCACGCCCGGGCCGCTGGGCATGGCCGACACCAGACCGATGGCGGCCGCGCCATGGGTGACAGCCAGGCGCGCCTCGGCCTCGTCGGCGATGCAGCAGATCTTGACCTGGGGCGGCGGAGAGGTGGCCATCTTCAATTGCAAGCTGCGCGATGAGGCCATCGGCCACGCCCTGCCCCAAGACCGCCTATCTGGGCGCAAGCAGCGCAGGAACGCTTGCCTCAACCTGATCCGAGAGCATCTTGCCCAGGATCCTGAGTTGGTCATCGGTGCCAAAGCTCGTCCCTGCCACGGGAATGGCGTCGGCGAAGACCATCGTCACGCTGCTGACGACCCTGGCGCTGGCCAGTTCGATGAGCGTCGCCCGGGCATGAACGAAGGGCGCATAGAACCCGACATCGGTCTGACCTTTGCTGACGTTGCGGATCATCTCGGTGCGATCGACGTAGAAGCCCAGTCCGTCGGCCTGACCGGTTGCCAGGTTGCTACCGCCAAAAGACTTGGCCAGGATGTTGGCGCGGTGGCGGGTGAACAGAAGCAAATGGGTTTGGCCTTGGGCCTTGAGATCACCGGCAATGTCCGCCGGAATGGTCACCGAAGTCCCCACAACCGCGCTCTGGAGCGGGTCGAAGACGTCAACGTCCAAGGGCGCCACCAGCAAGACTTTGGCGGCCGGGTCTGCCTTGACGATGGCCCGCTGGGCGGCAACGAGCGCTGTTCGATCAAAGGCTCGCGTGGAAGTAGCAAGTCTGTCGACTCGGTTGTTCGCCGTACGGCTACCCGTTTGAGGCTCGTAGTAGATAACCCTGATCTCACGCCCTAACTCAGAGATGACCGCTACTGAACGCTGCGCCGTCTGTGCCGTCGCCAGCGCACACAGCGTCGCCAGAACGAGACCCACCACCGAACACGACCACATCTTTCTCATGTCATTCCTCATCCGTCTGCACGGGTGTGCATTTTGCGCACACATCGACAGTCTGGGCCATACCGTCGGGCCTCGAACGTCACCGTCACACCAGGGCGTCGCTGCTTGTCACCTGAGGCGACGCGATCGGCCTGGCCGGCGACGGCCACCGTGCTGACGTGATCGTCATCGGGATCGATGGACAGCGCATGCAGCACGACTCCGATGACAGGCAGCGGCAACAGAGACAATCGGGCCATGAGCACCTGCAAACCGTCTGTGCAGACAGCTGCCATCCTCGCCCTGGTGCTGTCGGCGGCAAGCCTGGCCGCGTGCAGCAGCCGCGCCGTCTACCAGACCGTGCAAGGCTGGCAGCAGCAAGAGTGCCGCAAGCTGCCCGACGCCGCCGAGCGCCAGCGCTGCCTGGGCAGCACGGCCGCCAGCTACGACGAGTACCGCCGCGCGCGCGCGGCGGCGCAGGGGCCGAGGTGACGAACCCAGCCGCCGCGCTGGATGCGCAAGAGGCGCTGATCGCCGCCGCCCGCGCCGCGCGGGCGCTAGCCTACGCGCCGTACTCGCGCTTCGCGGTGGGTGCCGCGGTGCTGGATGAGCAAGGCCGCATCCACGCCGGCTGCAATGTCGAAAACGCCGCCTACCCGCAAGGCTGGTGCGCCGAAACCTCGGCCCTCGCAGCGCTCGTGGCCGCGGGCGGTCGGCGCGTGCTGGCGGTGGCGGTGTGTGCAGTGGCGGCCGAGCCGGTCACGCCCTGCGGCGGCTGCCGGCAGAAGATCCGCGAGTTCGCCGCCGACGACTGCCCCATCTACGTGGCCGATGCGCACACGCTCGTCGCCAGTTTCACACTGGGGCAACTCTTGCCGTGCAGCTTCGGGCCGGCCCACCTGGCACGCCCATGAACCCGCCCGCGCTGCTCCGCCAACACCCCCGCGCCAGCTTCGCCACGGCTACGCTGGTGCTGCGGCAGATGGCCGCTGTGGCCGCGCGTCGGCGGCTGGCCGCGCTGACGGGCGAGCGCGAGGTGCATGAACTCTTCCTAGGCGTTGACGAGCCCGAGCGGCTGCTGCGCGCCCTCACCGAACCCGGAACCCATCCCGCATGAACCTCGACGACCTCGTCAGCGCCAGCGCCGCGCTGCTGCGCCAGCGCCTGGGCCCACGCCAACCGCTCATCGCCGTGCTGCTGGGCAGCGGCTGGGGGCCGCTGGCCGAGCAGGTGCAGGACGCCGTGTCCGTGCCCTATTCAGACCTGCCCGCCTTCCCGGTGCTGGCCATTGGCGGCCATGCGGGCGTGCTCAAGGCCGGGCGGCTGGGTACGCAGGAGGTGATCCTGCTGGCCGGCCGCAAGCACAGCTACGAAACCGGCGCGGCCGACGGCATGAAGGGCGTCATCCGCACGCTGGCGGCCCTGGGCGTGCAGGTGCTGGTGCAGACCAACGCCGCCGGCAGCCTGGACGCCACCCTGCCGCCAGGCAGCGTGATGCTGATCGAGGACCACCTCAACGTCGTGCAGATGAGCCCGCTGGTGGGCGAGAAGGGCGACAGCCGCTTCGTCGACATGGGCGCGGCCTACTGCCCCAGCTTGCGTGCGCAGGCCCAGGCCGCGGCCGTGGCGGCCACCGGGCAGGCGATGCCCCATGGCGTGTACGCCTGGGTGCTGGGGCCGCAGTTCGAGACGCCGGCCGAGATCCGCATGCTCAAGGCCTTCGGCGCGCAGGCCGTGGGCATGAGCACGGTGCCCGAGACCATCCTCGCGCGCCACGCCGGCCTGCGTGTGCTGGCGCTGTCGATGATGACGAACATGGCCGCCGGCCTGAGCAGCGAGACGCTCAGCCACGGCCACACGATGGCTACCGCGCAAGCCGCGAGTGAACGTGCGGTGCAGTTGCTGGTGGCCGTGGTGCAGGGCCTGGAGATCACCGCATGACGCCACAGCTGAGTGCCCTCGATGCCACCGCCCGCACGGCACTGGCCTGCCTCGACCTCACCAGCCTGGCCGACGGCCACGACGTGGCCGGCGGCGAAGCCGAGATCGAGGCGCTGTGCGCCAAGGCCATCGGCGCACCGGGCCGCGGCGCCACGGCCGCGGTGTGCGTCTGGCCGCGCCTGGCGGCCTTTGCGCGCGCACGGCTGCCGGCACACATCGCCGTGGCCGCGGTGGCCAACTTCCCCGACGGCAGCAGCGACATCGAGCGCGCCGTGCGCGACACGCGCGCCATCGTCGACGCCGGCGCGCAGGAGGTCGATGTGGTGCTGCCCTACCGCGACCTGCGCTTTCCCCATTCAGCCGCGCCCGCGCTGCTGGCCGCCGTGCGCCGCGCCTGCGACGGCCTCGTGCTGAAGGTGATCCTCGAAACCGGCGAGATGGCCGATGCCGCCACCATCGACACCGCCTGCCGCATGGCGCTCGACGCCGGGGCCGACTTCCTGAAGACCAGCACCGGCAAGAAACCCGTGAGCGCCACGCCGGCTGCGGCCGGGCGGCTGCTGGCGGCCATCGCGGGTGACGCGGCGGCCCGCAGCCGTGTCGGCTTCAAGCCCGCCGGCGGCATCCGCACCGTGGCCGACGCCGCGCTGTACATCGGCCTCACGGCGCAGGCCCTGGGCGCCGACGCCGTGAACCCGCACCACTTCCGCATCGGCGCCAGCGGCTTGCTGTCCGACATCGAAGCCGTGCTCGCGGGCACGCACCGGCCCAACCCGGGCACGACCTACTGAACGAGTCCGCCATGAACCTGATCCGCCACTCTGCCATCACTCTGGCCGCCACCGCCGCGCTGCTGGCCGGCTGCGCCTCCGCGCCCGCACCGAAGGAGCCCGTCACGCTGCGCGTGGTGGCCTTCAACGACCTCCACGGCCACCTGCAGACCGCGGCGCTGAACCTGCCGCACCCCAACCCGGCCAGCACGGCCGCGAACCCGGCGCCGCCGCTGCGCGTGAACGTCGGCGGCACGGCCGAGCTCGCCGGCCTGGTGAAGGAGCTGCGGCGCGGCGCGGCGCACAGCGTGGTGGTGAGCAGCGGCGACGCCATCGGCGGCACGCCGCTGATCAGCGCCATCTTCTTCCACGAGGCCACCATCGACGTGATGAACCGCATCGGCGTCGATGTGGCCACCGTGGGTAACCACGAGTTCGACGCCGGCGCCGCCGAACTGCAGCGCGTGCTCGGCGGCGGCTGCCGCACGCCGCGGCCGGGCGACACGGCGATGTCCTGCGCGCTGGGCCGGCACGAGGGTGCGAAGTTCCCTTCGGTGGTTGCCAACGTGCTGAAGGCCGACGGTTCGCCGCTGCTGGCGCCCTCGGTCGTGAAGAACTACGGCGGCATCAAGGTCGGCTTCATCGGCGCTGTCACGCGCGATACGCCGAGCATCGTCGTGCCCTCGGGCGTGGCGGGGCTGCGCTTCACCGACGAGGCCGACGCCATCAACGCCGAGGCCGCGAGGCTGCAGGCGCAGGGCGTGCAGGCCATCATCGCCACCATCCACGAGGGCGGCTTCCTTGACGCTGCGCAGATGGAGTGGAACAGCAACACCTGCCCCAACCGCCGCGGCGACATCTTCGAGATCGAAAAGCGCCTGGCCCCCGCGGTGGACGTGGTGTTGTCGGCGCACACGCACCAGGGCTACAGCTGCAACGTGGGCGGCCGGCCGGTGATGCAGGCGCTGAGCTTCGGCCGTGGCGTCAGCGTGCTCGACCTCGTGCTCGATCCGGCCACCGGCGACGTCGACCGCGGCAAGACGCTGTTCCGCAACCTGCCGGTGTTCAACGCCCGCACCGAGGCCGCGCACCGCGAGTTGATCATCGGACAAGAGCCGGCGCCCTACGCCGCCGCGCTGCGCGCCGCCGTGCCCGATGCCGACCTGGCGCAGCGCGTCGCCGCCTACGCCGAGAAGGCCCGGCCGCTGGCCGACCGCGTGGTGGGCCGCATCGGTGGCAGCTTCGAGACCGGGGCCAACCGCGGCAACTTCAGCGCTGGACGGCTGATCGCCGACTCGCAGCACGCCGCCACACGGGCACCCGAACGTGGCGGCGCCCGCTTCGCGCTGATGAACCCCGGCGGCGTGCGCGCCCCGCTGGCCTGCCGCGGCACCCCGCCTTGCGAGGTGACCTTCGGCGACGTGTTCACGATGCAGCCCTTCGGCAACAACCTGGTGGTGATGACGCTCACCGGCGCCGAGATCAAGCAGATGCTCGAGGACCAGCAGCGCGCCGGCCGCACGAGCCCGAGTTTCCTGCTGCCGTCGAAATCGCTCAGCTACCGCTGGATCGCCAAGGCGCCCTACGGCCAGCGCGTGCAGGACCTGCGCATCGACGGCCAGCCGGTGGACCCGGCAGCCGCCATCCGCTTCACCGTCAACAGCTTCATGGCCGACGGTGGAGACGGCCTGAGCCTGCTGCGCCAGGGCCGCGAGCGCCTGGGCGGCGAGCTCGACATCGACGCGCTGGTGAGCTTTCTCAAGACCACGCCGAGCCCGAGCGCCGACGAGCGCGTTGTGATCGTCAATGACTGAACCTCCGTTGGGGGCTCTGGGCACCTCCTTTCGGGCCGAGCCACACCTCCGTTCAGGCTGGGTCTCACATCCGTTTGGGCTGAGCCTCAACTCCGTTCGGGCTGAGCCTGTCGAAGCCCAGACCCACCGCCATGCCCTTCGACAAGCTCAGGACGAACGGGGGGGGGTGAGGGCCCTTCGACAGGCTCAGGGCGAACGGGTGGGGGAAGATCGGGCTGAGCCTGTCGAAGCCCCGAGCACCACCATGCCCCCACCCGCCGAGATCATCCGCCGCAAACGCGACGGCGCCGCGCTGAGCGACGCCGACATCGACGGCTTCGTGCAAGGCCTGGTCGACGGCGGCTGGTCCGACGCGCAGGCCGCGGCCCTGGCCATGGCCATCGTCTGGCGCGGCATGGACGAGCGCGAAACCACCGCGCTCACGCACGCCATGACGCACTCCGGCCAGGTGCTGCGCTGGCAGGCCGAGGCCTTTGGCAAACCCGCCATCGACAAGCACAGCACCGGCGGCGTCGGCGACAAGCTCAGCCTGATGCTGGCGCCCATGCTGGCCGCCTGCGGCGCCGTGGTGCCGATGATCAGCGGCCGCGGCCTCGGCCACACCGGCGGCACGCTCGACAAGCTCGAGGCGCTGCCCGGCTACCGCGTGCAGGTCGAGCCCGCCGAGTTCGCGCGGGTGCTGCACGCGGCCGGCTGCGCCATCGTCAGCGCCGGCCCCACGCTGGCGCCAGCCGACCGGCGCCTGTATGCGCTGCGCGACGTGACGGCCACGGTGGAGAGCGTGCCGCTCATCACCGCCAGCATCCTGAGCAAGAAGCTCGCGGCCGGCCTCGATGCGCTGGTGCTCGACGTGAAATGCGGTGCCGGCGCCTTTGCACCCACGCCCGAGGCCGCGCTCGCGCTGGCCCAGAGCCTGGTGCGCGTCGGCCACGCCGCCGGCCTGCCGACGCGCGCGCTGATCACCGACCAGGACGCCGTGCTCGGCCACACCGCCGGCAACGCGCTCGAGGTGCAGGAGGCGCTCGATTTCCTCACCGGCCGCGCCGGCGGCGCCGGCCGCGACACCGAGCCCGTGCAGCGCGCCGTGACGCTGGCACTGGGCGCGCAACTGCTGGTGCTGGCCGGCCTGGCACACGACGAGCCCGCGGCGCTGGCGATGCTGCATCACAGCCTGGCCAGCGGCCGCGCGGCCGAACACTTCGCGCGCATGGTGCGTGCGCTGGGCGGCCCGGCCGACGTGCTGGCCGATGCGCAGCTGCCCGCCGCACCCGTGCAGCGGCCCGTGCCGGCGCCGCGCGCAGGCATCGTGGCCGCCATGGACACCCGCGCGCTCGGCTTGGCCGTGGTGGCGCTGGGCGGCGGCCGGTTGCGGCCCGGCGACACGGTCGACCCGCGCGTCGGCCTTTCGCACCTGCGCCCCCGGTGCAGCGCGGTCGGCCTGGGCGAGCCGCTGGCCCGGGTTCACGCCGCCAGCGAGGCCGCCGCCGCCGCCGCCGTTTGCGCCGTGCAGGCGGCCTTCACGCTGGCTGACGCCGCACCGCCGCGGCCGGCTGCGGTGCAGCGCGTCATCAATTGAGCGTGGTCACTGCCGAGTGAGGCTCAGGCAGCTTCACGCCCTGCGAGGGCTTGATGCCTGGCGGGGCGTGCTCACTTGCCAATGCAGAACCGCCCGAAGATCTCCCCCAGCAGGTCTTCGGCGCCGAACTCGCCGGTGATCGACGCCAGCGCACGGTGCGCCAGGCGCAGCTCTTCGGCCAGCAGGTCGAGTGCCGCGTCGCGCACCGCCGCGTGGGCTTGGGCGGCGCGCAGGTGCTCGAGGGTGCGGCGCAAGGCCTCGACGTGGCGGCTGCGGGCGATGAACACGCCCTCGGGTGCGGCCTGCCAGCCGGCGCGCTGCAGCAGGGCCTGGCGCAGGGCCTCGAGGCCGGCGCCCGTCTTGGCCGACAGCGCCAGCGCGCCGGTGGGCCTGGCGGCGCCCTCATCGGCCACCACCGTGTCGGCCTTGTTCCAGACCTCGATGCGCGGCGTGGCCGCCGGCAGCAGGCCCGCGATCTCGGCATCGGCCGCGTCGTAGGCCGGCTCGCCGGCACGCGACAGGTCGCGCAGAAACAGCAGCACGTCGGCGCCGGCGATGGCCTCCCAGCTGCGCGCGATGCCGATGCGCTCCACCTCGTCGGTCGCCTCGTGCGGCAGGCGCAGGCCGGCGGTGTCGGTGATGTGCAGTGGCACGCCGTCGATCTGGATGGTCTCGGCCACACGGTCGCGCGTGGTGCCGGGGATGGGCGTGACGATGGCCAATTCGGCGCCGGCCAGCGCATTGAGCAGGCTGCTCTTGCCGACATTGGGCTGGCCCGCCAGCACCACGCGCAGGCCTTCGCGCAGCAAGGCGCCCTGGCGCGCGCGGCCGAGCGCGCCGACGATGGCGGCCTCGATGGCATCGAGCCGCTCGCGGGCGCGCGCTTTCTCGAGGAAGTCGATCTCCTCCTCGGGAAAGTCCAGCGTGGCCTCGACCAGCGTGCGCAGCTCGACGATGCGCGCCGCCAGCGCCGTGACCTCGTGGCTGAAGGCCCCGGCCATCGAGCGCGCAGCTGATCGCGCCGCGGCCTCGGTGCTGGCCTCGATGAGGTCGGCCACGGCCTCGGCCTGCGCCAGATCGAGCTTGTCGTTGAGGAAGGCGCGCTCGGTGAACTCGCCCGGCTCGGCCAGGCGCAGGCCCGGCATGGCCTCGAGGCAGCGCGCCAGCAGAAGTTGCAGCAGCACCGGGCCGCCATGGGCCTGCAGCTCGAGCACGTCTTCGCCGGTGTAGCTGTGCGGCGCGGGAAAGTGCAGCGCCAGGCCGCGGTCCAGCGGCTCGCCGTTCGAGGCCAGGAAAGGCAGCAGCACAGCCTGCCGCGGCGGCAGCTCGGCACGGCCGCACACGGCCTGGATCAAAGGCGCGAGCTGGCGACCCGAGGCGCGCACGATGCCCACCGCGCCGCGCCCGGGGGCGGTGGCGATGGCGACGATGGGGTCGCCGGGGTGGGTGTGGGCCGTGCGCATGGCGGCGGCATTGTGGCCGCGTGCATGCTTGTGCAAGAACGCGGCCGCCGAGGAATGGCGCGGGTGGAGCGACCCGGCAGCGACAACCGGATCAGGCCTCCTGAGTCAACCCCGTTAGGGCCGAGTCACCCGCATGCACGTATGTTCGGCTCGGCGCCGGGTGAGCTCAACCCCAGGGAGGGGGAAGCCTGGTGCCCGGGCCGTGCGTACATCACGGCAAACCCGTCAAGCCACCCCCAGCTGCTTGTTGATGTACCACTGCTGCGCGATCGACAGGATGTTGTTCGTCAGCCAGTACAGCACCAGGCCGGCCGGGAAGAAGAAGAACATGAAGCCGAAGATCAGCGGCATGGCCCA
>JAIYDH010000011.1 GCA_027487585.1 Rubrivivax sp.
AAGGGCCTGAAGTTCCGCGTCGGTGGCTTCGCCGGCAAGGTGACAGGGCGCCTGGGTGCTGTGTCGCAGAACATCCCTGGCGGCGAGATCTACCAGGCGCTGGAAAAGGGCACGATCGACGCCGCCGAGTGGGTGGGCCCGTACGACGACCAGAAGCTTGGGTTCTTCAAGGTCGCCCCGTTCTACCACTACCCCGGTTGGTGGGAAGGTGGCCCGCAGCTCGACCTGTACGTCAACCAGAAGGCCTTCGACGGCCTGAGCGCCGAGTACAAGGCCATCATCGAAAGCGCGGCGGCTTACGCCCACACCGAGATGCAGGCCAAGTACGACTACCGCAACCCGACCGCGCTGAAGCAGCTGCTGGGCAACAAGACCAAGCTGGTGGCCATGCCCAAGCCCATCATGGATGCGGCGTTCAAGGAAGCCATGGCGCTGTACAGCGAGCTGAGCGCGTCGAACCCGGCGTGGAAGAAGATCTACGACGACTACAGCAACTTCCGCCGCGAAGCCAACCAGTGGTTCCGCTTCACCGAGGCCCGCTTCGACGGGTTCATGCAGAGCGCCAAGCTCTGAGGCCCGAGCGCCGCTCTCAGCGGCGCCAGGTCACAACGAAAAGGGGCCCCGCACTGCGGGGCCCTTTTTTTCATCGGGTGGCAGCCGGGGTCGTCTCGTAGCCCCGGCTCGCCGCTCAGGGCTTCTTGCCCGCCGCGGCGTCCTTCTTCATCTCTTCCTCGAGCATCTTGGCCGGGTCCTGCTCGGCGGCCTCGCCTTCGCCCGGCTCGCTGGCCGCGTCGGCCGCGGGGTCGGCAGACTCCTCCATCGGCGGCGGCGCCGCGTCTTCCAGCGCTTTCTCGGCGTCGATCACTTCGGTCTTGGCTATGCCACCCGACACCAGTTCGGGGTAGGCGATCACCGTGGCCACCATGATGAGCTGCAGGATGATGAACGCGATCGAGCCCTTGTAGATCTGCGCTGTCGTGACCGCCGGGATGCGCTCTCCGGTGACGCGGTCGTTGTAGTCCTTCTTGGCCGCGACGCTGCGCAGGTAGAAGAGAGCAAAGCCGAAGGGCGGTGTCAGGAACGAGGTCTGCAGGTTCATCGCCAGGATGACGCCGAACCAGATGAGGTCGATGCCCATCTTGTCGGCCACGGGCGCCAGGATGGGCACCACGATGAAGGCGATCTCGAAGAAGTCAATGAACATGCCGAGGATGAACACCAGCACGTTCACCACCAGCAGGAAGCCGAGCTGGCCGCCGGGCAGCTTGTCGAACAGGTGCTCGACCCAGAAGTGGCCGTCGGCGGCGTTGAACGTGAAGCTGAAGACGGTCGAGCCGATCAGGATGAACATCACGAAGACGCTCAGCTTGGCCGTGCTGTCGAGCGCCTGCTTCAACGTCTTGAAGTCCAGCCGCCGGCGCGCCACGGCCATGATCAGCGCGCCCACGGCGCCCATCGCGCCGCCCTCGGTGGGCGTGGCCACGCCGAGGAAGATGGTGCCGAGCACCAGGAAGATCAGCACCAGCGGCGGGATCAGCACGAAGGTGACCTGCTCGGCCAGCTTCGACAGCAGCCCGAAGCGCAGCACCCGGTTGGCCAACGCCAGCGCCAGCGCCAGGAAGGACGAGATCGTCAGCGACATGATCAGCGTCTCGTCGCCCGGCGCCGGCGTGGTGCGGCCGATCCAGCCGTTGATCATCTGCTCGTGCACCTGACTCCAGGCCCAGCCGGCCACCGCGCACACCACCAGCAATGCCAGCAGCGAGTAGTGGCCCGAGGCGCCGGTGCTCTCGCGATAGATGCGCGCCTCCGCCGGCAGGGCCGGCACCCACTTGGGCTTGATGAAGGCCACCGCCATGATGAACAGCAGGTACAGGCCCACCAGCATGAGGCCGGGGATCAGCGCGCCGGCGTACATGTCACCGACCGAACGGCCCAATTGGTCGGCCAGCACGATGAGCACCAGCGACGGCGGTATCGCCTGCGCCAACGTGCCGCTGGCGGTGATGACGCCAGTGGCGATGGTGCGGTTGTAGCCGTAGCGCAGCATGATGGGCAGCGAGATCAGGCCCATCGAGATGACGGCCGCCGCCACCACGCCGGTGGTCGCCGCGAGCAGCGCGCCCACCAGCACCACCGCGACCGCGAGGCCGCCGCGCAGCGGGCCGAACACCTGGCCCACGGTCTCGAGCAGATCCTCGGCCATGCCGGATCGCTCGAGGATGATGCCCATCAGCGTGAAGAACGGGATCGCCAGCAGCGTGTCGTTCTGCATGATGCCGAACACGCGCAAGGGCAGGGCGCCGAAGAGGTTGGTGTCGAAGAGGCCGATCTCCATGCCGACAAAGCCGAACAGCAGCCCCGTGGCCGCCAGGCCGAAGGCCACCGGGATGCCGGTGAGAAGGAAGCACAGCAGGCCCGCAAACATCAGCGGGACAAAGTTCTGGGCGATGAAGGCGGTCATGGTTCAGGCCTTCCCATCGCGGCCGGCCGCGGCTTGATCGTGTGCGTTCAGCGGCATGCGTTCCCCGTTCGGCACATCGATGCCGGCCTTGGCTGCGAGTTCTTCGGCCAGCAGTTCCTCGTCGCTCTTCTCCTGCTCGACGCTGAACGGCTCGGCGCGGTGGCCGGTGAGGAAGGCCACGCGCTTGATCAGTTCAGAGGCTGCCTGCAGCGCCAGCAAGGTAAAGCCCAGCGGAATGAGCAGATACACCGGCCAGCGGATCAGCCCGCCAGCGTTCTGGCTCATCTCGCCCGAGGTCCAGGCGCGCTCGAACACCGGCCAGGACAGCTTGATCAGGATGAAGGCCAGCGGAATCGTGAACAGCACGATGCCCAGGATGTCGATGATGGTGTTGGTGCGCTTGCTCAGCTTCGTGCTGATGAAGTCGATGCGCACGTGGGCGTTCTTCAGGAACACGTAGCCCGAGCCCAGCATGAACACGGCGGCAAACAGGTACCACTGGATTTCGAGGTAGGCGTTCGAGCCGATGTCGAAGGCCTTGCGCATGACCGCGTTGCCGGTGCTGATGAGCACCGCGGCCAGGATCAACCACATGATGAGTTTGCCGACCCACTCGTTGAGTGTGTCGACGAGCCCCGAGATCTTCAGCAGTCCGCCCACGCTTGCGTCTCCGTCTCTATGAGTGATACCTGTCCTGCGCGCCGCACGGCGCAGGATCGGTGATTCTGGAACGCAGGCGATGCGGGGCCAGCCCTGAAAACCCGCTGAACGGGTACCCCGGGGCGGGCCGCGTAATGCCGTTAGCGCGCCTGGGCGGCGGCGTACAGCCGGGTCGAGCGGGCGCCCGAGCGGCAGAAGGCGAGCAAGGGGCGTGGCAGCTCGGCCAGCAACACGGCGAAGGCAGCAATCTCTTCCGGCGACTGCCAGCCGCCATCGACCGGCAAGTGCCGGTACTCGAGGCCGGCCGCACGGGCGGCGGTTTCGATGTCCGCACTGCGGGGTTGCCCCGGGCCGTGTTCGTCATCGGGGCGGTTGTTGACGACGCTCCTGAAGCCGGCGGCGGCGGCTTCGGCCATGGCCACCGGGCTGAGTTGCCCGGCCACGCACACATCGGCAGCGATGGCGCGCAGGCTGGCTGCACTGAGATGGGGCGTGGCGCTCATGGTGGTGCTTTCTCGCGCCCGTGCCTCAGCGGCTCAGTGCGGCTTTGACGGCCGCCGAGACCTGCGCCATCTCGGCGTTGCCGGCCAGGCGGGCCTTGGCTGCGGCCATCACGCGGCCCATGTCGCCCGGGCCGCTGGCGCCGAGTTCGGCCACCAGCGCGGCCACGGCCGCAGCGACCTCATCGGCCGACAGGCGCGCCGGCAGGTAGGCCTGCAGCACGGCCACCTCGGCGGCCTCCTTGGCCACCAGATCGGCCCGTGCGGCCTGCTCGAAGGCGGCGATGCTGTCGCGGCGTTGCTTGATCAGCTTGTCGACGATACCGATGACCGCAGCGTCGTCGAGCACGATGCGCTCGTCGACCTCGCGCTGCTTCATCGCGGCCAGCAGCATGCGGATCGTCGACAGGCGGTCGGCGTCCTTGGCGCGCATGGCGGTTTTCATGTCGTCCTGGATGCGATCCTTCGGCGTGCTCATGTCGGTGGGTTCTTCGAGGTTGTCCAACGAGACAAGCCCGCCACGGATGCTCCGCGCGGGCTTGGCTCGGTATCGACACCGGTGCCGGCGTGAGCCGGCAGCGGCATCAGTACATCTTCTTGGGCAGCTGCATGCTGCGCACGCGCTTGAAGTGGCGCTTCACGGCGGCCGCCTTCTTGCGCTTGCGCTCGGACGTCGGCTTTTCGTAGAACTCGCGGGCGCGCAGCTCGGTCAGCAGGCCGATCTTCTCGATGGTGCGCTTGAAACGGCGCAGGGCGACATCGAAAGGTTCGTTCTCTTTGACGCGGATCGTGGTCATGGGTTGCGGGGCTGCTCTCGCAAAGGCCCGGGTGTTCGCAATCGGATGATGCGTGAAGGATCGGGAAGGTGACACGGCGCAAACCGCCACCCGACAGGGCTCGCCGGAATCCGGCAAAGCCTGCGATTATAGGCAGGAAACCGGTGTGTTGGCATCGGTCGTCGTGACAGTGGCCATGGCTGCGCGCTCGACCAGCCACGCCAGCTGGCGCAGTGGCTGCGGCGTCGGGCGCACGCCCGACAGCAGTTCCTGCACAAACAGCGCGGTGGCGGCCGCACCGGTGTTGTGCGGCAGGGGTGTCCATCCGGCCGGCGACTCGTCGGGGGCGGGGGCGGCGAGGTCGGCGCGGAAGTGGCCACCGATCCAGACCTCGGCCCGTGGACTGTGGCGCGGGTCGGTGATCGGCGCTCCCACCAGCAGCAGGACGGCCGCGCCGCTGCGGGCGGCCCAGGCCGCCGCGCTGCGCGCGCCGCCCGCGGCGTGGCAGGGCACCACGCGCAGGCACGGGCGCGGGCCCTGGGGCGCCATGAGTTGCCAACCCGGGCTCGGGGGCCAGTGGCCTTGAGCCAGGGCCGCGCTTGCCACGACGGCGGGTTCGCGACGTGCCCAGCGATCGGTGACGTCGTCAGCGTCGCTGGCGGGGCCGATGCCCAGGCTCTGCAGTACCTCTGCTGCGCCGCCGCCGCCACGGCTTGCGCCGGGGCCATGCACCAGCACCGAGAGCCCCTCGCGGGCCAGCCAGAGCGCCAGCCACGGCACGAGGGTCGGGCCCGCAATCGTCCTGGCATGCTTGGGGGCCGCCGCTGCCGCAGCATCAGGCAGCACGATCAGCGGTCCTTCGCCCGGCAGGCATCGCGCGAAGCCCACGTCATGTTTGCGTTCGGTGGCCATGGCCTGACGCCCGGTTTGTCTCCTCACCAGTCTTTGCAAGTTGTGGGCCCGACAAGGTTTGCCTGTCGATGTCCCTCCGTTTCGGGTCTTGAGGTCCACAAGCCAAGGGACACAATACGCGAGCGTCTTGCAGGGGCCGGCGTGGCCCGCCAAGATGGGGCAAGCGCCGCCCGTCGGGGCGTTGGCAAGCCGCCGCAGCCCCTTTCGACCGGAACGCCGCATGTTGCCCACCCTCCACGAGTCGCCCGAGAACACCAGCTCCGTCGCCGACAGCGCCGCGGCCGCGGCTTTGCTGTTGCCTGTGTGGCTTGCGCGGCACCACGCCTGGGCGACCGTGAAGGACCTCGACACGGGCCGCTATTTGCAGGCCGATTCAGGCCTGGCCGAGCAACTGGGGCTGGTAGCCGGCGGGCTGGTCGGCCGCACCGATGGGGAACTCTTCGACAGCTCGATCGCCGCGGCGCTGCGGGCCGCCGAGCAGACGGCGCTGGCCCAGGGGGCTGCGCTGTTTGGCGAGCACCAGTTCGAGTTTGGCGGGCGCCGGCACGACTTCGAGGTCATGCGCCTGGTGCTCGATACCGACGGCCGCCGCCTGCTGGCTGCCATCTGGCACGACCGCACGACCACGCGCCTGCGCGATCAGCAACTGCGCTCGGCGCTGGAGCAGATCGAGCAGCAGCAGCGCGAGCATGAGCGGCTGCGCCGTGAAGTGGCCGATCTCGCGTTGCGCGATCCGGCCTCGGGCCTGCACCACCGGGCCCACTTCGAAGAACAATTGCGGCGCGAGGTCGACCTGTCGCAGCGGGAGCACCGCGAGTTTTCGCTGGTCTTTCTGGAGCTGGACGAACCCAGCCCGAAAGTGCAGGCGCTCGGCAATGCCGGCGAACGTGCGGTGCTCGAGGCCATGGGCCGGTTGCTGCGCGGCGGCACGCGGGCCATGGACGCATCGTGCCGGTGGGGCGAGCGCCGCTTTGCTGTGCTGCTGTCCGGCGTGGGGCTGGCCACGGCGCACAGCCGCATGGAGGGACTGCGCCGCAAGTGCGCGACACAGATCGTGGTGCACGAGGGCCAGGAGATCGGCTTCACCACCGCCGTGGGCGTGGCCAGCTTTCCGCACACCGCGCACTCGCAGGAGGCCTTGCTCGAGGCCGCGCTCGCCGCACTCGACGAGGCTCAGCGTCGTGGTGGCAATTCAGTCACGTTGGCGGCGATCCGCTTCGACGCCGTCTGAGCGGCTGGCGCGGCCTCAGGCTCTCAGCCCTCCAGCAATCGAAGCACGGCCTGCCACTCGGCCGGTTCAACAGGTGTGATCGACAGCCGGTTGCCCCGCTGCAGAACACGCATCGTGGTCAGCGCAGGCACCTGCCGCATCTCGGGCAGCGCCAACAACCGCGTCTTGCGGTCCAGGCGCACGTCCACCTTCAGCCAGCGCGGCGCCTCGCGCGTGGACTTCGCGTCGAAGTAGGGGCTGGCGGGATCGAACTGCGTCTCGTCCGGCCCGAGGCCGCCGGCGATGCGGGCGAGCCCGGCAATGCCTGGTTCTGCGCACGACGAGTGATAGAAGAGCACGCCATCGCCCTGCTGCATGGCGTCGCGCATGAAGTTGCGCGCCTGGTAGTTGCGCACCCCTGTCCAGGGCAGCGTCTGCGAGGGCGCGGCGGCAAGGTCGTCGATCGACGCCTCTTCAGGCTCGCTCTTCATCAGCCAATAGGGCATCGCTGCTGGCGCGTGGACTGTGGAGGGTGTCCGCCGTGACCCGTGAGCCGCATTCCTGAACCCTCAGGGAAGTTCAGGTGGGCGAGGTCAGCCAAGCTTCGGGTTCATCTGACGCGAGACGATCACACCAGCCTGGCAATGTTCCAAGCCCTGGCTCAATGAGCATCGGTCCAAGGAAATATAGAACTCACGCAATCACGACGGACGAACGCATTCTAGGCATCGTGCAAACCCTTGTGCGGGCCACGAAGTCACAACAACTGGCCGTCTTCGTTCAAGGCCGCGTCGAGCCGCGCCACGAGGCTGGCGAGCTGGGCAACAGGCGGCGGCGGAGATGGCACGGCCTGGGTGTCGGATGCGTCCGGCGTGGCCTTCGCCGGGCCTTGCTCGGCCAGTTGATAGGCCAGGTTCAGCGCCGCCAGCACCGCGATGCGTTCGCGGGCGCGCACCTTGCCGCCGTCACGGATGTTGTTCATCTCGCTGTCGACCGCTGCCACCGCCCGGGCCAGCAGGGCCTCGCCGCCTTCGGGGCAGCCGAGCATGTAGACCTGGCCGAGGATGGATACCTCCATCTGCTTCATGCCGAGGGCTCCCGGTCGACGCGGGCGGCCGTGCCTTCGGCCGGCAGCCGGGTGAGCAGGCCGTCGATGCGCCCGCGCGCCGCGGCCAGCCGTGAACGCAGGCTGTCGCGCTCGGCCGTCATGGTGGCGAGCTGCTGCTCGATCAGCGCGTTGGCGCGCTTGAGCTCCTGGTGCCGCAGCACCAGGCGGTCGATCCGTTCGGCGAGGTCATCGAGCGTGTGGGCCATCACCATCTCCCCTCGCGGCATTGTAGGGACGCGTCAGGCCGGCAGGCGCCGGCCTTCGTCGCACCAGGGCCGCACCGCGCAGGCGTTGCAGCGGGGCGAGCGCGCCGTGCACACATAGCGGCCGTGCAGGATGAGCCAGTGGTGGGCGTGCTCGCCGTAGCGCGCCGGCACGCGCTTGAGCAGCCGCGCCTCGACCTGCGCCACGTTGGCGCCCCTGGCCAGGCCGGTGCGGTTGCCGACGCGGAAGACGTGCGTGTCCACCGGCATCGTCGGCTCGCCGAAGGCGACGTTGAGCACCACGTTGGCCGTCTTGCGGCCCACGCCCGGCAGCGCCTCGAGGGCCTCGCGCTTGCGTGGCACCTCGCCGCCGTGCTGCTCGATCAGGATGCGGCAGGTGGCGAGAAGGTTCTTCGCCTTTGTGCGGTACAGGCCGATGGTGCGCACGAGCTCGGTCACCCGCGCCTCGCCCAGGGCGAGCATGCGCTGCGGGTTCGGTGCCAGCAGGAACAGGCCCCGCGTGGCCTTGTTCACGCCCACATCGGTGGCCTGCGCCGACAGCAGCACCGCGGCGAGCAGCTCGAACACGCTGGAGAACTCGAGCTCGGTGCGCGGCTCGGGGTTGGCCGCGGCGAGCGTGGCGAAGAAGTGTTCGATGTCGTCAGGCTTCATCGGCGGGCGGCGGTGGAGGGTCGGGTTGCAGCCGCGCCCGCACGCGCGCCAGCGCGGCTTCGACGACCGCGCGCTTGGCGACGAGCGTGGCGGGGTCGGTGTGGCGGCTGGCGGCGGCCAGGTCGGCCAGCTTGTGTGCGGCCTTGGCGGCCAGACGTTCGTCGTTGTCGCGGCGTTCGCGTTCGACGCGGGCGCGGTGGAAGCCGTAGCGCTGGCGGGCCTCGTCGGCCTGTGCCGGGCTCCAGGCGGCCCAGCCGGTGGCGCCCGTCGTGACGGGCTCCATCGAGATGCAGTCCACCGGGCAGGCCGGCACGCACAGCTCACAGCCGGTGCACAGCGATTCGATCACCGTGTGCATGCGCTTGGGTGCGCCGATGATGCAGTCTACCGGGCAGGCCTTGATGCACAGCGTGCAGCCGATGCACCAGGCCTCGTCGATGACGGCCATGCCGCGCGCGGCTTCCTGGCCGTGCAAGGGGTCGAGCGGCAGCTCGGGCAGCTGCGTCAGCG
Source organism: Rubrivivax sp. (assembly GCA_027487585.1). Classification (GTDB taxonomy): domain Bacteria; phylum Pseudomonadota; class Gammaproteobacteria; order Burkholderiales; family Burkholderiaceae_C; genus Rubrivivax. Next base: position 9,016 of record JAIYDH010000011.1, read on the forward strand.
CGGCCAGGCGCTGGATGCCCTCGGCACCGCCGGGCGGGCAGCGGTTGATGGGCGCCCGGCCCTCGGCGATGGCCTCGGCGTAGCGCCTGCAGTCGGGCTCGCCGCATCGCGTGCACTGCGTCTGCGGCAGCGCGGCGTCGATGCGGTCGGCGAGAGAAGGCTGGGCGGGTACGGTCACCGCGGGGGATTATCCCGGCGGCAACCGGCGGTTCAATCGTTCAGGCCGTGGTCGTGCGACCGCGGGCCTTGCGCGGCGCCGCCGGCGCCTTGCGCGCAGCAGGCGAGGCCTTGCGGGCCCCGGGCGCCGCCAGCGCCTTGGCCGGCTTGCTCTTCGTGCCGGTCTCGTCGAAGCGGGCGATGAAGTCGCGCACCTGCGGGTACACCTTCTCGCGCCAGCGGCGGCCCGAGAAGATGCCGTAGTGGCCAGCGCCTTCGGCCAGGTAGTGCAGGCTGCGGGGCTTCGGAATGCCGGTGCACAGGCCGTGCGCGGCCTCGGTCTGGCCGGCGCCGGAGATGTCGTCGAGCTCGCCTTCCACCGTCAGCAGCGCGGTGGCGGTGATGTCCTGCGGACGCACCAGCTCGCCGTTCACCATCCAGGCGTTGTTGACCAGCGCGAAGTCCTGGAACACGGTCTTGATGGTGTCGAGGTAGTACTCGGCCGGCATGTCGAGCACGGCGTTGTACTCGTCATAGAACTGGCGGTGCGACTCGGCGTTGTCGTCGTCGCCACGGATCAGGTCGAGGAAGTAGTCGTAGTGGCTCGTCATGTGCCGGTCGGGGTTCATCGCCACGAAGCCGGTGTGCTGCAGGAAGCCGGGGTAGACGCGGCGGCCGGCGCCCGGGAAGTTCTGCGGCACGCGGAAGATGACGTTGTTCTCGAACCAGCTGTGGCTCTTGTTCATGGCCAGGTTGTTGACGGCCGTCGGGCTCTTGCGGGCGTCGATGGGGCCGCCCATCATCGTCATCGTGCGCGGCGTAGGCTCGCCGCGGCTGGCCATCAGCGACACCGCGGCCAGCACCGGCACGGTGGGCTGGCAGACGCTGATCACGTGCGCGTCGCCACCGCCGACGTGGCGGATGAAGTCCTCGACGTAAGCCACGTAGTCATCCAGATGGAACGGGCCCACCTCGGCCGGCACCATGCGCGCGTCGGTCCAGTCGGTGATGTAGACCTTGTGGTCCTGCAGCAGGCTCTTGACGGTGTCGCGCAGCAGCGTGCTGTGGTGGCCCGACAGCGGTGCCACGACCAGCACCGTGGGCTGCGTCTTCATCAGCTCCAGCGTGGCCGTGTCGTCGCTGAAGCGCTTGAAGCGCAGCAGGCGGCAGAAGGGCTTGCTCACCGCCACCTGTTCCTGAATCGCCACGTTGGAGCCGCCGACCTCGGCGGAGGTGATGCCAAAGGGCGGCTTCTCGTACTCCTTGGCCAGGCGGTGCAGAAGGTCGAAACCCGCTGACACCCGCTGCGCCAACGGGGTATGTGCGAAGGGAGAGAGCGGGTGGTCGTACAGCTTGGCGCTGGCGCTGGCGAACTCCGAGAACGGCGCCATCAAGGCGCGTTGGGTCTCGTAGAGGTGATAGAGCATGAAGAGCATCCTTCCGGTGTCGTTCGCGCCGGGTGACCGACTGTAATCGAACCATGCTGCAGTGCAGCATTTTTGTCGGGTTCACCTGTCACACGAACCTGTCATGCCGACTGGCATTGCAAGCGGATGGTGCCTGTTCGCGGACGCGTCGAGCTGCGGAAAAGCCCGGTGTAGCGGCCACAGGCCGGGCAAATCGCGCGTTCTTCAGCCCTTCATCACCGCCACCAGGGCAGCCACAACCGTGTCGATGTTGCGGCTGTTGATGGCGGCCACGCAGATGCGGCCGGAGTCGACGCCGTAGACGCCGAATTCGTCGCGCAGCCTGTGCATCTGCGCCACCGACAGGCCCGAGTAGCTGAACATGCCCATCTGGCGCGTGATGTACGACAGATCGCCGCCGATCCCGGCCGCAGCCAGCCGCTCCACCAGCTGGCGGCGCGTGGCGGCGATGCGCTGGCGCATGCCGGTGAGCTCGTCTTCCCACATCGTGCGCAGCTCGGGCGTGTTCAGCACCGTGGCCACCACCGTGGCGCCGAAGGTCGGCGGGTTGCTGTAGTTCGTGCGGATCACGATCTTCAGCTGGCTCAGCACGCGCGCCGCTTCTTCCTTGCTGGCGCAGACGACGCTGAGCGCGCCGACGCGCTCGCCGTACAGCGAGAAGCTCTTGCTGAACGAGGTGCTCACGAAGAAGGGCAGGCCGGTGGCCAGGAAGACCTGCACCGCGGCGCCGTCGTCGGCAATGCCATGGCCAAAGCCCTGGTAGGCCATGTCGAGGAAGGGCACCAGGCCCCCGGCCTGGCAGGTGGCGGCGATGCGCTGCCACTGCGCGGGCGTGAGGTCGCAGCCGGTGGGGTTGTGGCAGCAGGCATGCAGCACGACGATGGTGCCGGGCGCCGCGGCCGCCAGCGTGGCCAGCAGCTCCTCGATGCGCACGCCGCGCGTGGCGGCGTCGTAGTACGGATAGCTCTCGACCTTGAAGCCGGCGTTGGTGAACAGCGCGCGGTGGTTCTCCCAGCTCGGATCGCTGATCAGCACGGTGGCCGACGGCCCCACGCGCTGCAGCAGGTCGGCGCCCAGCTTCAGCCCGCCGGTGCCGCCGATGGCCTGCACGGTGGCGACACGGCCGTCGCGCAGCACGGCGCTGTCGGTGCCGAACACGAGGCCTTGCACGGCCTTGTCGTAGGCCGCGATGCCGTCGATGGGCAGGTAGCCCTTGGCCTTGGGCGCCTCGAGCAGCTGGCGCTCGGCCGCGGCCACGCACTTCAGCACCGGCAGCTTGCCTTCGTCGTTGAAGTACACGCCGACACCGAGGTTCACCTTGCCCAGTCGCGTATCGGCGCCGAACTGCTCGTTCAGGCCCAGGATGGGGTCGCGCGGGGCCATCTCGACGGCCGAAAAAAGTGGGGGTGCTGCTGGCATGCTGGGGGTGGCTCGACGATGAAGGGGAGGGTGGGTTACCCTTGCCGGTTGCCCGTGCCGATGGCAGCGGGACACGCTGTCGATTCTAGGTGCAAGGCCCAGGGAAACCCCGCATGACCGTCGCCACGCCCGCCGTTGCCGAAGCCCCTGACGAAGCCCCGCCGCAGGGCGAGTTCGTCAGCTTTCCGGGCTCGCCGTACCAGTTGTTCCAGCCCTATGCGCCGGCCGGCGACCAGCCCGAGGCCATCGCCCAGCTCGTGGAAGGCATCGACGACGGCCTGACCTTCCAGACGCTGCTGGGCGTGACGGGCTCGGGCAAGACCTTCACGATGGCCAACGTCATCGCCCGCACCGGCCGCCCGGCCATCGTGTTTGCGCCCAACAAGACGCTGGCGGCGCAGCTGTACAGCGAGTTCCGCGAGTTCTTTCCGCGCAACGCCGTCGAGTACTTCGTCAGCTACTACGACTACTACCAGCCCGAGGCCTACGTGCCGCAGCGCGACCTGTTCATCGAGAAGGACAGCGCGATCAACGAGCACATCGAGCAGATGCGCCTGTCGGCCACCAAGAGCCTGCTCGAGCGGCGCGACGTCATCATCGTGGCCAGCGTCAGCGCCATCTACGGCATCGGCAACCCGGCCGACTACCACCGCATGGTGATGACGCTGCGCGTGGGCGACAAGCTCGGCCAGCGCGACGTGATCGCGCAGCTGATCCGCATGCAGTACAAGCGCAACGAGATCGACTTCGGCCGCGGCGCGTTCCGCGTCCGCGGCGACACCATCGACGTGTTCCCGGCCGAGCACTCCGAGCTCGCGCTGCGCATCGAGCTGTTCGACGACGAAATCGAGAGCCTGTCGCTGCTCGACCCGCTCACCGGGCGTGTGCGCCAGAAGATCCCGCGCTTCACGGTCTACCCGAGCAGCCATTACGTCACGCCGCGCGAGCGCGTGGTCGACGCCATCGGCAGCATCAAAGACGAGCTGCGCCAGCGCCTGGACGAGTTCGTGAAGAGCGGCAAGCTCGTCGAGGCCCAGCGCCTGGAGCAGCGCACGCGCTTCGATCTCGAGATGCTGCAGGAGGTGGGCCACTGCAAGGGCATCGAGAACTACACGCGGCATCTGTCGGGCGCCAAGCCCGGCGATCCGCCGCCCACGCTGGTGGACTACCTGCCGGCCGACAGCCTGATGTTCCTCGACGAGAGCCACGTGCTGATCGGCCAGTTCGGCGGCATGTTCAACGGCGACCGCGCACGCAAGACCACGCTCGTGGAGTACGGCTTCCGCCTGCCCAGCGCCCTGGACAACCGGCCGCTGAAGTTCGAGGAGTTCGAGCGCAAGATGCGCCAGGCCATCTTCGTCAGCGCCACGCCGGCGGCCTACGAGAAGCAGCACGCCGGGCAGGTGGTGGAGCAGCTGGTGCGCCCCACCGGCCTGATCGATCCCTTGGTGGAGGTGCGCCGCGCCGCCACGCAGGTGGACGACGTGCTGCAGGAGATCCGCGAGCGCGTGAAGGTCAACGAGCGCGTGCTCATCACCACGCTCACCAAGCGCATGGCCGAGCAGCTGACCGAGTACCTCTCGGACAACGGCGTCAAGGTGCGCTACCTGCACTCCGACGTCGACACGGTCGAGCGCGTGGAGATCCTGCGCGACCTGCGCCTGGGCACCTTCGACGTGCTGGTGGGCATCAACCTGCTGCGCGAGGGCCTGGACCTGCCCGAGGTCAGCCTGGTGGCCATCCTCGATGCCGACAAGGAAGGCTTCCTGCGCGCCGAGCGCAGCCTCATCCAGACCATCGGCCGAGCGGCGCGCAACCTCAACGGCCGCGCCATCCTGTACGCCGAGCGCATCACCGACAGCATGCGCGCCGCGATCGACGAAACCGAGCGCCGGCGCGCCCGGCAGATCGCGCACAACACCGCCCACGGCATCGTGCCCAAGGGGCTGAACAAGCGCATCCGCGACCTCATCGACGGCGTCGTCTCCGACAAGGCGGCCAAGGACGACCTGGCGGCCGCCAAGGCCGCCGCCGAGGTGGAGGCGATGAGCGAGAAGGACCTCGGCAAGCGCATCAAGCTGCTGGAGAAGCAGATGCTCGACCACGCCCGCAACCTCGAGTTCGAGAAGGCCGCCCGCGTGCGCGACCAACTGGCACTGCTGCGCGAGCAGGCCTTCGGCGCCGGCGGGGGCGGCGACGTGGTGCCGCTGGCCGGCAGCGTCCGGTGATCACGCGCCTGAAGCAATGGCTGGCCGGCGAGCCCCCCGCCGCACCCGCCGCGCCGCACTTGAGCGTGCTGATGGTCTGCACCGGCAACATCTGCCGCAGCCCCACGGCCGAGGGCGTGCTGCGCCACAAGCTGGCGCAGGCCGGGCTGGGCGCGGCCATCCGTGTGGGCTCGGCCGGCACCCAGGGGTACCACACGGCCGAGCCGCCCGATCCGCGTGCCGTGAGGGCGGCGGCGGCGCGGGGCTACGACCTATCGCGCCTGCGCGCGCGGCCCTTGCGGCCTGAGGACTTTGCAGCATTCGACGTGCTGCTGGCCATGGACAAGGGCCATCTGGAGTGGATGCACAAGCGGCGTCCGCCCCACGCCCAGGCCAGCCAGCTGGGCTTGCTGATGCCGCTGGGGCGCCGCCACCCGGGCGTCGATGAGGTGCCCGACCCGTACTACGGCAGCCCGGCCAGCTTCGAGCACGTGCTGGATCTCGTCGAAGACGCCTGCGACGGCATCCTCGAGCGCCTGGCCCGACAGCAGCCGTTGATCGAGGTGCAGGCGAAGTCGTGACGAAGCGGGTTTGTCCAGGACGAACCCGGCTGGACAGGCCAATGCCGGACTGAATCGCTCGGCTTCTGCTAAAGTTGAGTGATTCGCTCGGACACCGCCTGCTTCTGGTGCTGTCGCCGGGCTTCCACCCCGTAAGGCGCCCCTGGCGCTCTGGAGGAATACACATGCGACTGACCACCAAAGGCCGCTTCGCCGTGACGGCGATGATCGATCTGGCCCTGCGCTCGAGCAACGGGCCGGTGGCCCTGGCCGCCATCAGCCAGCGCCAGCAGATTTCGCTGTCCTACCTGGAGCAGCTGTTCGGCAAGCTGCGCCGGCACGAGCTTGTGGAGAGCACCCGCGGCCCGGGTGGCGGCTACTCGCTGGGCCGCGCCGCGCATGAGATCACCGTCGCCGACATCATCGTCGCCGTTGACGAGCCCATCGATGCCACCGGCTGCGCCGGCAGCGAAAACTGCATGGGCGAAGACACAGGCAAGTGCATGACGCACGACCTGTGGGCGAGCCTGAACACCCGCATGATCGAGTTCCTCGACTCGGTGTCGCTGAAGAAGCTGGTCGACGAGCAACTCGCCAAGGGCGTGTCGATCGACGAGGTGCCGGTCAAGCGCGCGATCTCGTCGGTGCCGGTGGTCAAGCCGATCAAGGTGACGGCGCCGAATTCCGTCTTCGCCCTCGGCTCGTCGTTCAACAAGTAAACCTCCGCGCGCACCATGACCCCGCATCTGCCCATCTACATGGATTACGGCGCCACGACGCCGTGCGACCCCCGCGTCGTCGACGCGATGATTCCCTGGCTGCGCGAGCGCTTCGGCAACCCCGCCAGCCGCAGCCACGCCTGGGGCTGGGAGGCCGAGGAGGCCGTCGAGAAGGCCCGCGGCCAGGTGGCCGGCCTCATCAACGCCGACCCGCGCGAGATCGTCTGGACCAGCGGCGCCACCGAGAGCAACAACCTCGCCATCAAGGGCGCGGCGCACTTCTACAGCACGCGCGGCAAGCACCTCGTGACGCTGAAGACCGAGCACAAGTGCGTGCTCGACACCATGCGCGAGCTCGAGCGCCAGGGCTTCGAGGTCACCTACCTCGACGTGCAGGAAAACGGCCTCGTCGACTTCGAGCGCTTCAAGCAGGCGCTGCGCCCCGACACCATCCTCGCCTCGGTGATGCTGGTCAACAACGAGATCGGCGTCATCCAGGACATCCCCGCCATCGGTAAACTGTGCCGCGAGCGCGGCGTCATCATGCACGTCGATGCCGCGCAGGCCACCGGCAAGGTGACGATCGACATGGCCACGCTGCCGGTCGACCTGATGAGCCTGGCCTCGCACAAGACCTACGGCCCCAAGGGCATCGGCGCGCTGTATGTGCGCCGCAAGCCGCGGGTGCGCCTGGAGGCGCAGATGCACGGCGGCGGCCACGAGCGCGGCATGCGCAGCGGCACGCTGGCCACGCACCAGTGTGTCGGCATGGGCCTGGCGTTCGAGATCGCGCGCCAGGAGATGGGCACCGAGAACGAGCGCGTGCGCATGCTGCAGCGCCGTCTGCTCGACGGCATCTCGCAGATCGAGCAGGTGTTCATCAACGGCGATCTCGAGCGCCGCGTGCCGCACAACCTGAACGCCAGCTTCAACTTCGTCGAGGGCGAGAGCCTGATCATGGGCGTGAAGGGCATCGCCGTCAGCTCGGGCAGCGCCTGCACCAGCGCCAGCCTCGAGCCCAGCTACGTGCTGCGCGCCCTGGGCCGCAGCGACGAACTCGCGCACAGCAGCCTGCGCATGACCATCGGCCGCTTCACCACCGAGCACGACATCGACACCACCGTGGCCCTGCTGCAGGACCGCGTGGCCAAGCTGCGCGACCTCTCCCCGCTGTGGGAGATGTTCAAGGACGGCGTCGATCTCAGCACCATCCAGTGGGCGGCGCACTGAGCGCCAGGCCCGAGACCACAACAGGAGCATCACCATGGCTTACAGCGACAAGGTCGTCGAGCACTACGAAAACCCGCGCAACGTCGGCAGCTTCGACAAGGGCGACGACTCGGTGGGCACCGGCATGGTCGGCGCCCCGGCCTGCGGCGACGTGATGAAGCTGCAGATCAAGGTCGATCCGGCCACCGGCCTGATCGAGGACGCGCGCTTCAAGACCTACGGCTGCGGCTCGGCCATCGCGTCGAGCTCGCTGGTCACCGAGTGGGTCAAGGGCAAGAGCCTCGATGAGGCGCTGGCGATCAAGAACACCCACATCGCCGAAGAGCTGGCGCTGCCGCCGGTCAAGATCCACTGCTCCATCCTGGCCGAAGACGCCATCAAGGCTGCAGTCGAGGACTACAAGGCCAAGCACGCCACGCTGGCGAACTGATCGCGATGGCTGTCACGCTCACCGAAGCCGCCGCGCGGCACGTCACCCGTTACCTCGGCCGCCGGGGCAAGGGCGTCGGCGTGCGCCTGGGCGTCAAGACCACGGGCTGCTCGGGCCTGGCCTACAAGCTCGAGTACGCCGACGACGTGGCGCCCGAGGACATCGTCTTCGAGGACCACGGCGTCAAGGTGCTGATCGACCCGAAGAGCCTGCCTTACCTCGACGGCACCGAACTCGACTTCGTGCGCGAGGGCCTCAACGAGGGCTTCAAGTTCCACAACCCGCGCGAGAAAGACCGCTGCGGCTGCGGAGAGTCGTTCCGCGTCTGACGCGCAGCGACTGCGGCCCGATGGAGTTCCCGATCACGATCGCCGAGGAGCGGCCCGACCAGCCCGATGTGATGGCGCTGCTGGCGGCGCTCGACCGCTACCTGGGCGGGCTGTATGAGCCCGAGGCCAACCACATCCTCACGGTCGACGAGCTGCTGGCGCCCGAGATCAGCTTCTTCGTCGCCCGCGAAGGCGGAGAGGCCGTGGGCACCGCCGCCTGCCGGCGCATGGCCGGCGAGCCGGCCACGGGTGCGCAGCCCTACGGCGAAATCAAGCGCATGTACGTCGACCCGTCGCGCCGTGGCCGCCGCCTGGGGGCGCAGCTGCTCGATGCGGTGGAGGCGCGGTTGCGCCGCGACGGCTACCACCTGGCCCTGCTCGAAACCGGCCGCGACCAGGTCGAAGCCGTCAAGCGCTACGGCGGCGCTGGCTACACACCCTGCGCTGCGTTCGGCGGCTACCCCGACAACGGCCTGTCGCTGTTCCTGGGCAAGGCGCTGTGAGTACCTCTGCCCCAGCGTCCATGAAGCTCACCGACGACGATTTCACGCTGTTCGGCCTGCCGCCACAGCAGCGCCTGGACCGCGCCACGCTCGATGCCCGCCGGCGCGAGCTGCAGGCCCAGGTGCACCCCGACCGCTTTGCCAGCGAAGGCGCCGCCGCGCAGCGCCTGGCCATGCAGTGGGCAGTGCGTGTCAACGAGGCCTGGCAGCGCCTGAAAGACCCGCTCAGCCGCGCCGCCTACCTGTGCCAGCTGCGCGGCGTGCCGATCGCGGCCGAAGACAACACCGCGATGCCGCGCGAGTTCTTGCTGCAGCAGATGGCCTGGCGCGAGGCGCTCGACGACGCCGCCGATGCCGCGGCCGTGCAGGCGCTCGACGACACCGTCGCGCGCGAGGAGCGCGCGCTGCACCAGCGCCTGCAGGCCTTGCTCGACGAGCAGGGCGACACCGCCGCGGCCGCCGGGCAGGTGAGGGCGCTGATGTTCGTCACCCGCTTCCGCGAGGCCCTGGCGCAGCGGCTCGATCGCTTGCACGCCTGAGTCCCGACTCCCCGATCCCCGACCCCATGGCCCTTCTGCAGATTTCCGAACCCGGGCAGGCGCCCGATCCGCACCAGCGGCGCATTGCCGTGGGCATCGACCTCGGCACCACCAATTCGCTCGTGGCCGCCGTGCGCCACGGCGTGCCCGAATGCCTGCCGGATGAGCAAGGCCGCATCCTGCTGCCCAGCGCCGTGCACTACCCCGAGGCCGGGTCTCGCCGCATCGGGCACGAGGCATTGGTCGGGCAGGCCCACGACGCCGCCCACGCTGTGGCCTCGTTCAAGCGCCTGATGGGCCGCCGCCTGGCAGACGTGGCCGGCCGCGAGCAGCTGCCCTACGAGCTGGTCGACCAGCCCGGCATGGTGGCCGTGGCCACGCGCGCCGGCCTGAAGTCGCCGGTGGAGCTGTCGGCCGAGGTGCTGGCCACCTTGCGCCAGCGCGCCGAAGACAGCTTCGACAGCGATCTGCACGGCGCCGTCATCACCGTGCCGGCCTACTTCGACGACGCCCAGCGCCAGGCCACGAAAGACGCCGCGCAACTGGCGGGCCTGAACGTGCTGCGCCTCATCAGCGAGCCCACGGCCGCCGCGGTGGCCTACGGCCTGGACCACGGCAGCGAGGGCCTCTACGCCGTGTACGACCTGGGCGGCGGCACCTTCGACATCAGCCTGCTGCGCCTGACGAAAGGCGTGTTCGAAGTCGTGGCCACCGGCGGTGATGCCGCCCTGGGCGGCGACGACATCGACCACGCCCTGGCCCAGTGGGCCCTGGCGCAGGCCGACATCGACGCTTTGGCGCTGTCGCCGCAAGACCGCCGCAGCGCACTCATCGCCTCGCGCGCCGCGAAAGAGGCCCTCAGCACCGCCGTCAGCACGGTGTGGCAAGCCTCGGTGGCCGGCCGTGCCTGCCAGGTGGCGCTGAGTCGCGCGCAGCTCGAGGCGGTGGCCACGCCGCTGATCGAGCGCACGCTGCGCGCCGTGCGCAAGGTGCTGCGCGATGCGAAGGTGGGCGCCGATGAGGTGCAGGGCGTCGTCATGGTCGGCGGCAGCACGCGCATGCCGCTGGTGCGCGAGCGCGTGCGCAGCCTGTTCGAACCCGGCTGGGCCGGCCAGGTGCTCACCGACGTGAACCCCGACGAGGTCGTGGCGATCGGCGCCGCCATCCAGGCCCACGCGCTGGCCGGCCACACGCGCGACGGCGAACTGCTGCTACTGGACGTGATCGCGCTCAGCCTCGGCCTCGAGACCATGGGCGGGCTGGTGGAGCGCGTCATCGAGCGCAACAGCACCATCCCGGTGGCGCAGGCACAGGACTTCACCACCTACAAGGACGGCCAGACGGCGATGGCCATCCACGTCGTGCAGGGCGAGCGCGAGCTCGTGGCCGACTGCCGCAGCCTGGCGCGCTTCGAGCTGCGCGGCATCCCGGCCATGGCCGCCGGCGCGGCGCGCATCCGCGTCACCTTCCAGGTCGATGCCGACGGCCTGCTCAGTGTGGCGGCGCGCGAGCTCGGTTCGGGCGTCGAGGCCTCCGTTGTCGTCAAGCCCAGCTACGGCCTGGCCGACGAGCAGATCGCGCAGATGCTGCAGGACGGCTTCGCACACGCCGAGGGCGACATGGCGGCGCGCAAGCTGCGCGAGGCCCGCGTCGAGGCCGAGCGCATGGTGCTGGCCACACGCGCCGCACTCGCCGCCGATGGCGCCTTGCTGCAGCCCGACGAACACGTCGCCATCGCGGCACAGATCGCCGCCACGGCGGCCTGCGCCGAGGGCGAAGACGCCGACGCGATCGACGCCGCCGTCAAGGCCCTGGCCGATGGCACCGAGGCCTTCGCGGCCGCCCGCATGAACGAAGGCATCCGCAGCGCGCTGGCCGGCCGCCGCCTCGACCAGATCTGAAGGCCCTCATGCCCGTCATCCGCATCCTTCCGCACCCCGAGTACGCCCCGCTCGGCGACACCATCGAGGCCCCTGCCGGCACGTCCGTCTGCGAGGCCCTGCTCGAACACGGCATCGCTATCGAGCACGCCTGCGACATGAGCTGCGCCTGCACCACCTGCCACGTCATCGTGAAGGAGGGCTTCGACTCCCTCGGCGAGATGGACGAGGCCGAGGAAGACCTGCTCGACCGCGCCTGGGGCCTGGCGCCGACCTCGCGCCTGAGCTGCCAGGCCATCCTGTCGCAGCGCGACGTGACGATCGAGATCCCCAAGTACTCGATCAACCACGCACGCGAGAACCACTGAGCCGCCGCGCTGCCGTGGTGCATGGGTTGCCCACTGTCGGTGCGTGCCGGCACGAAAAAAGACCTCCCTGGTTCGCACCAGGGAGGTTGGACGCGGCCCACATGCGGCCTGCTGAGGAGATAGACACGACACTTGACGAAGGTGTCGTGAATATCCTTGCAAGTGTCGTGCCCAATCGCCGCAGGGAGATCGCACGATGAAGGTGCTCGGCATCGAGTCCTCGTGCGACGAAACCGGCGTGGCGCTGGTCGAGGCCCCTGACGACCCCGCGCAGCCGCCGCGCCTGCTGGCCGAGGCGTTGCACACCCAGGCCGCGATGCACGCCGATTACGGCGGCGTCGTGCCCGAACTGGCCTCGCGCGACCACATCCGCCGCGTGCTGCCCCTGCTCGAGCGTGTGCTGGCCGACGCCGGCGCGGCGCCCGCCGACATCGGCCTCGTCGCCTACACGCGCGGACCGGGCCTGGCCGGTGCGCTGCTGGTGGGCGCGGGCGTGGCGGTGGCGCTGGCGTCGGCGCTGCGGCGGCCGGCAGTGGGCATGCATCACCTCGAAGGGCATCTGTTGTCGCCCTTTCTGGCCTCGCCCGCGCCCGCGTTCCCGTTTGTCGCGCTGCTGGTGTCGGGCGGCCACACGCAGCTCATGAGCGTGCGCGGCGTGGGCCGCTACGAGCTGCTCGGCGAGACCATCGACGACGCTGCCGGCGAGGCCTTCGACAAGAGCGCCAAGTTGCTGGGCCTGGGCTACCCTGGAGGCCCCGCGCTGGCCCGCCTGGCCGAGCGTGGCTACCCGAAGGCCTTTGCATTGCCGCGTCCGCTGCTGCACAGCGGCAATCTCGACTTCTCGTTCGCCGGCCTGAAGACGGCCGTGCTCACCGCGCACCGCAAGCTCGGCCTGCAGCCGGGCGAACAGGCGCTGGCCGACCTGGCGGCCGCCACGCAGGAGGCCATCGTCGACGTGCTGGTGGCCAAGTCGCTGCGCGCCGCCGCCGGCACCGGTGTGGGCACGCTGGTGGTGGCCGGTGGCGTGGGTGCCAACCGCCGCCTGCGCGAGCGGCTGAACCACGCCGCCGCCGGGCGCGGCCTGCAGCTGCACTACCCGCCTCTGGCGCTGTGCACCGACAACGGCGCCATGATCGCGCTGGCCGCTGCGCTGCGCCTGCAGCACGGGCTGGCCGTGCCGCAGAGCGATGGCGCCTTCGACGTGCGGCCGCGCTGGCCGCTGGCGGACATCTCCGCCTGAGGAAGATGGACGCGGCACAGCGCTGCCGCGTCGGCGCTCACATCACGGTGATCTGTGCCGCGCTGCGCGCACTGCGCTTGGGCAGCGTGAGCGTGAGCACGCCGTGCTCGAGCTTCGCGCCCGACTCGGCCTGGTCCACCTCGGACGGCAAGCTGAAGCTGCGCGCGAAGCTCGCCACCGAGCGTTCGCGGTAGACGAGACGTTCGCCTTCCTTGCGCTCCTCCTGGGCTTGCGCTTGCGCCTGCACGCTGACCTGCCGGCCCTCGATCGAGACGCGCACGTCCTGCTTCGCGACGCCCGGCATCTCGAGCTTCACGGTGTAGGCGCGTTCGCCCTCGACGACGTCGAGCGCCGGGCTGCGCGACGCCACGCCTTCGACGGCTGCCGGGCCGAAGACGCGCTCGAAGGCGTCGTCGAACACACGGTGGAACTGACGGGTCTCTCGGCTGCTGGGGACGATGAACATGGGGGCTCCTACAATGAAGTTCGCGTGCCTGAACCGCCACCCTCGCGCTGTGGCGAGGGCCTGGCGTCCATGACCCGGTAGCTGACGCCGCGCCGACCGCTTTTCAAGACCCATCCCATTTGTGAACCCCATCCGACGCACGCTGCTGGCCGGCGTTGCAGGAGCCGCCTGCTGGGCCGGCCCCTCGCGCGCACAAGCCACGCCTGAGCCCATCCGCCTGGCCTTGATCGAAGGCCTCTCAGGGCCCTTCGGCAACGCCGGCGAGGCGGTGTTCCGCAACATTCTTTGGGCCGTGGAGCGCGTCAACCGCCGCGGCGGCGTGCGCGTGGCCGGCGTGCTGCGGCCGCTGGTGCTGGCGCGCCACGACAGCAAGGGCAGCACCGAAGAAGCCCTGTCGACGCTGCGCGCGGCCATCGACGACGGCGTCAACGTCGTGCTGCAGGGCAACAGCTCGGCCGTAGCCGCGGCGCTGTCCGACGCCGTCGACAAGCACAACGAGCGTGCGCCGAAGCAGCGCGTGCTGTTCCTCAACTACTCGGCCGTCGACCCTGCGCTGACGAACGAGCGCTGCAGCTTCTGGCACTTCCGCTTCGATGCCCACGCCGACATGCGGCTGGCCGCGCTGGTCGAGGCGCTGCAGGCCGACCGCGCCGTGCAGCGCCTGTACCTGATCGGCCAGGACTACAGCTTCGGCCAGCACGTGCTGCGCCAGGCGCGCGCGCTGGTGACGGCGCGGCGGCCCGACGTGCAGATCGTCGGCGACGAACTGCACCCGCTGGGCCGCGTGAAGGACTTCGTGCCTTACGCCACCAAGATCAAGGCCAGCGGCGCGCAGGCCGTGCTCACGCCCAACTGGGGCAACGACCTGGCCCTGCTCGTGCGCGCGCTGCGCGAGGTGGGCAGTGAGGCGCGCCTGTACACCTTCTACGGCAATGCGCTGGGCACGCCCTCGGCCATCGGCGACGCCGGCGTGGGCCGCGTGCTGGCGGTGGCCGAGTGGCACCCCAACCTCGGCGGTGCGCCGTCCGATGCGCTGGTGACGTCGTTTCGCCAGCGCTTCCCGGCGCCGCAGGACGACTACCTGCACCTGCGCATGCAGCTGATGGTGGAGATGCTGGCCGCGGCCATCGAGCGCGCGGGCAGCACCGAGGCGGCGGCGGTGGCGCTGGCGCTGGAGGGCATGGACTCCTCGGCCACGCCCTTTGGCTGGCACGGCGCGCGCATGCGGGCGGCCGACCACCAGCTGCAGCAGCCGCTGGTGGTGAGCGTGATGGAGCGCGCCGGCTCGCCGGGTGTCGCGTTCGACGTCGAAGGCTCGGGCTACGGCTTTCGCACGCTGCGGCGCTTCGAGGCGGCGGCGGTGCAGCAGCCGCACACCTGCCGCATGCAGCGGCCTGACTGACGGCGAAAACTGAAGGCCCGACCCATGCGCCCCGCCATCGACCAACTGCCCGGCAGCCTGATCCGCGAGGTGGCCAACGCGGGCCTCGGCCGCAGCGACGTGCTGCCGTTCTGGTTCGGCGAGAGCGACGAGGTCACGCCCGAGCCCATCCGCAACGCCGCGGCGGAGTCGTTAGCGCGCGGCGAAACTTTCTACTCGCACAACCTCGGTCTGCCGGAACTGCGCGAGGCCCTGGCGCGCTACAGCAGCGCGCTGCACGGGCCGGTGGCCATGGATCGCATCGCCGTCACCTCCTCGGGCGTGACGGCGCTGATGCTGGCGATGCAGCTGCTGCTGGGCGCGGGCGACGAGGTCGTGGCGGTGGTGCCGGTGTGGCCCAACCTCACGGCGCAGCCGGCCATCCTGGGCGCCCGCGTCACGCGTGTGGCGCTGCGGCCGCAGGGAGGTGCGTGGCGGCTCGATCTCGATGAACTCTGCGCGCGCGTGACCCCGGCCACCCGTGTGCTGCTGGTCAACGCCCCCAACAACCCCACCGGCTGGACGCTCAGCCGCGCCGAGCAGCAGGCGCTGCTCGATCACTGCCGGCGCACCGGCACCTGGATCGTGGCCGACGAGGTGTACGAACGGCTTTGCTACGCCGGTGCCACCGCCACGGGCTGCGCGCCGAGCTTCCTGGACGTGGCCGCGCCCGACGACCGGCTGATCGTGGCCCACAGCTTCAGCAAGAGCTTCCTGATGACGGGCTGGCGCCTGGGCTGGCTGGTGCTGCCGCCTGTTGCGATGGCGGGCGCGGGCAAGCTGCTGGAGTTCAACAGTTCCTGCGCGCCGGTGTTCGTGCAGCGCGGCGGACAGGCGGCGCTGGCGATGGCCGACACCCTGGTGCCGCGCGTGGTGGCGCACCTGCGCGCCTGCCGCGACCGGCTGCTGCCGGGTCTGCAGGCCCTGCCGGGCGTGAGCGTGGCGCCGGCGCCCGGCGGCATGTACGCCTTCTTCCGTGTGGAAGGGCAGGACGACTCGCTGGCGCTGGCCAGGCGCCTGGTGGCCGAGCACGGCCTGGGCCTGGCGCCCGGCGCGGCCTTCGGCGCCGAAGGCGAGGGCTGGCTGCGCTGGTGCTTCGCCTCGCGCGACCTGGCTCGCCTCGACCAGGGCCTGGAACGGCTGAAAGCAGCCCTCGTGCCATAATCGCGGGCTTTCCGGCTGCGGGGTTCCGTGGCCGGGGAGAGCACGGCGCCGGTCGGTTTCACTGGCGTTCGCAAGTAAACCCTCGGAAACCTCTCTTGGCGAGCCCACCACGGCGTTCGCCTGGGGCGGTTTCCGGCATCACACTGGAAATCGAGATGCCCCTGACCACCACCGCCACCGCCGACATCGTCAAGAGCCACGCCCGAGGCGCGGCCGATACCGGCAGCCCCGAAGTGCAAGTTGCGCTGCTCACCGCGCGCATCAACGAGCTCACGCCGCACTTCAAGCAGCACCTGAAAGACCACCACGGCCGCCGCGGCCTGCTGAAGATGGTCAACGCGCGCAAGCGTCTGCTGGCCTACCTGAAGGACCGCGACGCCGACCGCTACACCGCGCTGATCACCAAGCTCGGTCTGCGCAAGTAAGTCCCCTGCCGGGGGCTGCCTTGTGTCGGCAACCCCCGGTGCCGTTTCCCACCACCGGGCCGCAAGAGCTGTGTCATTCCAAAGGCATCCCGTGTCCATCGACGCCGGGTTTCGCTGGAATGGCATTGCGCTGCCCCAATCACCTGAGGAAGACATCGCATGAGCATGTTCAACAAGGTCACCAAGACGTTCCAATGGGGCCAGCACACCGTCACGCTGGAAACCGGCGAGATCGCTCGCCAGAGCACCGGCGCCGTGATGGTGAGCATGGAAGACACCGTGGTGCTGGCCACCGTGGTGGCCAAGACCGACGCCAAGGCCGGGCAGGACTTCTTCCCGCTCACCGTCGACTACATCGAGAAGACGTACGCCGCCGGCAAGATCCCGGGCAGCTTCTTCAAGCGTGAAGGCCGCCCGAGCGAGCTGGAGACGCTCACCAGCCGCCTGATCGACCGCCCGATCCGCCCGCTGTTCCCGGACGGCTTCTTCAACGAGGTGCAGGTCGTCGTGCACGTGCTGAGCCTGAACCCCGAGGTGCAGGCCGACATCGCCGCGATGATCGGCACCAGCGCCGCGCTGGCGATCAGTGGCATCCCGTTCAACGGCCCGATCGGCGCCGCGCGCGTGGGCTACATCAACGGCGAGTACGTGCTGAACCCGGGCCAGACGCAACTGGCCGACAGCAAGATGGACCTCGTCGTCGCCGGCACCGAAGCCGCCGTGCTGATGGTCGAGAGCGAAGCCGACCAGCTGAGCGAAGAAGTGCTGCTCGGCGCCGTGGTCTACGGCCACGACCAGGGCAAGATCGCCATCGCCGCCATCAACGAGCTGGTGCGCGACGCCGGCAAGCCCGAGTGGCAATGGCAGGCCCCGGCCAAGAACGAGCCCTTCATCGCCAAGGTCAGCGAGCTGGCCGAAGGCCCGCTGCGCGCCGCTTACCAGATCCGCAGCAAGCAGGCCCGCACGCAGGCCTGCCGCGAAGTCACCAGCAGCGTCTTCGCCGCGCTCAAGGCCGAAGGCATCGAGTTCGACAAGGTCGAGGTCGAGGGTCTGCTGTTCAACATCGAAAGCGCCATCGTGCGCGGCCAGATCCTGGCCGGCGAGCCGCGCATCGACGGCCGCGACACGCGCACGGTGCGCCAGATCGAGATCCGCACCAGCGTGCTGCCCCGCACCCACGGCTCGGCGCTCTTCACCCGCGGTGAAACGCAGGCCCTCGTCGCCGCCACGCTGGGCACCGAGCGCGACGCGCAGCGCATCGACGCGCTGGCCGGCGACTTCGAAGACCGCTTCATGCTGCACTACAACATGCCTCCGTTCGCCACCGGCGAAACCGGCCGCGTGGGCAGCCCGAAGCGCCGCGAAATCGGCCACGGCCGCCTGGCCAAGCGCGCGCTGATGGCGGTGCTGCCGAGCAAGGAAGACTTCCCCTACACGCTGCGTGTGGTGAGCGAGATCACCGAGAGCAACGGCTCCTCGTCGATGGCCTCGGTCTGCGGCGGCTGCCTAAGCATGCTCGACGCCGGCGTGCCGCTGAAGGCGCATGTGGCCGGCATCGCGATGGGCCTGATCAAGGAAGGCAACCGCTTCGCGGTGCTGACCGACATCCTGGGTGACGAGGATCACCTCGGCGACATGGACTTCAAGGTGGCCGGCACGCAAGGTGGCATCACGGCCTTGCAGATGGACATCAAGATCCAGGGCATCACCAAGGAGATCATGCAGGTGGCGCTGGCGCAGGCCAAGGAAGCGCGCCTGCATATCCTCTCCAAGATGGTCGAATCGGTGGGCGGCGCCAAGGAAGAGGTGAGCAAGTTCGCCCCGCGCCTGTACACGATGAAGATCAACCCGGAGAAGATCCGCGACATCATCGGCAAGGGCGGCGCCACCATCCGCGCGCTGACTGAAGAAACCGGCTGCACCATCGACATCGGCGAAGACGGCACGATCACCATCGCCAGCACCGAAGCCGACAAGGCCGAGTACGCCAAGAAGCGCATCGCCGAGATCACGGCCGAGGCCGAGGTGGGCAAGGTCTACGAAGGCGCGGTCACCAAGATCCTGGACTTCGGCGCGCTCGTCAACATCCTGCCCGGCAAGGACGGCCTGCTGCACATCAGCCAGATCGCGCACCAGCGTGTCGAGAAGGTCGAGGACTTCCTCAAGGAAGGCCAGGTCGTGCAGGTCAAGGTGCTCGAGACCGACGAAAAGGGCCGCATCAAGCTCAGCATGAAGGCCCTGCTCGAGCGCCCTGAAGGCATGCCGGAAGAGCGCTTCGAGCCGCGCGGTGACCGGGGCGACCGCCCGCCGCGCCGCGACCGTGACGACCGCCCGCGCCGCGAGCGCAGCGACCGCGACGACCGCCCGCGCCGCGATGCGGCCCCGGCCGAAGGCGGCGGCGGCGACGCCGCCCCGGAAGCCGCCGCGCCCGCACCGGAAGCTCCCAAGCCCACCGAGTGAGCGGACGACCCGGCATGCGCGCGATCGAGATCAGTGCCCCCGGCGGCCCCGAGGTGCTGCGGCCTTGCGAAAGGCCGCAGCCCGAGCCACGCCCGGGTGAACTGCTGATCGCGGTGCAGGCCAGCGGCGTGAACCGCCCCGACGTGCTGCAGCGCAAGGGCCTGTACCCGATGCCGCCCGGCGTGAGCGACCTGCCGGGCCTCGAGATCGCCGGCACCGTGGTGGCCGGCGCGCCTGAAGACCTGGCCCTCGCGGGCCTGCACATCGGCGACCCGGTGTGCGCGCTCGTGGCCGGTGGCGGCTACGCCGAGTTCTGCCTGGCGCCGGCCGGCCAGTGCCTGCCCCTGCCGCAGGGGCTGTCGATGATCGAGGCGGCCAGCCTGCCGGAGACCTTCTTCACCGTCTGGCAGAACGTGTTCCAGATCGCGCGGCTGGCCGCGGGCGAAACGCTGCTCGTGCAGGGCGGCTCCAGCGGCATCGGCGTCACCGCGATTCAGCTGGCCAAGGCCCATGGCGCGCGCGTCATCGTCACGGCGGGCAGCGACGACAAGGTCGCGGCCTGCGTGGCGCTGGGTGCCGACCACGGCATCAACTACCGCACGCAGGACTTCGCCGAAGAAACCCGCCGCGTCACCGCCGGCCGCGGTGCCGACGTCGTGCTCGACATGGTCGCCGGCGACTACGTGCTGCGCGAGCTGCAGTGCATGGCCGACGACGGCCGTCTGGCGATCATCGCCACCCAAGGTGGCAACAGCGGCGCCTTCGATGCCGGCCTAGTGCTGCGCAAACGGCTCACCGTCACCGGCTCGACGCTGCGCCCGCGCAGCGTGGCCTACAAGACCGCCATCGCCCGCGAGCTGCGCGATCGCGTGTGGCCGTGGCTCGAAGCCGGCCGCGTGCGGCCGGTGATCCACCGCGTGTTCCCGGCGGCGCAGGCTGCAGAGGCGCATGCGCTGATGGAGTCGAGCACGCACGTCGGCAAGATCGTTCTCAACTGGGGCTGACGCCATGACCACCCGTCGCAAGCTCGTCGTTGGCAACTGGAAGATGCATGGCAGCCGCGCCGCCAATGCCGAGCTGCTGGCCGGCGTGCTGGCGGCCAAGCCCTTTGGCTGCGACGTGGCCGTGTGCACCCCCTTCGTCTACCTGGCCGACGCCGCCATGACGCTGGCCGCCACCGAGCTGCGCTGGGGCGGGCAGGACGTGTCGGCCCACGCGCAGGGCGCCTATACCGGCGAGGTGTCGGCCGCCATGCTGCAGGAACTGGGCTGCCGCTACACGCTGGTGGGCCATAGCGAGCGCCGCGCCTACCACGCCGAGAGCGATGCTCTGGTGGCCGCCAAGGCGCAGGCAGCGCTGGCCAAGGGCGTGACGCCCATCGTCTGCGTCGGCGAGACGCTGGCCGAGCGCGAGGCCGGGCAGACGGCTGAGGTGGTGAAGCGGCAGCTCTCGGCCGTCATCCACCAGCTCGCGCACTGCGCCGCCGAGATGGTGGTGGCCTACGAACCCGTCTGGGCCATCGGCACCGGCCGCACCGCCACCCCGGCGCAGGCCCAGGAGGTGCACGCGCTGCTGCGGGCGTTGCTGCAGGCCGCCACGGGCCGCGGCGACGCCATGCGCATCCTCTACGGCGGCAGCGTCAAGGCCGACAACGCGGCCGAACTCTTCGCCCAGCCCGACATCGACGGCGGGCTCATCGGCGGTGCCTCGCTCAAGGCCGCCGACTTCATCGCCATCGTGCGCGCGGCCGGCTGACCGCCGAGCCGCCCAACCCCACTCACTGGACCTTCGATCTCATCATGCAAATCTGGTTGACCTTGCTGCTGGCCGTGCAGCTGATCTCGGCGATCGTCATGATCGGCCTCGTGCTGGTGCAGCACGGCAAGGGGGCCGACATGGGCGCCTCGTTCGGCAGTGGTGCCTCGGGCAGCCTGTTCGGCGCCACTGGCAGCGCCAACTTCCTGTCGCGCTCCACGGCCGCCTGCGCCACCGTGTTCTTCTTGTGCACGCTGGCCATCACCTACCTCAGCTCCACCGGCAACGTCACGCGGTCCAAGCCCGGTGCCAGCGTGCTCGACGCACCGCTGCCTGCGGCCAGCGCGCCTGGCGTCGGGGCGATTCCGGCTGCGCCGACGCTGCCCGCAGCGCCTGCGCCGGGGCAGATTCCGGCACCGCCGGCAGGCCCCGCGGCATCGCGCTGAAGTGAGCGCGCCGCAGAGGGGAAACCCCTTGTTTTGTGGCTAGAATGCGAGGCTGTCCGGTGAGCAATCTCCTCACGCAAGCCGGACAGGAAAGACGCTGAACGGACCTGAAAAGGGCACCGTGCCGACGTGGTGAAATTGGTAGACACGCTATCTTGAGGGGGTAGTGGCGAAAGCTGTGCGAGTTCGAGTCTCGCCGTCGGCACCAAGTCCTCCTTCGCGTTCGTTCAAGCTTCGTTCTTCTTGTATTTGCATCGACAGCGCGCCCCGCGCCTTGAGCCTCTCGCAGTCGTCAAGGGGGCCGACAGGCAGGCGCGCTTTTTCACGTCCGAACATCAGCTGAACCAGAACTGACAACGCGATGGACCTGCAAGCCTACCTGCCCGTGATCCTGTTCATCCTGGTGGGTGTGGCCGTCGGAGTCGTGCCGCAGGTGCTGGGCTTCATCTTCGGCCCCAACCGGCCCGATGCGGCGAAGAACAGCCCCTACGAGTGCGGCTTCGAGGCGTTCGAGGACGCGCGAATGAAGTTCGACGTGCGCTACTACCTCGTGGCCATCCTGTTCATCCTGTTCGACCTCGAGATCGCGTTCCTGTTCCCGTGGGCGGTGTCGCTGCACGAAATCGGCGCGTCAGGCTTCTGGGCCATGATGGTCTTCCTGTCCATCCTCGTGGTCGGTTTCATCTACGAGTGGAAAAAGGGCGCGCTCGACTGGGAGTGATGAAGCATGGGTATTGAAGGCGTTCTCAAGGAAGGCTTCGTCACGACGAGCGTGGACACGCTCATCAACTGGTCCAAGACCGGTTCGCTGTGGCCCATGACCTTCGGCCTGGCCTGCTGTGCCGTGGAGATGATGCACGCCGGCGCCGCGCGCTACGACATCGACCGCTTCGGCATGCTGTTCCGCCCGAGCCCGCGCCAGAGCGACCTGATGATCGTCGCCGGCACGCTGTGCAACAAGATGGCGCCGGCGCTGCGCAAGGTCTACGACCAGATGGCCGAGCCGCGCTGGGTGCTGAGCATGGGCTCCTGCGCCAACGGCGGCGGCTACTACCACTACAGCTACAGCGTCGTGCGCGGCTGCGACCGCATCGTGCCGGTCGACGTCTACGTGCCGGGCTGCCCGCCCACGGCCGAGGCTCTGCTCTACGGCATCCTGCAGCTGCAGGCCAAGATCCGCCGCGAGAACACCATCGCGCGCTGACGGCGCACCACCCTGGCAGCCGAAGTACCCCATGACCCAGAAGCTCGACAAGCTGCAAGAGACCCTGAGCGCCACCCTCGGCGACGCCATCGTCTCGCTCAAGCGCGACCGCGGCGAGATCACCATCACGGTGGCCGCCGCACGCTGGCCCGAGACGGGCCAGCGCCTGCGCGACGACCCCGCGCTGCGCTTCGAGCAGCTCATCGACCTGGCCGGCGTCGACTGGTCCGACTACCGCAATGAAGGCACCGAAGGCCCGCGTTTCACGGTGGTGTCGCAGCTGCTATCCGTCAGCCACAACTGGCGGCTGCGTGTGCACGTGCACTGCCCCGACGACGACCTGCCGGCCGTGCCCTCCATCAACGAGGTCTGGAACTCGGCCAACTGGTTCGAGCGCGAGGCCTTCGACCTCTTCGGCATCCTGTTCGAGGGCCACGAAGACCTGCGCCGCATCCTCACCGACTACGGCTTCATCGGGCACCCGATGCGCAAGGACTTCCCCGTC
>JAIYDH010000279.1 GCA_027487585.1 Rubrivivax sp.
CAGCAGCACGGCGAGCGCGGCGCCGGCGGAGCCCGCGGCCAGGCCCAGCGACGCACGGCGAATCAGGGCGGGCAGCCATTGCGTCTGTGGCTCGGCCAGGTGTGCGCCGCCGAACTGCAGGCGCGGTGCCACGCGCGCCACCTGGCCATCGATCAGCTTCGATTCCTTGGTGAAGCCCAGGTAGGCCAGCGGCTTGGAGTAGGTGCTCTCGCGGCCGTCCACCAGATCGGCGAGCCAGGCATCGAGCAGCGAGCGCGTGCGCGTGTCGTAGGCCGGACCCGCGGCCGCCGCGCCCTCGGCCGGTGGCAGCAGCGGCCGGTAGTGCACGCTGTCGAGCAGCGTCACGCCCAGCGCGAGCAGCAGCACGATGCTGCTCGCCAGCGCGCCGGCATCGCGGAACACGCGGCCCCAGCGCTGGCGCTTCTCGGGCGTGCGCCACACGCTCCAGGCGTAGGCGAGCAGCGCCAGCACCATCAGCCAGACGGCGGCGTCGGTCCAGAGGATCACGATCTTGGGCATCGGCTTCTCGTGGGCCTCAGCTCAGCCGTACCCGGGGATCGACCCAGGTGTAGGCGATGTCGATCAGCGCGTAGGTGGCGATGTACAGCAGCGAGCCGACGAAGACCATCGTGCGCACGACGGCGAAGTCCTGCTTGCCGATGGCCTCGATGACGTAGGCGCCCAGGCCCGGCAGGCCGAAGAAGCTTTCGAACACCAGGCTGCCCAAAAAGACGTAGGGCAGGTAGCTGCCGGCCGAGGTGATGATGGGAATGAGCGCGTTGCGCAGCACGTGGCGATACAGCACCACGTGCTCGGCCAGGCCCTTGGCGCGGGCGGTGCGCACGTAGTCCTTGCTGGCTTCTTCAAGGAACATGGCGCGGTACAGCCGCGCCTCGCCGCCCAGCCGCGCCAGCAGGCTCAGCAGGATGGGCAGCAGCAGGAACTTCACCGCATCGAAGCCCGGTGCGTAGCCCGAGATTGGCGCCAGCATCAGCACGCGCGAAAACAGCACCTGGCCGACGATGATGTAGAACAGGCTCGATATCGACAGCATCAGCACGCAGGCCACGACGCCCCAGAAATCGAGCGCAGTGCCGCGGAACATCACCAGCAGCAACGCGAAGGCCGTGCTGGCGATGAGCTGCATCACGAACAGTGGCAGGGCCAGTTGCAGGCTCACCCACATGCGCTGCACGACCTCGGCGCCGATGTCACCGGCGCTTTCGCTGTCGGCGCGGCCGAACTCCAGCGCGAACAGCGAGACGGAGCGCTCCCAGAAGATGGTCTCGGTGTAGCGCGCCGTGCCTTGCTCGGCGGTGTTCACGTACAGCGGCTTGTCGTAGCCGCGCTCGGCCTTCCACTTCTGAACAGCTTCGGCGCTGATGCGCTTGCCACCCAGGTTGAGCCGGGCCATGTCGTCCGGCGTGTTGATAGTGAAGAACAGAACGAAGGTGAGCAGGTTCACCCCCAGCAGCACGAGTGCGCCGTAGGCGATGCGGCGGAGGATGAAGCGCAGCATTCAGTGCAGCCCGGCCGGTGGTGCCGCGGGCCGTTCGCCCTGAGCTTGTCGAAGGGCCCCGCGAACCGCCACCAGGGCTTCGACAGGCTCAGCTCGAACGGACCTTGAGGCTTCGACAGGTTCAGCCCGAGCGGGAGTGCGCTCAGCGCCAACGGATGACACAGCCATCATCCCAACACCTCGCCCCGCGCATTGGTGCGCTCGCGACGACGGAATTGCGCCCTGGCCAGCAACACCAGCGCCAGTAATGCCGCACCGATGGCGAACAGCGGCCACCACACCGGCCGGTTCCACTCCGCCTGCGCGGCCATCCGGTCGGCCACGTCCAGGCGCAGATAGCGCCCGTGGTCGCGGATCAGGATGGCCGGCTTGTAGTTCTTCACCCAGCGCTGGTGCGCCGCACTCACGTATGGAAAGTAGCCCATCGCCCAGGGCGCGTCTTGCTGGGCCACGGCCACCATCTGGTCGATCAGGGCCTGGCGCTCGGGGCCGTTGGCCAGCGTCTTCATCTGCGTGAACAGGCGGTCGTACTCGGCGCTGGCGTAGTTGGCGGTGTTCTCGCCGTCGTGCTTGGTCTTGCCGGTGGGGCCGTAGAGCAGGAACAGGAAGTTCTCGGGGTCGGGGTAGTCGGCCAGCCAGCCGAGCCAGAAGATCTGGTACTTGCCCTTGCGCACCTTGTCCTGGAACTGGTTGTTGTCGGTGGCCCGCACCTCCAGCTGCACACCGAGCTTGGCGAATTGCCGCACCATCCAGTCGAGCTTGGGCTTGTTGGCCGGTGTCGGCGCGGCGTAGTAGTCGTAGTTCAGCACCAGCGGGCGGCCCGTCTGCGTCTCGCGGCCGTTGGGGTAGCCGGCCTCGGCGAGCAGCTTCTTCGCGTCGGCAATCGGCCGCCGCATCGCACGGCCGTCCTTCCAGACGTGGGTGACCGGGTTGAGGCCCGCCTCGGTGCCCTCGCGGCTGCCGAAGATGCCCGGCGGCACCGGCCCCATGGCGGTTTCGCCTGCGTCCTCGGGGAAGATGCGGCTGTACTCCTCCCAGTCGATGGCGATGCTGAGCGCCTGGCGCAGCTTGCGGTTCCTCAGGCGCTGCTCGGCGCTGAGCTGGCCCGTATCACCATCACCGATGGTCGGATCCAACATGTTGAAACCCAGGAACCAGCTGTTCACATCGGAGCCGCGCTCCAGGCGGAAGCCTTTGGCGGTGTACTCGCGCCGCACGTCGTCGCTGTCCTGCATGTCCACGAGGTAGTCAAGCCCGGTGTCTGTGCGCTCGAAGACGTCGATGTCGTAGTAGCCCTGGCGGAACTTGGCCTGGCGCGGCACTTTCTCGCGCTCCACCGTCGACACCAGCGTGTCGATAAAGGGCGTGGTCTTGCCGCAGTCGGCCAGCAAGCCCGCCTCCTTGTCGCCGGGCATGCCTTCGCATGGGTAGGGCTCGCCGCGGTAGTGCGGATTGCGCTTCATCACGTGGCGGCGGTCCTTCTCGTACTCCACCAGCATGTACGGGCCTGTGCCCACCGGCCACACGTCGAGCGACAGGTTCTTCTCGGCCATGCCGGGCTGGGCGTAGAAGGCGTCGGCTTCCCAGGGCACCGGCGCCATGAAGGTGAGCTGCATCCAGTAGCTCCACTGCGGGTACTTGCCCTTGATGCGGATGCGCAGCAGGTGCTTCTCGGGCGCGGTGGCGCCGGCCAGCGGCCAGCGGCGGAAGTCGAGGAAGGGCTTGTCGAGGCTGGCCACGTCCAGGCCCTGGCGCAACTTCGCGTCTTCGGCCTTGATGAGCGCGCCGTACTCCTTCAGGCCCAGCACGTACTCGGCGAAGGTGCTGTAGATCGGCGCGGTGATGCGCGTGGTGGCTTGCCGCTTCAGCGCGTAGACGAAGTCTTCGGCCACCAGCTCGCGCGTGCCCATGTGCTCGAAGTCCCAGGGCGTGCGGCGCGTGCCCAGCTCGCCGGGCTTCAGCGCGTGGTAGCGGTGGCGGCCCTGCTCGTCCACCGCAAAGGCCGGGTGCGGCTGGAAGCGGATACCGGGCTTGATGGGCACGTCGTACACGCTCTCCACCACCTGATCGGCGGGGGCGTCTTCGCCCAGCTCCTGGCCGTCCTTGCCCAGGTAGCGCGGCTTCACCACCTGGGCCGCCGCTTTGGGAACCAGCTCAAAAGGCCGCTTCAGGTAGTGGTAGCCGTAGAGCGGCTCGTAGATCTGGTACGTGAACGCGGTGTCGTTGTTCCAGTACGAGGCCGTGGGGTCCAGGTGGCGGGGCGAGCTCTGGATGACTGCGGAGTACAGCGTGTTCGACGCTTCGGCGCCTTCGGGCCAGGGCTTGTTGTTGCACGCGGCCAGCACCATGGCACTGGCTGCCAGCAGGGCACTGCGAAGGATTGGCCAAGACACCATGAATGCTGGGGATTCTAGGCGCCGGCCCGCCGGAGCCTGGGCGAGGCCTTGCTACCAGAGCACCAGCACTTCCCTGCCCTGGACCAGCAACTGCACGCGTCGGCCGACAGGCAGACTCACCTTGGGGTGCACATGGCCAAAGGGCAGGCCCGTCAGCAGCGGCGTCTTCAGGCCGTCGCGCACCCTCGCGATGGCGGTCTTGAGCGTGTAGCCCCGGTCCAGCGGCGAGGCCTTCCATTCAGTGAAGCCGCCCAGCAGCACCGCCTTCTGCGCTTGCAGCACACCGGCCTGGCGCAACTGCAGCAGGCTGCGCTCCACGCGGTAGGGGTGCTCGTTCACATCTTCGAGGAAGAGCACGCCGCCCTTGGCCGCGGCGGCAGGCCAATGGCGCGTGCCCAGCAGCGACACCACCATCGCCAGGTTGCCGCCCCAGAGCAGGCCCTTCGCCGCGAGTCCGTCGTAGCCCTGCTCGGTGCGAAACCCCACGGCCTCGAGCGAGCCGTCCATGGCCTCGACGAAGCAGTCGCGCGTGACCTCGTCGATGCCACCGTCGGCATCAAGACGGCCGAAGTCGGCGCAGGCCATCGGGCCGGCCCAGCTGGGCGCGCCTGTGTGTGCCAGCAAGCCGAGTTGCAGCGCGGTGAAGTCGCTGTGGCCGACCCAGCGCGTGCCGCGCTCCACGCTGCGGGCCAGGCGCTTCCAGTCCAGCGCATCGAGCAGCCGCGTCAGGCCGTAGCCGCCGCGGCTGGCCATGGCGATCGACGGCGCGGCATCGGCCACGCGGTACACGGCGGCCAGCCGGGCCTCGTCGTCACCCGCAAAGCGCTGCGAGCGCGCGCGCGCCGAGGCATCGAGGGCCACCGAAAACCCAAGCGCGCGCAGCCGGGCCACAGCGCGCGTCAGCGCGGGCGGATCGGCCAATGCGCCAGAGGGAGAAAACACGCAAAGGCTGTCAGCCATCAAGTCCACCCGTGGGCGCGCGCCGGGCTGCGCGCCGCTCTGCAAAAAAGGCCCGCAGGATCTCGCCGCAGGGTTCGGCCAGCACGCCGCCCGCCGCGGCCGTGTGGTGGTTGAGCCGGGGCTCGGCAAACAGGTTCAGCACCGAGCCGGCGGCGCCGGTCTTGGGGTCGGTGGCGCCAAAGACCACGCGCTTGAAGCGCGCGTGCATCAGCGCCATCGCACACATGGCGCAGGGCTCGAGCGTCACGAACAGCTCGCACTCCGGCAGGCGGTAGTTGCCGAGCCGGCGCGCGGCCTCGCGCAGGGCCACGATCTCGGCGTGGGCCGTCGGGTCGTGTGTGGTGATGGGGCGGTTGTGGCCGCTGGCGATGAGCTCCAGGCCCTCGGCACCGCGCCGCACGATGACCGCGCCCACGGGCACCTCCCCCGCCTGCCGCGCGGCGTCGGCCTGTGCCAGTGCCAGGCGCATGGCGTGTTCGTCGAAGGCGGTGTTGCCTGAGGGCGTGCCGGGGTTCAGGCTTGCGCTCCGGAGTCTCGGGCTTCGAAGGCGCGGCGGCGGGCCTCACGCTCGAGCGCGCGCACGTGGCGCTGCTGCGCGGCCCAGGCCGCGGTGCCGCCGTCGAAGGCCGCTTCCAGCGCCGCGCCGATCTTGGCCAGCGCCTGCGGCAGCGCCGGCACGGCCACGCGCTGGTACTCGCGCCCGTAGCCATCACGGGCCAGCCAGCCGGTGTCGCAGAGCCAGCGGCGCAGCTCGACATGGTCGGTGTCGATGAAGCGCGCCGCGTCGGCCAGCTGGGCCCTGAGGGCCTCGTTCACGCCCCGCTCCGACAGGGTGCTGCGCGGCAACCCGGCCCAGACGAAACCCAGCGCCATGGCGCGCTGAGGCTCGTTCAGGCCACCGAGCATGACGCCCTCTTTCACCACGAGAGCGCGCAGCGCCGCCAGCAAGGCCGAGGATGTGTCGGGTGTGTTCATGCGGGCAGTATGCCGCTGCGCGGCTCTCGTCAGCTCAGGCCCGCAACCGCTCGCATCAGAAAGCCCGGCCGGCCGTCAGGTAGCCACGGGTGCCCTCGCTGCCGTCCAGCGCCCGGGCCACGCCCAGGCGCAGTTGCAGCGGCAGCACGTACAGCAGCTTCACCTCGGCCAGCAACTCCACGCCGACACCGCGCAGGGTCTGCGCCGGCCCGCTGCGGCCCGCGCCCCAGGCGCCGCCGATGTCGTAGAAGACAGCGGCCGACAGCCGGTTGATCCCCAGCGGCGGCACCATACCGTGGCGGTCGATGTCGGCCAGCGGTGCGCGCAGCTCCAGCGTTGCCACGCGGGCGTTCTGGCCCAACAGCGACGGTTCGTCGCCGAGGTAGCCGCGCAGCGAGAGTTGGCGCTCGTTGAGCACCGGGCCAAGCTGCAGCAGGTTGTCAGACGCACCCCCCAGCTGGAACGGCTCGGTGCGGCCGCGGGCCCGCACCTCGGTCAGGCGCGCAGCCAGCACCGTGCGGCCGATGCCCAGGTAGCCGCGCAGGTCCAGCCTCATCACGGTGCCGTCGTAGCGGCGCGCGTCGCCGCCTTGCAACGGCTTGTAACCCTCCACCAGCAGCGTGCCTTGCACGCCACGATTGGGGCCTTCGGTGAACCAGTCGCCACGGCTCAGGTCGACGTCGACCAGCGCGGCCAGCAGGCGCTCGTCGCGCCCGCGGGTGCGCGTGTTGGCGCGCAGATCGACGCGGTCGCTCCAGTCGGCTGCGGCACCCAGGCCCAGCACCACGCCGCGCTCCACGCGCGAGAACGGGAACGTGCTGAGCCACTGCGCCTTGGTGCGGCTGTCGTAGACCGTGATCTCCTCGTTGCTGCGCCCCCCCGAGCCCGAGGTGATCCATTGCCGCGCAATCAGCTCGCGCTGCAGCGTCAGGCCATGGCTTTGGGCGAATTGGTACTCCAGGCTGCCGACGAGTTCGCGCTGCGAAGTCTCCACGAGTGCCGTCGCAGCGTAGCGGTGCCAGCCCAGCGCGTCGCCACCGAAGGTGCTGGCGCCGAGCGACGACAACCCGCGGTCGAAGACGACGGCCGGGAGCCACGACCGCGGGTAAACCGAGCGCAGCGCCGAATACGGCCGCTCAACCTGCAGGCCCGTGCCAGCCGGTGCGGCCACGGCCGGTGGCGCGGCCGGCTCGTCGCTGAGCGCCACCCTGCTCTGCAGCACCGCCGGTTGCGCCAGGCTGGTGAGCTGCAGCCCTTCGGGCGCCACCATTGCACTGGCGAGCGGGCCGTCAGCGGCGCTGCCTGCGTGCAGCAGCACGGCGGTGTGGCTGTGCGTGAGCCGCTGCAGTTCGCTGCCCTGCAGCCGCCAGACGTTGGATTCACCGCCTTCGGCAAGCACCATTTCCAGGCCCGCCCCGCCCCAGCGCAGCGACTGGATCGGCGCGGTGTGCCGCACCACCGTGCGGGGCGTGGCCTGCGGCTGGGCCAGATCGAAGGCCAGCACGCGCCAGTCGCCGCCTTGGCGCACCACCCCGTACAGCGTCTGGCCGTCGGGCGCGGCGGCCAGATCCAGCAGCTCGCTGCCGTCAGCCGGCGTGAAGCGAGGCGTCACGTTGCGATCAGCCTGCAGCTGCACCAACCGGGTGGCGCCGTTCTGCAGCTGCAGCGCCATCACCGCGCCGCCGACTTGCACCGCGCGGCGCAGGTGGGCGCAGTGGCTCAGCGGCTGGAGCTGGCGGCCATCGAGCCGGTAGACGTCGTAGACGTAGTAGACCTGCTTGCAGATGTCGGGCTGGGTGAGCAAGACGCCGCCATCGGCCGCGACGCTGACGCGCGTGCCGCGGTTGACGCGCACCACGCGCTCGCGGGCGCCGTCGCGGCCGATGCGCACGAGATGGGTGCCGCTCAGGCCGTCACCCACCACAGCGAGCCAGCCCTGCTTGCCGGGCAGCGTGGCGAGGCTGTCGACGCTGACCAGCGGGCCGCCGAGCGGCTGGCCCACAGCCTCAGGCCGGCTCTTGATGGGCGCGGCGCGGGCGTCGACCTGCTGAGCGAGATCGGCGATGAAGGCCTCCCAGAGCGCGTCCATCGTTTTGCCGGTGGCGGCCCAAGGCGCGCTGTGCAGGCGCGGCACGAGGTTGCCGCTGTATTGCTCGACCATGCTGCCGATGGCCTTGTCGCCATGCGTGCGCTGCACGTACTCCATGAAGTAGGCGCCGTACAGGTACTGCTTCGATACGGGCAGACGCCGCCCATTGGCGTTGATCTCGCGCAGCGAGATGAAACCACGCGCGCGCTCGGCGCGCAGCCAGGCTTCGAATTGCGGACCCCTCAGGCGACCCTTGCCGCTGGCTGGCTCGCTCTCGGCCAGCACCGCCAGGCCTTCTACGGTCCACGAGGGCTGGAACAGGTTCGGGATGAACCACGGGACGTTGCCGAAGATCGCCTGCATGACGCCCGGTGCGCCACGCACCTTGTCGACGTGCACGATGTGGGTGAACTCGTGCACCAACAGCAGGTCGAGCCAGGCGCTGTTGGACAGGAGCTCGCCCTCGTCCGGCGGCGCGAGGAACACGCCCATGTAGCTGTAGGGCAGCGGCGCGGCAAAGCCGTTGGCGACGTCGAACTCGCTGTACAGCACGATCTCCGTGCGGGTGCGGGGCTGCCATTGCAGCGCGGCGGTCACGCGGGGGTACACGGCCTCGGCGGCACGGGCCACGGCCTCGGCCTGCGCACGATGGCCTTCGCGGTAGTGCACGCGGAAGTGCAGGCTGTCAGCCGAGAACCAGTCAACGCGGGGGTCGGCCAGGGGTTGGGCACAGGCGGGGCCTGCGATCAAGGCCAGCAGAAACCAGAAGACGGCCAAGAGCCGGCGCAGATCGATGGTCATCAGGGAGATCCTGTGTGGATGGTGCTTGTGAACCGATCTTGGCCCAGCTTGCCGTGTCTGGACAAGTCGGTGGCACGACGATGCGCTCCTCTGCACAGCGGAGTCGCGCTGTCGATGACACGGGCGGTGTCAGCCGCATGGACGGCTGGCGCGCCCGAAGCCCGAGAATCCGCCCTGCCCTCCTTCCATGACATTCGACGAAGAGCCCCGCGTGAAGACCTACGACATCGAAGTGCAGCGCCTGAAGTCCATCAAGCACGACAAAGGACAGTTCGCGCTGGCGATCGACGCGCTGGTGCTGGCCCGCCCGGCGCGCGACGAAAACGAAACCCCCACCTGCCTGCTGCTGCCGGTGGAACACGCGCGCACGCTGCTCATTCTGCTGAAGCAGCAGCTCGCCGAACTCGACAAGCTGCAACCGCGCAGTCGCCGTTCGGGGCGCTGCTGAAGCGCAGCGCCGGCACAGTGCAGGCGCACGAGCTCATCGCGGCCGACGCGCTGCGGGTGCCGGCGCCGTTTCGCAGCTTTGCCGTCAGCAGCGACGAGGCCCGGCACGCCGGCCAGGCGCGCGCGCCCTGGGGCCAGGTGCACCGGGTGCGCACCCGATTCCTGAACGCCGCCACCCAAGCCACCCTGGCGGCGCAGGGCCTGACCCAGGCGCCGGTGCGCTGCTTCTACGACGTGAACTACGCCGCCACCAGCTGGGCCGACCTGGCCTTGGCGGCGCCCGAGGTGCCCAATCTGGCCGAGCACATCGCCGCCGCACTGCACCCGCTGGGCGTGCTCGGCGGCACGCCCGGCCGCTACCGGCGCAGCGTGGTCGCCTCGCGCATCGACTACCTCACCGCCTGCGGCGCGGGCTTCCACAACGACGTGGCACGCCACTGGCCGCGCTGCCTGTTCTGGCTGCTGGCGCTGGCGGTGGACGATGTCGAGTTCGTGATGCCGCACGCCGGCCTGCGCCTGCCGCTGGCGCCCGGCGACCTGCTTTGCTTCGACCAGACGATCGCCCACGGCCTGTGCCGGCCGGCCGATGGCGGCCTTGCGCTGGCCTCTTCCTTCGAGACCGCCGCGTCGGCGCCGCAGGTGTTTCTGACAGGCGAACTGCGCCTGAGCGACGCGCAATGGGCGACCCTGGGCTCACCCTGGCTGCCCGTGGCGGAACACGCCCGCCGTGGCGCGCTGGACCTGCGGCTGGCGCAGTTCGACGAGCGCACCGGCACCATCCAGCAACTGGGCTCGCTGCGCGACGGCATGGCCTGCATCGGCACGGGCGCCGCCGGATCGCGGGCTCGTTAACGCGGCTTGCCGCAGCCGCCTTCGACCCAGGCCTGCGCGCTGGCACTGGTCAGCCGGAAGTTCGCCGACACACGCACCCGCCCGAGCTCGCCGCCGTCGGCATCGCTGGCCGCAAGCCAGGCGTGCGGATCGTCCTCGTCGGGCACCACGTCCAGCGTCACCGTCACGCGGCCGGTGTCGAGCATCAGCCCCACTTCCTTGTGCAGCCGCGCGTGCTGCGCCTGTTCGTGGCGGCGCACCACCTCGTGCGCGGTCTTCACCAGGGTGTTGAAGGCGCTGGTGTCCAGCGGCTTGGGGTTCTTCTTGTCCCGGCCCATGGTCCAGGGGCCGATGAGCGCCGGTTCGGCGTGGCCGGCCAGCGTCATCTCGACAGCCCAGCCGTCGTCGTCGTTGTTCTTCACCACGCGTGCCGTCCACCCGTTGTCGCGCCACAACCGTGCGTCGTGGATGGGGGCTTCAGGGTCGGCGTCGAAATCGTCAATCGCAGCAGTCATCACGGGATCATAGGCGGCGGCTTTGTTGCAGCGCACAATCGCGGCTGCTGCAGCACACAGGAGGCCCGATGAGGCGCGTCGTTTTCAATCAGAAGGGTGGCGTCGGCAAGT
Source organism: Rubrivivax sp. (assembly GCA_027487585.1). Lineage (GTDB taxonomy): Bacteria > Pseudomonadota > Gammaproteobacteria > Burkholderiales > Burkholderiaceae_C > Rubrivivax. The sequence goes on from JAIYDH010000279.1 coordinate 10,645, forward strand.
CCACCATCACCTGCAACCTGGCCGCCATCGCGGCCGCCGCCGGCCGGCGCACGCTGCTCATCGACCTCGACCCCCAAGGCAACAGCACGCGCTACCTGCTCGGTGCCACAGCCGATGCCGAGCACGCCGAAGCGCCAGGTGCCGCCGGCTTCTTCGAGACCACGCTGAAGTTCAGCCTGCGCACGCCGGCCACGAGCGACTTCATCGTCGCCACGCCCTGGCCGAACCTGCATCTCATGCCGGGCGGCCCGCTGCTCGACGAGCTGCACGGCAAGCTCGAGAGCCGCTACAAGATCTACAAGCTGCGTGACGCGCTGCTGGAGCTGGAAGGCCAGTACGACGAGATCTGGATAGACACGCCCCCGGCGCTGAACTTCTACACGCGCTCGGCGCTGATCGCGGCCGAGGGCTGCCTGATCCCGTTCGACTGCGACGACTTCAGCCGCCGCGCGCTGTATGGCCTGCTCGACACCGTGAAGGAACTGCAGGCCGACCACAACGCCGCCCTTCGCGTGGAAGGCATCGTGGTGAACCAGTTCCAGCCGCGTGCCAGCCTGCCGCAGCGCACGGTGCAAGAGCTGCGCGACGAAGGCCTGCCGGTGCTGGACCCCTGCCTGAGTGCCAGCGTGAAGGTGAAGGAGTCACACGAGCTGTCGCGCCCGCTCATCCACCTGGATGCGAAGCACAAGCTGACGCTGGAGTTCGTGGCGCTGTACGAGAGCCTCACGCGACCGAAAGCGCCCAAGGCCCGGGCGCGTGCGCGCGTCTGAGCCAGAGACCGACAGGCCCACCGTTGGCGGGCGAGAGCATCAGGCAACGGACCTTCTTGCGAAGACTGTGTTGGAGGGTTGCCGCGCACGGCAGAGGAGGCAGTGCCGGCCGCCCTGACGGCGCTCCGCGCTGGGCCTGGCGTCAGCCCGGAAGTTTCGCCAGCCCCCTTGACAGTGCGGCCGTCGGCGGCAGCCCGTCGGGCGCGGTGTAGAAGTCCTGCCACGGGTCGGCGAGCGAGCCGACGTTCGATCCAAGCGCAGCCTGAATCAGACGTCAGGCGCCTTGCAGGCGCAGACTCACCACCACCACATCGCGGTCGGTCCGTTCGGCAAACCCCAAGCGCCGGCACAGGCCGAGCATGGCCCGGTTCTCGCCCAGCACCTCGCCCACCAGCTGTTGCGTACCACGCTGGCGCAGGTGTTCGATCAAGGCCCGCATCAGCCGTCCGCCGAGGCCCTGGCCCTTGAGGTCGCTGCGCACGACGACGCCGAACTCGGCGCGCTCGTTGTCGGGGTCACAGGCCGCACGGGCGGCGCCCAGCGTCTGTTCGACACCGCCCTCGCCCACCACGGTGGCCACGAAGGCCATCTCGCGCTCGTAGTCGATCTGCACCAGGCGCGCGAGCTCGCTGCGTGGCAGGCTGCGGCGGCTGTAGAACACGCGCATGCGGATGTCCTCGGGCGACAGCTGCTCCAGAAAGGCCAGGTGCTGCGGTTCGTCTTCCGGGCGGACGGGGCGGATCGTGAGCTCGCGCCCTTGCCAGGGCTGCCGCTGCACCAGGTGCGCCGGGTAGGGCCGGATGGCAAAGCGCGCGGCACCGCCGGGCGCGGCAGCGCTCACGCGCACACGGGCATCGAGCGCGATCACGCCGTCGGCATCGGCCAGCAGCGGGTTGATGTCCAGCTCGGTGATGCGCGGCTCGGCCGCCAGCAGCTCGGCCACGGCCACGAGTGCGCGCTCGACGGCGGCGGTGTCGGCGGCGGGCACGTCGCGCCAGCCCGCGAGCAGGCGGCTCACCCGGGTGCGCCGCACCAGCGCGCCGGCCAGCGTGCGGTTGAGTGGCGGCAAGGCCAGCGCACGGTCGGCCATCACCTCCACCGCCGTGCCACCCTGGCCGAACAGGATGACGGGGCCGAACAGCGGGTCGAGGCTGCCACCGACGATCAGCTCCTGCGCGCGCGGCCGGCGCACCATGGCCTGCACGGTGAAGCCCTCCACGCGGGCCTGCGGCTGCAGCCGCGCCACGCGTGCCAGCATGGCGCGGGCGGCGTCGGCCACGGCCGCCTCGGTCTCGAGGTTGAGCGCCACGCCGCCGACATCGCTCTTGTGCGTGATCTGCGGCGACAGGATCTTCAGCACCGCGGGCATGCCCACGTCACGCGCCGCCGCCGCGGCCGCATCGGCATCGGGCGGCACCACGCGCGTGGCCACCACCGGCACGCCGCAGGCCGCGAGCAGGGCCTTGGCCTCGGGCTCGCTGAGCCATTCGCGGCCGTCGGACAGCGCGTGGTCCACCAGCGCAGCCACCGCGGCTGCGTCGATGACGGCGTGCTCACCCAGCGGCGGGCACTGCGCCAGTGCGTCCTGGTTGTCGCGGTAGGTGAGCAGCTGCGCGAAGGCGGCCACGGCGGCCTCGGGCGTGGCGTAACACGGGATGCCGGCCGCGCCGAAGGCCTGGCGCGCGCCGCGCACCGCGGCATCGCCCAGCCAGCCGGCCAGCACGCGGCCGGGGTGCTGGCGCAGCAGCGGCAACAAGGCCTCGGCGATGTCGGACGCCGGCACGATGGCGGTGGGCGCGTGCATGAACAGCACGGTGCCGGCCCCGGGCTCGGCCAGCAGCGTGCGCAGCGTGTCCACGTAGCGGGTGGCGGGCGCGTCGCCGATGATGTCCACCGGGTTGGCGCTACTCCAGTTGGACGGCAGCACGGCATCGAGCGCGCCGCGCAGCGCCGGCGTCATCGGCGCCAGTTCCACACCGGCGGCCGCGGCGGCGTCGGCCGCCATCACGCCGGCACCGCCGCCGTTGGTGACGATCATCAGCCGGCGCGCCACACCGCCGGCCGGCAGGCCACTGCGCGCCTCGGCCTGGTGGTGCGCCAGCGTTTCGGCGGCGTCGAACAGCTGCTGCAGCGTGTCGACGCGCAGCATGCCGGCACGGCGGATGGCGGCGTCGAACACCAGGTCGCTGGCCGCCAGCGCGCCGGTGTGCGAAGACGCCGCGGCCGCGCCTTGCGGGCTGCGCCCGGCCTTCACCACCAGCACCGGCTTGTTGCGCGCCGCGGCACGCGCCGCGCTCATGAACTTGCGGGCGCCCTCGATGCTTTCGATGTACAGCAGGATGGCCTGCGTGCGCGCGTCGCTGGCCAGCCAGTCCAGCAGGTCGGCGAAGTCGATGTCGGCGTGTTCGCCGAGCGAGACGCAATGCGAGAAGCCGATGCCGCGGCCTTGCGCCCAGTCGAGCATGGCGGTGACGAGCGCCCCTGATTGCGACACGAAGGCCAGGCCGCCCGCCGGCACGCCGGTGTGCGCAAAGCTGGCGTCGAGCCGCGCGTGCGGCGAGATCAACCCCAGGCAGTTAGGCCCCAGGATGCGCAGCAGGTGCCGCCGTGCGGCATCGAGCATGGCCTGGCGCTGCTCGCGCGTCTGCCCGGCCGTCAACACCACGGCGGCGCGCGTGCCGCGCTCGCCCAGCGCCGCGATGACCTGGGCCACCGCGGCCGGCGGTGTGCACACCACGGCCAGTTCGGGCGCCGCCGGCAGTGCCGCCACGCTGGCAAAGGCCGGCTCGCCGCCGATGGTGGCGCGCTTCGGGTTCACGGGCCAGCACGGGCCCTCGAAGCCGCCGCGGCGCAGGTTGCGCCAGACGGTGGCGCCGACGCTGCCGGGGCTGTCGCTGGCGCCGATGACGGCCACCGAGTGCGGGTCGAACAGGGCGTC
>JAIYDH010000303.1 GCA_027487585.1 Rubrivivax sp.
GCCCGAGACCGGCTGCACCACGCCCAGCCCGGCCGGCGCGCCCGATGGCGAGGCCCAGCAGGCCGCCATCAACGCCACCGCCGGCAGCGACTGCTTCAACTGGGGCTACGACCCGCTGCACTTCAACGCACCCGAGGGCAGCTATGCCAGCGATCCGGCCGATGGCGCCGCGCGGGTGCGCGAGTTCCGCCAGATGGTGATGGGCCTGCACGCCGCCGGCCTGCGCGTGGGCATGGACGTGGTGTTCAACCACACCTCGGCCAGCGGGCAGAACGAGAAGAGCATCCTCGACCGCATCGTGCCCGGCTACTACCACCGGCTCACCGCCGACGGCACCGTGACCAACAGCACCTGCTGCGACAACACCGCGCCCGAGCACCTGATGATGGGCCAGCTGATGATCGACTCGGTGGCGCTGTGGGCGCGCGACTACAAGATAGCCAGCTTCCGCTTCGACATCATGGGCCACCTGCCGCGCCCGGTGATGGAGCGGCTGCGCGACGCCGTCAACAGCGCCGCCGGCCGCGAGGTGCAGCTGTTCGGCGAAGGCTGGAACTTCGGCGAGGTGGCCAACGACGCGCGCTTCGTGCAGGCCCGCCAGGGCGGCCTGGCCGGCAGCCGCATCGGCAGCTTCGGCGACAAGCTGCGCGATGCCGTGCGCGGCGGCGGCTGCTGCGACAGCGCCGGCGCGCTGGTGTCCGAGCAGGGCTGGATCAACGGCCTGCACTACGCGCCCAACGCCGCCGCGGGCAGCCGGCCGCTGAACGATCTGCGCTGGCGCGGCGACCTCATCAAGGGCGGCCTGGCCGGCAGCATCGAAGACTTCACGCTGCTCACGCACTGGGACGCCACGCTGGCGCTGAAGGACCTCGGTGGCGTCGGCTTCGCGCGCCAGCCCGACGAGGTGGTGAACTACGTCGAGAACCACGACAACCTGACGCTGTACGACGTCAACGCCATGAAGCTGCCGGTCGGCACCAGCGCCGCCGACCGGGCGCGTGTGCAGATCCTGGGCGTCTCGACCGTGGCCTTCGCCCAGGGCATCGCCTACATGCACGCCGGGGTGGAGTTCCTGCGCAGCAAGAGCCTGGACCGTAACAGCTACGACAGCGGCGACTGGTTCAACGCCTACGACCCCACGGGCGCCACCCACAACTTCGGCGTCGGCCTGCCGCGCGCGGCCGACAACGGCGGCAGCTGGTCGGTGATGCGGCCCTTCCTGGCCGATGCCTCGCTGAAGATGGACGCCGCCACCATCGCCTGGACCAACGGCGCCTTCAAGGACCTGATGAAGATCCGCGCCAGCACGACGCTGCTGCGCCTGCGCACGGCGGCCGACATCCGCGCGCGGCTGCGCTTCCACAACCTGGGCTCGGGCCAGCTGCCCACGGTGCTGGTGGGCCATGTCGACGGCGCGGGCTACGCGGGCGCGAACTTCGCCGAGCTGGCCTACTTCATCAACGCCGGCCTGAGCGACCAGACCGTGCCGGTGCCGGCGCTGGCCGGCAAGGCCTTCGAGCTGCACCCGGTGCACGCCAGCGGCACCGACCGGCGCGCCGCCAGCGCCAGCTACGCGGCCGGCAGCGGCACGTTCACGATCCCGGCGCGCACCGCGGTGGTCTTCGTCGTGCGTTGAGGGTGCCTGGCGCCACCCGGGGCCACCCCGGGCCGCGGCGGCCCCAGGCTGTGGCATCCTGACGGCTTCGCCTGCCTGCGCGGGCTGGGCGCCGAGCCGGGGTTCCTGATGAACAGCATGGACGTGGAAGTGGTCCGCACCGCGATGGACTGGATGAACCGGGGCCATCGCGTCGTGCTCGGCACGGTGGTGCGCACCTGGGGCTCGAGCCCGCGGCCGCCGGGCAGCCTGATGATCATCCGCGACGACGGCCAGGTGGCCGGCTCCGTCTCGGGCGGCTGCATCGAGGACGACCTCATCGACCGCGTCAAGCGCGGTGAACTGGCGCTGCGCCTGCCGCAGGCCACCACCTACGGCGCCAGCGCCGAAGAAGCCCAGCGCTTCGGCCTGCCCTGCGGCGGCTCGGTGCAGATCGTGCTGGAGCCGCTGAACGCCGGCAGCCGGCTGCGCGAGCTGCTCGCGGCCATCGAAGAACACCGCGTCGTGCGCCGCCGGCTCGAGCTGGCCACCGGCCTGGTGACGCTGGCGCCCAACACCGAGGGCGACGAGGTGCTGTTCGACGGCGCGACGCTGCAGACCGTGCACGGGCCGCGGCTGCGGCTGCTGGTCATCGGCGGCGGCCAGCTCAGCCGCTACCTCGCGGCGCTGGCGGTCATGCTGGACTACCGCGTCACGATCTGCGACCCGCGCGACGAATACCACGAGGGCTGGGCCGCGATGGAAGGCGTGACGCTGTCGCGCCAGATGCCCGACGACCTGGTCATCGCGATGAACCTCGACGCCATGAGCGCCGTCGTGGCCGTGACGCACGACCCCAAGCTCGACGACCTGGCGCTGATGGAGGCGCTCAAGACACCGGCGTTCTATGTAGGCGCCTTGGGCTCGCGACGCAACAACGACAACCGGCGCCTGCGGCTGCTCGACTTCGATGTCAGCCAGGACGAGGTGGCGCGCCTGCGCGGGCCGGTGGGCCTGCGCCTGGGCGGCCTCACACCGCCGGAGATCGCGATGAGCATCGTGGCCGAGATGACGGCCGTGCGCCGCGGTGTCGACCTCGCCGGGCCGCTGACCGACTGGTCGGGATCGAGCACCGAATGCCTGGTCAGCACCGGAGCGCCTCCGCCTTGACCCCGCCCGAACCCGCTTCCACCCGCTTCGCCCCGGCCGCGGACGACGGCGAGCGCACGATGATCCGCGCGCCGCGCAGCCGCATCACGGTGGCGGTGCCGCGCGAAAGCTGGGTGCACGACCTCGTCTACACCGACGAGGCCGGCGCCTTGCAGCGCCATCGGCTGCGGCCCAACGAGCCGGTGCGCATCGGCCGCCGCGCGCCGGCCGAGCTGGTGTTCAAGGACGTCGAGGTCTCGGGCCTGCATTGCGAGTTGATGCTGCGCGCCGATGAGCTGCTGGTCAGCGACCGCGGCAGCACCAACGGCACCTTCGTCGACGGCAAGCGCGTCTACGCCCACGAGCCGGTGCCGCACGGCGGCGTGCTGCAGGTGGGCAAGCAGATCCTCAAGCACGAGTTCCGCGACGAGCACGAACTGGCGCAGAGCCTGGAACTCGACCGCGACCTGGCGCGCGCCAGCCACTACGTGCAGAGCCTGTTGCCACAGCCGCTGACGCGCGGCCCGGTGCAGGTGCAGTGGCACTACCAGCCCTCGGCCCGCGTGGGTGGCGACGCCTTCGGCTACCACCACCTCGACGAGCACCACCTCGTGCTGTACCTGGCCGACGTCTCGGGCCACGGCGTTGGCGCGGCCATGCACGGCGTGGCGGTGTTCAACGCGCTGCGCCAGCAAAACCTGGTGGGCGTGAACTTCGCCGATCCGTCGCAGGTGCTGGCCAAGCTGAACGAGCAGTTCCCGATGGACAGCCACGGCGGCATGTTCTTCACCATCTGGTACGGCGTGCTCGATCTGCGCACGCTGGTGATCGACTTCGCCGCCGCCGGCCAGCATCCCGCCTACGTGTCGCGGCCGGGCCAGCCGGCGCTGCTGCCGCTGGTGACGCGCAACCTCGTCATCGGCGCCATGCCGGACATGGTGTTCACGGCCTCGCAGGCGCAGCTGGTACGCGGCGACCGCCTGTACCTGTTCAGCGACGGCGTGTTCGAGATCGTCACGCGCGACGGCCGCACCTGGCAGATCGACGACTTCCTGCCGATGATGGGCCAGCCGCACAGTCCCACCACCCACGGCTCAGCCACCGAAGCCGAGCATCTCTACCGCACGGTGAGGGGGCTTGCGCGCCCGGGCCCGCTCGACGATGATTTTTCAATGGTGGTGGCGCAGATCGCCTAGCAAGCGCGGCAACACCCCCGACACACACGAAGTACCCGAGGATCACCGATGGACATGTCCGTGGAGGAGCTCGCCGGCGGCGCACTCTGTGTCGCGCTGCAGGGGCGGCTGGACACGGTGGGCGTCGACCAGGTCGAGGCGAAGTTCACGGACGCCGTGCTCGGCACCGACCGCGACGCCGCCATCGACCTGGGTGCCGTGAGCTTTTTGGCCTCGATGGGCGTGCGCCTGATCATCGCCACGGCGCGGGCCCAAAAGGCGCGCGGCCGGCTGCTCGTGCTGTTCGGCGCCAAGGCGCAGGTGCAGAGCACGCTGCAGATGGTGGCGCTGGACCAGATCATCCCGGTGTTGCCCGACCGCGACCAGGCCACTGCGCGCCTGGCCGGCTGACGCGCCGCGCAACGAAGGCCCCGATGACGAGCACTGCCCCGCCTTCGCTGCTGATTCCCATGACGGCAGATATCGGCGGCCTCGAGATCGCCCGGCTGCAGGCGCGCCAGTTCCTCGAGAACAACCATGTCGACGAGCACACGGTGGCGGGCGTCGAGCTGATCATCGAAGAAGCGGTGACGAACACCCTGCGCTACGGCTACGACGTCACCGACGCCAACGAGCACACCGTCGAGCTCGACCTGCAGATTGAGCCTGGCGAAGTGCGCCTGCTCATCGTCGACGACGCCAACCCCTTCGACCCGATGGATTCCGACGCGCTGCTGCTGCCGGAGACGCTCGACGAAGCGCAGGTCGGCGGGCTGGGCCTGTTGATGATCCGCAACACCGTCAGCAGCATGGCCTACGAGCGCCGCGACGGCTGCAACCGCTTCCTGCTCACGGTGGAGCGGCGCCGCGCCGACGGCGAGCCGCTCTGATCCACTCCCGTTCGAACGGCAGGGGGCCTCAGCGCAGATCGGCCCGGTCGGGCAGCTCGTTCGGATTGCCTTGCCCCGCGGCCAGCGGGAAGTGCGCGCTCAGCAGGCCGTCCACCGCATCCACCGCTTGCGCCAGGCCTTCTTCGAAGCGCCCGGCCCGGAACGCGTCGCGCATGCCGGCCACGAGTTGCGGCCAGGTCTCGGGCGGCACCACGCGCGTGAGGCCGCGGTCGGCGACGATCTCGATGGCGTGGTCGGCCAGCAGCAGGTAGATCAGCACGCCGTTGTTGTGCTCGGTGTCCCAGACGCGCAGCTTGCCGAACATCGTGATGGCTCGCTGCCGCGGCGCGGCGCCGCGCCACAGGTAGGACAGCGGCAGCCCGGCCTCCACGCACAGGCGGATCTCGCCGCTGTGGCGCCGCTCGCTGGCGGCCACACGCTGCTCCAGCCGCTGCAGCGCGTCGGTGCCGAGCGCGCGTGCGGCATCGGCCTCGTCGAGCCAGCGGTGCTTGAGGATGCGCACGAAGCGATTCATCACCAGTCTCCCGAGGCGCCACCGCCGCCAAAGTCGCCGCCGCCGCCCGACGAGAAGCCGCCTCCCCCGCCGCCGCCCCAGCCCCCACCACCACCGCCCCAGCCACCCACGTGCGGCAGGCTGCGGCCGCGGCCGATGCGCCGTGCCACGGAGCCCACGCCCAGGATGCCCACCAGCACCAGCGCCCCGAGGGCCGCGCCTCCGGCGATCAGCAGGCTGCTCGTGATCCACCAGCCAATGCCGCCGGCCGCGCCCGCTGTGAGCAACGAGCCGAACTTGCGGCCGAAGAGGGCGGTCAGCACCTGGCCGGCCACCGCCACGCCGACGAAGAAGAACACCGCCAGTTCCTCGAGGCCGGGGCTGCTGCCGCCGCCGCGGCTGCCCTGCTCCGGCGCGGGAAGGTTCTCCCCCTTGATGCGGGCCTCGAGCTGCTCGACAGCGGCCATCAGGCCATCGCCATAGCGGCCTTCGCGGAAGGGCGCGCGCAGGGCCTGGTCGATGATCTGCCGCGCCGCCAGGTCGGGGATCGCGCCTTCCAGCGCCTTGGCCACCTCGATGCGCACGCGCCGGTCGTCGCGCGCCACCACCACGAGCACGCCGTCGCCCACCTCGCGGCGGCCTATCTTCCAGGTGTCGGCCACGCGCTGGGCGTAGGACGTGATGTCTTCCGGCGCCGTCGTGGCCACCATCAGCAGCACGATCTGCGGGCCGGCCTGGGCCTCAAAGGCTGCAAGGCGCTGCTCGAGAGCCTCGCGCTCGGCGGCCGGCAGCGTGCCGGTGGTGTCGATGACGCGGGCGCTGAGCGCCGGCACGGCCTGCACGTCCTGAGCGTGCGCCGGCAGGCCGAGGCACCACGCCAGCAGGGCCAGCAGTGGCAGCAGCGCGCGCCAGTGGCGCATCACGGGGGCCGGTTTCCGTTCGGGCGCTGGTTCAGCGCGAGGCGGCCGGTGCGGCCGGCGCCGGCTTGTCGAAGCTCACCGCCGGCGGCGCGCTGATGGCGGACTCGTTCTGCACCGTGAAGTTCGGCTTCACGCCGTAGCTGAACACCATCGCGGTGAGGTTGCTCGGGAAGCTGCGCGCCAGCGTGTTGTAGTCCTGCACTGTCTTGATGTAGCGGTTGCGCGCCACGGTGATGCGGTTCTCGGTGCCCTCGAGTTGTACGCGCAGGTCCTGGAAGCCCTGGTTGGCCTTCAGGTTGGGGTAGTTCTCGCTCACCACCAGCAGCCGGCTGAGCGCGCCCGAGAGCTCGCCCTGCGCGGCCTGGAACTTCTGGAACGCCTCGGGGTTGTTGATGGTCTCGGGCGTGACCTGGATGCTCGTGGCCTTGGCGCGCGCCTCGACCACCTTCGTCAGCGTCTCCTGCTCGAAGTTGGCCTCGCCCTTGACGGTGGCCACGATGTTGGGAATGAGGTCGGCGCGGCGCTGGTACTGGTTCAGCACCTCGCTCCAGCCGGCCTTGACCTGCTCGTCCAGGCGCTGGAAGTCGTTGTAGCCACACCCCGCGAGCGCGGTGGCCAGCAGCAGCGCGGCGC
>JAIYDH010000340.1 GCA_027487585.1 Rubrivivax sp.
GCGCGCTTGAGGCGGTTGAGCAGGTCGGTTCGGCTTTCCACATCGGTGAGCACGGACATCGGGCAAGCCTCCACGGCTTTGGCTGTCGAAAGCGGCATTGTCACTGTCCTTGCCATGCCTTGGAGCCGGCCGTGGGTGGAGAGCCATAGGGGGCGAGCGCCTCAGCCGCGGCTGGCGGCCGGTGCATCGCGCACCGCCGATTGGGCCGGCACGCCCATCTTGCCCAGCACCCAGCCCAGCGGGCAGACGTTGGTAAAGCCGAACTGCAGCAGGTTCGCTCCCACGAAGGCCGTGAAGGCCAGAAACCACGGGCTGACGAACAGCGGGCTGGCCTGGATGCCGAGCGCCAGGCTGATGAGGATGAAGCTGCCGGCGAAGATGCGGATCAGGCGGTCGATGGTCATGTAAGGCTCCTTCAAGCGGTGAGTGGGGTGGTGGAAGCGGGTTGCAGGGCTTCGAAACGGCGGCGGTTGAACACCACGTGCAGCACCGGGATGACGATCAGTGTGAGCAGCGTGCTCACGCCGATGCCGAACAGCAGCGAGATCGCCAGGCCGTTGAAGATGGGGTCGGTGAGGATGAAGACCGCGCCCGTCATCGCCGCCAGCGCGGTGAGTGCGATGGGCTGCGCGCGCACGGCGGCGGCGTTGACCACGGCCTCGCGCCAGGGCTTGCCCTCGGCGACCTGCAGCTCGATGAAGTCGACGAGCAGGATCGAGTTGCGCACGATGATGCCGGCCAGCGCGATCATGCCGATCATGCTGGTGGCGGTGAAGTGGGCCCCCAGCAGCGCGTGGCCCGGCATCACGCCCACCAGCGTGAGTGGGATCGGCGCCATGATGACCAGCGGCGCCACGTAGCTGCGGAACTGCGCCACCACGAGGATGTAGATCAGGATCAGGCCCACGCCATAGGCCGCGCCCATGTCGCGGAAGGTCTCGTAGGTGATCTGCGATTCGCCATCCCACTTCACGGCGTAGGCCTCGTAGGGGTTCTTCGGCGCCGAGATCCAGTACTCGCCCAGCGTGCCCGTGCCGGGCAACGCCGCGGCCTGCAGCTGGTTGCGGATGCCGAACAGGCCGTACAGCGGCGAGTCGGGCGTCTGGCCGCCGGCGCCGACATCGGCCATCACGTAGCTCACGCCGAGCCCGTTCTTGGTGAAGAGCGGCTTGTCGATGACGCCGCGCTCCACGCGCACCAGCTCCGACAGCGGCACCAGCTGGCCAGATGCCGTGCGCATCGGCAGCGCCAGTAGCGCGTCGAGCCCGGCCTGCGCCTCGCGCGGCAGCTGCAGCCGCACCGGCACGGCGTGCTGGCTGGCGCCGTCGTGCAGGTGCGTGGCGTCCAGGCCCGAGAGCGCGCCGGCCACCGTCTCGGCGATCGCGCTGGCGCTGACGCCCAGCGTGTCGGCGCGCTGGCGGTTGATGCGCAGCACGGCGCGCGGCGCGTCGGCGGCCAGGGTGCTGTCGATGCCGGTGATGTCGGGCGTGGCGTGGAAGGCCGCTTCCAGGCGTGCGGCCAGCTGCTGGCGGCCGGCTTCGTCGGGGCCGTAGACCTCGGCGACGATGGGGCTCAGCACTGGCGGGCCGGGCGGCACCTCCACCAGCTTCATCTTCGCGCCGTGGCGCAGCGCGATCTTCTCGAGCTCGGGCCGCAGGCGCTGGGCGAGGTCGTGGCTCTGGCCCTGGCGCTGGCTCTTGTGCACGAGCTTGACCTGAAGCTCGCCCTGGTGCGGATCGCCGCGCAGGAAGTACTGGCGCACCAGGCCGTTGAAGGTGATGGGGCTGGCGGTGCCGGCATAACCCTGCAGGTGAAGCACCTCGGGCTGCTTCGTGAGGTAGCTGCCCAGCTCGTGCATCGCCGCGGCGGTGTCTTCCACGGCGGTGCCGGCGGGCATGTCGATCACCAGTGCGAACTCGCTCTTGTTGTCGAAGGGCAGCATCTTCAGCACGACCCACTGCACTGCCGCCAGGCCCATCGACAGCGCCATCGCCGCCAGGATGCCGGCCAGCAGCAGCCAGCGCTTCCGGGCGCTGTCGAGCAGCGGCGTCAGCACGCGGGTGAAGAAGCGCTGCAGCCAGCCGGCGAGGCGGCTTTCGCCATGGCCGGCGGCCCCCTGGCCCGCGGCCTCGGCGCCGCTCTTCATCAGCTTCAACGCCAGCCACGGCGTCACCGTGAAGGCGATCAGCAGCGAGATCGCCATGCCGAGGCTGGAGTTGATCGGGATCGGGCTCATGTACGGCCCCATCAGCCCGCTCACAAACGCCATCGGCAGCAGCGCCGCGATCACCGTGAAGGTGGCCAGGATGGTGGGGCTGCCGACTTCGTCCACCGCCGCCGGGATGATCTGCGCCAGCGGTTTGCCGGGCTCGAGCGCGCGGTGGCGGTGGATGTTCTCCACCACCACGATGGCGTCGTCGACCAGGATGCCGATGCTGAAGATCAGCGCGAACAGGCTCACGCGGTTGAGCGTGAAGCCCCAGGCCCAGCTGGCAAACAGCGTGGCCGTGAGCGTGAGCACCACCGCCGCGCCGACGATGACGGCCTCGCGCCGGCCGAGCGCCAGGCCGACGAGCAGGATGACGCTGCCGGTGGCGAACACCAGCTTCGTGATCAGCTGGTTGGCCTTCTCGGCGGCGGTGGCGCCGTAGTCGCGCACCACCGTGAGCTCCACGCCCTCGGGCACGAGCGCGGGGCGCAGGCTGTCCAGGCGCGCACGCGCGGCCTCGGCCACGTCGACGGCGTTGGCGCCGGGCTTCTTGGTCAGCGTCAGCGTCACGGCCGGGTGGCCGGCGCTGGCCGACTCTGGCGCAGCGCCGCCGGGGGTGAACCACACCTGCGCCGTAGGCTGCGCCGGACCGTCTTCGACCGTGGCCACCTCGCGCAGGTAGACCGGGCGGCCCTGGTGCACGCCCACCACCAGCTGTGCCACGTCGTCGGCGCTGCGCAGCACCTCGCCGGTGTCCACGGCCAGCAGGCCGCCGCGGCTGGCGGCGTGGCCCACATCGGCCACCTGGCCCGCCGGCCGCGCGCGGTTGGCGCCGGCCAGGGCTTGCGCCAGGCCGAGCACGTCGATGCCGCGTTCGCGCAGGCGCGCCGGGTTCAGCCGCACCTGCACCGCGCGGCCGGGGCCGCCGATGGTGGCCACCTCGCGCACACCGTTCACGCGCTGCAGTTCGGGCTCGAGCGAACGCGCCACGCGCTCCAGCTCGAATGCCGAGGTCTCGGCCTTGCTCCACAGGCTGACGGCCAGCACCGGCACGTCGTCGATGCCCTTGGGCTTGACCAGCGGCGGCAGCACGCCCAGGTTGCGCGGCAGCCAATCGGCGTTGGCGTTGATCACGTCGTAGAGCTTGACCAGCGCCTCCTGGCGCGGCACGCCCACCTTGAACTGCACCGTCAGCACCGCCAGGCCCGGGCGCGAGACGGAGTAGGTGTGCTCGATGCCGGCCATCTGCGACAGCACCTGCTCGGCGGGGCGCGCCACGAGCGTTTGCACGTCGGCGGCGGCGGCGCCCGGGAAGGCGATCAGCACGTTGGCCATGGTCACGTCGATTTGCGGCTCTTCTTCGCGCGGCGTGACCATCACCGCGAACACGCCGAGCAGCAGCGCCACCAGCGCCAGCAGCGGCGTGAGCGCGTGCTGCTGGAAGGTGGCGGCCAGGCGGCCCGACAGGCCGAGGGGGGCGTCTTTTGGCTTCATCGCGGCGCGTCGGAATGCTGCACAAGCTCTCAGTTCGCCGGGCGGGCGCCGGCCAGGCCCGCCTTCACGGCGTCGGCCGCGATGCGTTCACCGGCCTTCAGGCCCGCCAGCACCGGCACCTGGCCGGCGACGGGTGCGCCAGTGCGCACGGCCTTGAGCACGAAGCGGCCTTCGGCCACGGCGTACACGGCCGTGAGCTCGCCCCGGCGCAGCAGTGCGGCGGCGGGGATGCTCATCGGCGCGCCCGTGGCCGCGGCGGCGGCGCCGACGAAGCGCACGCGCACCGGCTGGCCGGGCATCAGCGTCTCGGCTAACGTGGCAGCCGGCGGCGCCAGATCGAGCCGCCACTCCACCGTCTGTGACATCGCATCGGCCCCCGGCAGCTCGGTGCGGCGCTGCGGCACGAGCACGCGGCCGTCCGCCAGCAGCACCTGCACCTCGCGCGCGCCGCGCGCATCGGCCGCCCGCGACAGCGGCAGCTTGACGCTGGCGCGCAGCCGGCCCGGGGCGTACAGCGTGAGCAGCGGCTTGCCGGGCGCGGCCAGCTCGCCAGCCTCGGCGTGCGTGGCGCGCACGATGCCGTCGAAGGGCGCAGTGATGCTGCTGTGGCCCCGCGCCAGCGCCGCCTGCTGGCGGCCGGCCTGCGCCGCGGCCACGACGGCCTCGGCGGCGTCGAGCTGGGCCTGCGCGGTGTCGAGCGCGGCGGCGGCGACGAAGCCTTGCGCGCGCAGCTCGCGGGTGCGCTGGGCGTTCTGGCGCGCCTGGGCGAGTGCGGCCTGGGCCTGGGCCACGCCGGCATCGCCTGCGGCCACGCCGGCGGCGAGCTCGCGCTCGTCGATGCGCGCCAGCACCTGGCCGGCCTTGACGCGATCACCCGCCTTCACGGCCAGCAGGCGCAGCAGGCCGCTCACCTGCGCGGCCAGCACGCTTTGCTGCTGCGGCTCGAGCGTGCCTTCGAACTCGAAGCCCGCGGAAGCCGCGCCGCTGCCCACCTGGAGCGTGGGCACGCTGGGCTGGGCCTGGACGGGCAGCGGGGCCAGCCCAGTGCTTGCGGCGGCTGAAACGGCCAGCAAAGTGGCCAGGAAGGAGCGTTGGGTGGATACCATGGCCGGTATCCTACAACATACCCCTTACCGTATCAAGACCCCGGGCTGAACCGGGGCGGGCGGCGTCAGAAGGGGATGTCGTCGTCCATGTCGTCGAAGCCGGTGGCGGGCTTCGACGCGGCGGGCTGGCGCGGTGCCGGGGCGGCGCTGCGGGCCGGCGGGGCGCTGCGCGGGGCGGGGGCGCTGCCCATCTCGGCGTCGCCCATGCCGCCACCGCCGCCGCCTTCGCGGCTGCCGAGCATCGTCATCTCGTTGGCGATGATCTCGGTGGTGTACTTCTCGACGCCGTCCTTGTCGGTCCACTTGCGCGTCTTCAGCCGGCCTTCGATGTAGACCGACTTGCCCTTCTTCAGGTACTCGCCGGCGATCTCGGCCAGCTTGTCGTAGAAGACCACGCGGTGCCACTCGGTCTCTTCCTGGCGCTCGCCAGTGGTCTTGTCCTTCCAGTTGCGGCTGGTGGCGATGGTGACGTTGGCGATGGCCGAACCGCTGGGCGCGTAACGCACCTCGGGGTCGCGGCCGAGGTTGCCGATCAGGATGACTTTGTTGACGCTGGCCATGGCGGGGCTCCGGTGGTGCTTAGAGGCAAATTGAAATGTCCGGAGGGCAATTGCTTTGTCCGCAACGC
Source organism: Rubrivivax sp. (assembly GCA_027487585.1). Lineage (GTDB taxonomy): Bacteria > Pseudomonadota > Gammaproteobacteria > Burkholderiales > Burkholderiaceae_C > Rubrivivax. Next base: position 5,438 of record JAIYDH010000340.1, read on the forward strand.
TCACCTGGGGGCAAAGGTCTTGTCCCGCTTCGGGTGAACTTGAGGTCAAGCGCTACGCAGCAGCCGGACTTGCTCTTGATTCCGCTAGCTTACGCCATCAGCTGAACAGGTTCTCGAAGGCACGCAGGGGTCATCCCTGACTCTGAGGGTCCCAGGATCACCGATGTACTTCGACGGCTTGGCAGCGTTTTCCCCCATTGGCGATTCGCAGGTGTGCTCATGGTCACTGGCACAAAGCTGACCTTCACCGCCACGACCAGCAACTCCTTGAGCATCGACAAGCCGCTGGACACCGGAAGGGTGCAACGTCACCTTCGGTTCAATGGCTGTGAACAACCGGTACCGCTTTGCGTCGCGGTCGCAGGGCGACACTCAAGCGGACATCTTGCCGGTGCGAAATCAGCGGTCCATTGCAGATCAGATTCGCACGCGTGTTCCCAGCTCCATGGTGGGGTAAGCAACCCCCGGGCTGGTGTTATGGTGCAACCGTGGCAGCGCCGCCGATTGCTGCAGGAATCGGCTCACCAACGGTCGACATGTCGAAGAAGTACAAGTGGACAAACCCATCGGTCCTGCGATTTGCGCAGGGCGAAGATCCCGTCGCGAAGATTGAGCGCGCTTCCCGTGAGCTCGCCTTGCAGGCCATGGACGAAGGCTGGCAAGGGCCGCCGTTTGACCCACTGGCGTTGGCGCAATGGCGCGGCTTGAAGCTCGATGCCCGTGGTGACATACCTGACGCGCGACTCGTGCCGACGAGCGACGGGAAGTCCATCCTTCAGTACAACCCGCTACGTCCACGTGGTCGGCTGCGGTTTTCCATCGCGCATGAGATTGCGCATACGCTGCTTCCTGATCATGCGCAACAGGTTCGAAACCGCGCTGTGGAGGACGCCTCTCAGGCGGACAACTGGCAGCTGGAAGTCCTATGCAACATCGGTGCCGCCGAGCTCCTGATGCCGCTTGGCAGCTTTGCGGACCTGGCTGCGGAGCCTGTGTCCATCCAGAAGGTGATGGATATCAGGAAGCAGTACGACGTTTCCGTCGAGGCCTGCATCATCCGCCTGGTTAAGCTCGCAACCACGCCGATGGCGGCTATTTGCGCGTCGATGCACAAAGACGGTCAGTACCGCATTGACTACGTCATCCCTGCTGCAGGCTGGAAGTGTCCCGTGGGCGTGGGCCAGGCCATTCCAGCAACAAGCGTGATCAATGAAGCAACGACCATCGGCTTTACGGCAACTGGCCGCGAGGTCTGGGTCGGCGATATGGAATTGCAGGTCGAATGTGTCGCACTGGCCCCTTACCCTGGATCTGCTGACCCCCGAGTCGTCGGCATCTTGCTGGACCCCGAGCCGAGGCAAGACCAGTTACCCACTATCCAGGAGGTCGACGGGGACGCGCTGCAACCGCGTGGCGCCGGCAAGAAGGTGCTTGCGCACGTCGTGCCAAACACCACGGTCATCTGGGGCGGCCACGGCTTCGCATCTGCCCTTAGGCGCAAGTTTCCTCAGACTTGGGAGTCGTTCATGGGCGAGACGGCGACCGCCAAACGTTGTCCGGCCTTGGGTGAGGTGTTCTTGGCGAAGGTCTCTGAGGATGTGACGGTTGCGCACATGGTCGCGCAGCAGGGCATCGGCCCATCCAAGACTCAGCGCCTTCGCTATGCGGCGCTGGCGCAGTGTCTGCAGGCCGTCCGTGAGCACGCTCTTGGTTCGGGCGCAACAGTCCACATGCCACGCGTTGGCACAGGCCACGGCGGCGCGCAGTGGCCCGTCATTCGCGAGCTAATCTCAGAAGAATTGGTAGACAAGGGCGTGAAGACCACTGTCTACCGGCTGCCGGCGAACGCCGGGGCCTAGAACGAGAAACGGGCGGTTGAAGGGACGGGATGAAGTTCGGCGCGATCGTCATCACGGGAAGGCTCTGCTCCGGAAAATCCACGCTTGCTGACCGACTGGCGCAGACCCTCGACGTCGAGCGCATCAGCGCGGATGAGTTGTTGCGCCTAGCCCTCGGCAAGCAGCCGACTGCGAGCAGTCTCCAGCGTCAGAAGCGCCAGCTGGAGGAGCAGACCAATGGAAGGTGGGCCAAGCAAGGCCTGGCACGTCACCTGGTGACGCTCAAGCCGCCTTTCGACGTTTTCATCATCGACGCGCTCGAAACTGCTGGGCAGATCAGTGGTCTGCGCGAGCTTGGCCTTCGGGTCCTCCACATCCACCTGCACGCACCTGATGACGTGCTTTGGGCGCGGTTTAGGGCCGCAACGACCGGCAGCCAATCGCGCCGCGCATTCGATTCGCACCGCCGCAAGTGGACGCAGTCGCAAGAGGAGTTGCTCACCAAGGCCGCCGACATAGTCATCGACACGGAACGCTGCAGCACAAGTGATGTCTTCGCGCGCGTCCGGGCTCGCCTAGAGCCCAATCCGGTCACATCCGCCGCATGCGTGGACATCCTCGTTGGCGGCCAGTTCGGCAGCGAAGGCAAGGGCAACATCGCTCACTATTTAGCACCGGAGTACGACGTGCTGGTGCGCGTTGGCGGCCCCAACGCCGGCCACAAGGTCTATCGATCCAACGACAAGCCTTACACGTTTAAGCAGCTGCCCTCTGGCTTCCTAGGTAACTCCCAAGCCATGCTCGTCATCGGGGCGGGCGCAGTAATAGGGCTGGACACGCTGCGCAAGGAGATTGGCGAACTACAAATCGAGCCTGGCCGTCTCATCATCGACCCGCAAGCGATGGTTATTGACCCTCGTGACAAGGAGTGGGAAGAACAGACGCTCGCGGGCGCGATAGGTTCTACAGCGCAGGGTATCGGGATGGCGACAGCCCGAAAAATCGTTAACCGCGTTCCGAACACAAACGTGCGCCTGGCGCGCGACGAGCCGACACTGGCACGTTTCGTCGAGGACACGATTGAGTACTTCGCCCAGTGCTTAAGCCGCGGCAAGCGAATCATGCTGGAGGGAACTCAGGGGACACTCTTGAGTCTGCATCATGGCTTCTACCCGCACGTGACATCGCGCATGACCACGGCCTCGGCCTGTCTAGCCGAAGCCGGATTGACCCAGAGACACGTTCGCAGAGTGGTCATGGTCTGCCGCACGTATCCAATCCGCGTGGGCGATTCCAAGACCGGTAACACCTCGGGCTACATTGGCAAGGAACTCAAGTTCGAAGACGTGGCTAGCCGTTCGCGAGTGCCGCTGGATGAAATCAGGACAACGGAGGTTGGGTCAGTTTCCGGTCGGACCAGGCGCATCGCAGAATTCGATTGGCATCTTTTGCGCCGTTCGCTGCTGCTGAACGGACCCACCGACCTGGCGCTGACATTCGCCGACTACCTCGGCGTGGAGAACCAGAGCGCCTACCGGTACGAGCAGCTCACCTCAGAGACGCAGCGCTTCATCGGGGAACTGGAGCAGGTTAGCGGCATCCCGGTCTCCCTGATATCTACGGCGTTCAACGAACGCAACATCATTGACCGGCGCATGTGGTGACAGTGCACTCAAGGAGCTGAGTTGGAGGTAAGCAAGTTCGTCGGCTTATACCCTCGCTTGTTTCACATGGCGGAGGTCAACACATGGCCTTCTATCAGGCAGCGCGGACTCCTGAGCACGGTCGCTGTCCTCGACAAGCTAGGGATAACAGGTGCGGAGCGGCGCCAGTATGAGACCGATCATCGACCTGAGAAGGTGACCGTTGGCCAAGGCGCCGAGGCCGTCGTGCTTCGGGACCAGAAGCCAATGCCTCCTGAGCGCATCGCGAACGCCTTGCCCAAGGGCATGACGCCGCAGCAGTGGTACCAGTTTCTGAACGGCAAGGTCTTCATGTGGGCACAGGAGGAACGCCTACTCACGCTGCTGGGCGCTCGCGCGTACCGCAAACTCGAGCACGATGTCTTGACAATCGACACGGACTCACTCGTTGCGGCCTACAAGGACAGGATTTCGCTTTGTAGGATGAATTCCGGCAACACGTTCCCATATTGGCACCACCGCGGGTTCGAAGATTTCCACAGAATCGAGGCTTATCCAACCAAGAAGTCGGGCGATCCTGAGAAGAGGGTTGTAGAAGTCGTGGTGGACTACGCAGTGCCGGATTTGGCTAAGTACGTGGTTCAGGTTCGGCGTATGAAAGGCGGTGAGGTCCGCGAGATCCTCCCTCTCTGAATGGGCCCACGGATTCCCGTGGATGCGTCTCCATTTCGCGTTGTGTCACCAAAGCCGAGTTGCGGTCAGTGAGGTAGGCGAGCGCGATGCGGCGTAAGGGATGTCCTGAGGCCATTGGGACACACAGGCTCGTCGCAGGTCCTTCTCTGGTGGTTTGAATTCGGTGGCGGCCGGCGCGGCATTGGCGTAGGGGTTGATCAGTGTGGACTCTTCAACGCCGTGACTGACGCCGCCGTACAGGTACTTGAACATGGCTTCTCCGGACGTCGTTGTACTTCTAAGTGGCCCGGTTTCGGTAGGCAAGACGACCTTGCGCGACCTGTTGATATCGGACCACGGATTTGGCGCCATCCGCTCCAGTGAGTATTTGCGCAAGGTCGCCGCCAAACAGGATGGCGGTTCCGATCGACTCGACCTGCAAGAGCTCGGTGATGCGCTGGACGTGCAAACGGACTACCGGTGGGTCGTCGATTCGGTTGCGCGGCCTGCGATCGCGGCAGAGTCTGGCAGGAGGCGTTGGCTGTTCGATGCTGTTCGCAAGAAGCGGCAGGTGGAGCACTTCAAAGCCACATTTGGCGCAGTCGTCTTCCACTTACACCTGAACGCACCGGAAGACGTTCTTCGGACGCGCTACGAACAGCGCCTCATAGCGCAAGGTAAGCCGGTTGAAGGTGCCTACGACCGCGCAGTGGCGCACGACAACGAGCAGCAGTCCAGAGGACTGATCCAGTTCGCAGACGCCATCGTCGAGACATATCCAGTCTCGATCGATGAAGTGCTCGAGCGCGCGCTCGCAGTCATTCGGCAGAAACTGCGAGACCCCACTGGCCATCCGGAATGACGCGGCGGCTCGACATTAGTCATGCGCTCCCGGCCGCAAGGCAGTCAGAGGGTTTTCATACAGCCTCAACCTTTAGCTGCCCTCCGCTGGGGCGGCGTAAGCGACAAGTCAATCAAGCAAGGAGCTTCGTAGATTGATGGCCAAGCCGAGCCGAGCCGACTCCTTAACGATGAAGTCCTTGTGCTCAAGCACTCTTGCAGGCGGGAGGCCAGCAACCTGCCGAAGCGAGTTTGTTGCAACGGTTGATCCCGAATCTCGGACCTTTCTTAATGCCCATGCAATCCGGCGGACATGGTATGTTTCGAACGGCTCGCTATGTGCCTTCGCAGCGTGAAGCGTCTTCGACACCAGCCCAGCATTGAGCGCGTACTTGCTCACACGGGCCCCAACCGCCGCCATAAGCCGAGTCTGCGACAGCCAGCGAGGGCGATCCACTGAACTGAGCTCAGCCTGCGCATGTTGCTCGATAGCAGCGGCCCACGCCGAGTCTCTCGCGGCCCAATCCGCTGTTGGGCGCCCTGGGTTAGTTGGCTTCTTTCGTTGAACGGCGCTTCGCAACCAGTCCTTGTCGAAACTTCGAAGCCAGTCCACTGCACTAGGCAAAGCCAGGGTCAGATCATTTCTGCCAGCACCTTGGTTGAGATCCAAGTACTCGTCAACAGCCCGACGATGCTTATCTCGTTGTTGCCGTATGTATGCCTCACGGTGCAACCCAGGCAGAGAAGGATCATCGAGTTCGATGAGCGTTCGACTCCAGTCCGTCATCCCCAGCTGACGGAGGATTTCAGTCTTCGCTACACCTTCAGCGCACAGTTGCTTGTACGAAAGGATTGCCGATTCTCCGATGCGATTCCTGGCTTCTTGCGACATCGGAAGAGCCATTCCTCTAGCAATCATCGTCCCAGCGAGTTCATGGGAATGCAGGCCCAAGATGGCGGCAGCCGAGTAGAGTCTGCCCGCACCCTTGCCGAACGCCTCCCGGATGGCAGCGTCGGAGAGTCCCTTGGACTTGGTGGGTTGACGTACCCCATAGCCCAGGGGCTTCCGCTCTTGGCTGGGCTGAACGTCTGGAGGAAGAATGGAGTCTAGATCCGCGACATCGTCGACGAGCGCTGCCGTAATCAGCAGATGCTTTAGCACGCCGGAGAGAATTCCTCTGCCTTCACCCGGTTCCGCCAAGCATTTGAGCACCCACGCGTTGGATTGCAAGCTCGGCTCAGTTTGCTTCAGACGAATCAAGAATGAAGGACCAAACCGCTTGTTCAACACCCCCTCAATGTGAGATTGGAGACCCTGGCTCCGGACGTCGCGCATTGATGTTCTCGACACGGCTGCAAGCAGCCTTTCATGGCGGTCAGTCCGCGGTGGTGCGTTGGTCTTCGCAAGTTCAGACACGGACTTCGCCAACCAGATCCATCCCTCTAACTCTATGTCGTTGATATCAGAAGGAAGTAGTTTTCGGTTGCTGTCGTTCGAGCACGTGCACATCCTCAATTGACGCCATATTCGAGAAGTTTTGGATCTCTGAGCGCAGTTCAGGCACTCCGCGCGAAGCACACTCCGGTGCGTTAAGCACAGCCCAACGAAACCGATCTGGTGTGATCTGTAGATGACGGCAACGCCTCGGTCTCGCTGGCTCTCATGAACGCAATCTGGGCAATATCGAGCAAGCGATACGCTCGCCGTCTTTGACTGTGTCACACCGAGTGCAGCCGCTGGATTGCTTGTATCGCCTACCAATAGACGCTCTAACAAAGGCTGCGCGTGCCCTGGGCGCGCAAAGGCCAAGTACAGCGGAACAAGTGTGTGCCCAAGGACAATCTCTTCTGGGTTGTCCTGCCAAGGATGCCCGAGAGGCATTGCAGCTGCGAGCTTCGCGGGGAATCGAGGACAAACGCCGTCAGTGGGATGCCTTGGCAAGCCAAACACCGCCAAGCTTCTGGCAACCGGGCCTGCCGTGCGATTGACATACTGGCTAAGGACGGACCGTACTGTTTCTTCAGGAAACGGGACGGGGAATGCTGGTAGTCTCATTAATGTCCCAGAACCTTCAGCAGGTCCGCGGTAGACTTTGCCCGGACCATCTCAGCGATCTGATCGGGCGCCAGTACCCTCTGAGTCGAAGGTGCAGGACTCTGCACTGCGCGCGCCCTTTCGGGGCGCGAGGACCTAGGCCCCACGTCTGGGGCATTCTTCGGGTCGCTAGCCTCAGCCCCGGAGCTCTGTTCGCGCGAATCGGCTTCGGCTTCGGCCTCGGCCTCATCCTGTTCGACATCGCCCTCACCCTTTTCGGCATCCGGCCAGTGATTCACGTACAGTCCCTCGAACTGATCCATCAAGAATGGATCACCCGACTGCAGCGCACGGATAGCAGCGTGCAAAGGACTCATTTGCTCGCGAAATACCCTTTGGATGAGCTCTGCTGTCACGCGTTCTGACCCGTCTTCAATGGCCTCCAGTTGGGCGTGCGCAAAGACGCTTAGCATGATGGCGACAATTCCTTGACTCACCTCGTAGAAGGCCGTGACGATCTCGGGAGAGATATCTGCAGGTTCGCGTACCCACTGGTACTCCCAGACTGCTGTGCACAGTTCAATCCACTCAGGGCATTCCGCGGACGTTGGCCTTCGGAGGTCTATATGCCCGCCTTCGACAAATCGACGAGCTGCCGGTGCGCTCTTGCCGACGAGCTTTAGCGCTTTCGGTGTCCCTAGCGCGACTATTGGAACACCAATCTCATCGCGAAGATTGACTAGGAACGCCAGAATTGACTCCGCGCCAACCCCAATAAGCGACAGATTTTGGAGCTCATCGAGAACCAAGGCACCGATGTGGTGGTTCGCAATCAGCTTGCGCATCTCCTTGATGTGGTTTGTTCCACCACGTGTCATCGGTTTATCAAAGATCCCCGAATAAAGATTTACGCCGAGCGCCGCGTCGGTATAGGCCCCAAAGGTCTCACACAGTCTCGGAACGGTGCAGCGCTCAGGAGTATTTCTACGCAAGAAGAGCAATTGAGCTTCCGGAAATGGCTTGCGTCCAAACTTCGTGTGGCGCCAAACTGGGCCGCCTAGATATGAAAAGATCATGGTAGCCAAGGTCGATTTGCCCATGCCTGAGCAGCCGGTAATGAGCACAATGGCTGGCGGTGTAGCGTCATAACTGCATCCATTGAGCATCCGTTGGCCCGCGGGCGTCATTGGGTTTCGCGGCAGGTACCCATCAATCACGCTTGCACTGACGACCTCAAGTGCTCGCCGATGCTCCCTCAGAAAGGGAAGAAAGAAACGCCTCAATCGCTTGATCAACAGCCTGCGGTGAGCCCTAGGCAACCTGCGCTCGGCCGCGTCAAACTGCGGCTTCTTCGCCAGCGCAAGAAATGCTTCTTCGTCAGATTCCGGGCCCAAAGGGAGGTGTGCGATCAGCGGGTTGCCGTCGATCTCGTTGTCGCCCCTCTTGAGATACTTTGGTGAAAGATCAGGTGCTCTTTGCACTTACTTTGCTCCACAGCAACTGGGTCTTTGTTGGCGACGCGGTCTGGGGCCCGCGATCGATCGGGGCGACGGGTGGCCTTGAAGACACATGGTCTTCGGCGCGTCCTTGATCCGACGGCTGCTGGCTCTGCGGCAATGCCCCGCCCATCCCCGGAGCCCTTAGGCGTTGCTTCTCGGCGGCCCGGTTCTCCCGTATGGCCTTTTTGGAGGTTGACGGCTTCTTTGAGAGCTCCTTCTTTTCAGAGACAGCACTTTTTATTGTTGCGCCTACTGCCTTCGCAGCCACCTTACGTGCCGCGTAGTGATTCAAGCCCGCCTGATTCAGAACAGCTTCCTTAGTGGAACGCATCTCTCGAGTCTCTGCGAATGACGCTTGCAGCCTTACGACCTCCAAATCAACATTGGTAGCGGGAATGTACTTACCTTCCTTTTGGTTGAGGAAGAAAATCTCACCTGCGTAGTTGGGTGAGTAACGTATGCCGATTGGATAGTTCCCGGGAATGGCAGAGGTCAGCATGCCCAAGCCTCTGAGTTGATCGCAGAAGAACAATTCATCTTTGAACTGAATGCCCCGCGTCGTCATTACGGCGCTACCTGCTGTCAGTAGGTGCTCGTAGGCGAATTTCTCGCTCATGCGGGCAGTGAATCCGGGTCTATTGACAAGTCCCCACTTATACAGTCCGATGCGACTAGCAGCGACACTTCCCGCAAGGGCTGCATCGCGCGGCAATCTACGCGGACGGACCGGCCGGCGGTTTAGATCGAGGATGATCTCTACGAGGATGCGTTCGAACTCGACGAGATTGAGTGCGGCGCCCTTCTTGCCGTCACTTTCGCGCCGCTTCCTGTGCTTTTTGTATAGGCCGGGCAGGTTGAATCTTCCCAGCGTCCTAACCCTCTTGATTTCCCCGTTCTTGTTCTCGACATGGCCCTTGGCCTCAGGCGTCATGGATGGCGTTACGTTGACTCTGATTCCTGAACGTGGAAACTCCTGGCCCATGTTTGAGACCAGTTCAGCGCGATCAGCGCGGAGCATCGTGGGCAGTTCCCGGCAAGGCCAGTCGTCGCTCGTGTAGGGCATGCCTAGGCGATCAAAGGTAGCCGCCTTGTCAGAGAAGCAGTTGAATAGGGCAAGAGAGGCCACCCCCCAGCTCGGGTTCTCAAGCGTTACCACGTAGCCGGTGATGGCGTCGGAGAAGATGTCGACGATTAGGTAGACGGTGGGACGGCTGACCAGGTTGTCCTTGCTCATTACCGAGACGAGCTGCTCTTGGAAGTACGTTGCGTCGATCTCGAAAAAGCCAGGACCCGGAGCTGTGGAGCGGCCGCGTTGGCCAATCGGAAGATCCAACTCTTGCGCGCTGAGCTCCCGCTCCTTCAGTACGCGACAGCGGTGCCGAAACTGATACCAGGTTGGCAGCTTGTACTTCTGTATCAGACCAGGCGTCAGCAGGACTTCGATGCGCTTTTCCCCATTGAGCTCTGCAGCTGGTACCTTGAATAGGGTCAGCAGCATTTCGTAGAACGCGTCACGCCAAGATAGTCGCTGTTTCTGTATGAATCTTTCGTACGCAAGGTCAATCTTTGCCCGTAGATCCTGAGCTGGCGTTCGAGAGTCCAGGGCGGGCTTGATTGGTTTCGGTCCTCGCTTTTTGCCACCCTGTTGTTCTCGAGGCGGGGCACCATCTGAATCTCCTAGAAACGATCGGACCACTGCCAGTGGATTTCGGCCTGATCGCAGCCATTCATTTAGCCATCTCTTGACCGTCTTATCAGACCTGCCAATCTTGGAAGCTATTTCCGACACCGCGCCAGTGAAATCCGATCGTGATGACAAAGGATATGTTCGATCGGCAAACATGGAAATCGCTTGATTGGCTTTCGATAGCCGAGCCGCCACTCCTTTTGGAAGTTTCGAAGGTACGCTGTTCAAATCAAGAAAGGGATCTGAAGCTTGATCGACTGCTTCTCGACTGAACAACCCGTCCCAGACAGTTTGCTTGACCCTGAAGAATCCAGAACTGTCTCCGTCCCCAACACCAATCAATGCGACATACCCGTTTGGAAGCACCTCCAGAAGACGGGTCGGACCGCTGAACGGCTTTGTGCCGTCGGTTACGTTATATACAGCATTAGTTTCGTACATTAGTACTGCGCCACTTGTTTGAGGTGAAACGGGGCGGTATGGGCCAACTGGCTAGCATTCAAGTCCAATCGACTTTGATGGCGCCACACCGCTTGGCCTAGCAAGAGAGTCCCCTCGTTGTTCGAAATCTTGAGTTTCGCCGATGCATCTGCAATGAGTTCGAACAGGGTGGCATCCGCTCGCCAAGCTTCTTCAATGCATTCCGAGAACGTGACGCTCGAAACGCCCTTTACCTGCTGGTCAAGGTTTTGTAGTGCCATCTCGAAGAATTGAAGATTCTGTGCCAGGGGCTGAGGAATCTCCCTGTCTGTCAGGAGAATCCACGTCACCCCTCTTCGATTCCAATACATTCGTTCAAGGAGCAGCTTTTCCATGGTTCGCTCGTCTAGATCTGCCTCAGGTTTCACAGCAATTGCGATGAGCTGAACCCCGTCTGGTTGCTTTTTGGATATCAGGATGTCGGTCGTCATCACGACAGGCACATCTGTGCCGACGTACTTGGGGTGCACTATTCCAAGCTTCCTCGCGGTGTCCTGGGTTTCGGTCCACGGCAGAAGCGCGTACTGCTCCCTGATATCGATAACGTCCTTGGAAAACTCTGCAATTAGATGTGCCCAAAACTCTAGTGTTGAAAGGTAGTGGTGAATCCGTCCGGTGTTGGGGCTGTGAATCATGTTCGACGAGCCGACAGAAGGCACGTCGCGAACGAAGAAGAACGGCTTGTAGTTGTTCGCCGTCCCTTGACCAAAGCCCTGCTTGATCCATTTGAGAACTAACTTGACCGTTGGCCTACGGCTCTTGGTGCCCGCCACTTATGCAGCAGGCAGTCGGTGAAGCGCGACCCTCGGTAGAGCTGAAAGCATCAGCTCTACCCTTGATCGGCGTTTCGGGGCGTCGTTGTGCTCGCGAAGCCATTCGACCAATGCGACATCCCGGTCTGCCGAGCTTCGATACCCCCACCGATAGGCCCACTCGCGTAGAGCTTGATGCGTCACGCTGTCTGCGAGACCTTTGGACCTAGGGCTCAGTCTGGGAAATGCCTCGTGCGTGCAGCCCAGCGACATGCAGTTTCGGGCGAAGTCTTTTGATCGAAAGGCTGCGTTGCCGTCGGTGGACACGAGGCTGACGTCCTCGCCGTTCCGCCTGTAGTACGACACTGCTTTATGCAGAAATTCTTTCGCATGCTTCGATCGGGCATCTGGTTGCACAAACGCGAAGGCGCGCAGACTGCGTTCGTGGACTGAAATGAAGAGCACTTCCCTCCCCCACCGGTAGGCGCCCTCTGTCGCGCAGTTCGGGGCTCCGGACTCTGCTGCTGTGACGTGGTGCAACCGTGTGGCACTCATGTGCAGCGCACCCAGACGTGGTGGTTGATCGCCACGCCTCCGCTGATTCGGAATGCTCACCTTGAGCTTCTGAGCTCCTTTTTCCATGTCGTCGCCTTCGCGAAGTTTCTATAGGGGAAGGCTAGGACAAACCGACGCGACTCACCACGTAAGATCAAGGCGGCTCGCCGCCGACTTTTTTCCGCGCGCCACATGAATAGTGCTCGCGACCCCGCTGATCAAGGTGAACTGTTGCAACTGGCCCGTGAGCTTCGGGCACGGTTCGCAATCAATCACTTCAAGCGGGCGCTGCTTGGCCACCGCCATGTGCCCGGCAAAGCCCAGGGCGATGAGGTGTTTGGTGTCATGGAGCGACGCGGATGGCAACTCGCTCCGCGGCAACTGCGTGGTCACCCCAATTTCAACGTGCTTGGCTGGATCGCCTTCCGGCTGACTCAGCGAAGTTGGGAAAACTGGTTCGGCCACCAGCCCCTCATCCCGCGACAAGGCAAGATGGCAATGCTGGATGCCGCCGCCCTAAGCGTCCTGCGTTGGCGACGGCCTGCCGATGGAACGGAGTGGCGGCTACCGGCGAACTTCTACCTTGATGCTGTTCATGGCGGGCTCCTCAGTGAGCTGTTGGCGGATTCAGACGCTTCTGCGCCCACCCTCGACCTGCTCTTCTCAAGAGCGAGGGCGTATCGGCCTCTGTCGGCTTGGCACCTTCACCTGGATGCGCTTGAGGTCAGGGCGTTCAGGGCCGACTGGAGGGGGTTGCCGTGGCGAGCTGTTGTAGACGTCGCCTGCATGCGCATTCTTGAGGAGTTGCATCGACTCTGGCGCCCTGGCAATGGGACGATCTACGGATCGCTAAGTGCGAAGTCCGGGCGATTCTGGGACCTTAAGGAAGACGAGATTCGGACGCTGCTTGAACGGTTCTCAAGCCCGGAAGTCGCACCGGAGGTTCACTTTCTGGGTGATCGGTCGCCGAACTGGATTTGCTTGGGAGTCGATACGGACATCCCGCCCGCTTACACGCATCACCTTCTGTTCGCTCTTGGCGCCGATCGTGACTTCGCGCGGGAGGATAGGCTGGCGGCGTGGGCGATGGACCTTGCAACGGCAGCGCTGGTCGCAAACTCGCTGGCTGGCAAGGATCAGCAGGCCTTGCGCGGTGGTCGCATGTTCACCAATGGCAGGATTCTCGCGTCGGCCCTGGATGCGCTCATGCTGGCCGAGTCAAGCGAGGTCGCAAGTGAAGGCGATCACGAAGTAGCCCATCTGACCGAGTACAGGCTCGAGCTGCGGGCCGCGATGGACTTGACTGGCGGTGATTGGCATATGGCAGGGGTCTCGGCCCTCGGAGACGCTCGTCGTGCCTATCGCACGGAGATGGCGAGCCTCGGCATCGGCCCCAAAGACATCGCTGCCTTTGCCGCTTGCACAAGCAAAGGTGCGCCCCGCATCTTCAGGGGGCAAGAACCTCCGTGGTAGCTGGGCTCAAACGCCGATCTTGACGTTGTATCCAAGCGCCCGCAGTCCCTTGCTAGTGCGCATGTTCCGTGGCGGGAACTCATCTGGGCGGGCCCAGCCGACAACCTCCCCAAGGCTACTGAGGCCGATGTGAGGGATTGCCCACTGGTCGCTTCGGATCGCGTTCCAGAGCCGGGCCGCGACGCTTCCGTTGCCCCAGACGACGTAGTTCAACAGGTCGAGCACTGTCTTGTCCTCGCGTGACCTCTGCCGCCAGAGCCATTCGCCGAACTTCTGAACCTTGTCGTCGCTTGCCTGCGGGCTATCAGGTAGCCCAAGATGCTCGTTTTCTTGCTTGATGGCGTGGTCGCGGATCGCATGCACGCGCGAGATCGCATCCACGAACTCCTCCTCGCTCAACTTCAAGATCCGGTCGTGCGCCAGGAGCTCGTACAAGCGCGGAGACCACTCGTAGATCGTGCGTTCTTCGAAAGAGTGATCGAAGTCGGCGGCATGCCACCAGTCCAATGCATCTCGCAGAGCCATCTCCGGGTTCTTGGAGTTCCTGGCGAAGAACTCCTCGTAAGGGTGACGGTTTCCGTCCTTGACCAGCTTGTAGTAGTAAGCGTGCAGGAATTGATCGGCCTGAACCCCAGGGGCGATCGATGCGTCGATCCAGCCTGGCTTCGCTCCTGCTGCGGAGACCCTGGCTGCAATGGAACGCATCACCTGCAGTGTGTCGTTCCAGTCTTGCTCGAACTTGTGAAAGCGCTTCTCGGACGACCGCTTCGTGTCCACGAACACCAAGCCCTGGTTCTTCGGCAACAAGCGGTCCTTGTCGAATTGCTGCTCAAGCCCGTAGTCTCGCTTCGCAAGCTCAGAGCGGCGATCCGCAAGACGGACCTGCTCCTGGTAGATCTCCTTGGTCAGCGGCCGCGCGCGGTCATCCACTTCCTCGAAGAAATGCAGTAGCTCCCGCTCCATGCCTGTCTCGACAAGCTCGTCATGCGTCAGGAAGGTGCCGGCTTCGATGTTCGATATCCAGGCTCGGTCAGACAGATTGGCGGACCCGATGTACGCGCCGGCATCGACCCACCATATGACCTTCGCATGCAGGATGTCGGGCACCAGCTTGCAGTCGAAGTTCGGGCTGGCCTTGTCGAGAAACCACTTCAGAACCGGCGGATCGACGGCCACGGTGTAGTCATACCGGCCGAAGAACTCCAGTGGCTTCAAGTGCTTTGCGCAAGCCTCGAACAGCTGGAGGTTGTCGCGGTTGGCGTAGGCGACGGCCGCCCGAACACGCGTGCAGGGCTCGATGACCTCGGCGAGAAGGTTCTGAAGAAGCTGCTTGTTCAGCGGGCCCGCGATGAAGCGCATCTCGGTCAGTTCCTGCTCGCCGGCTACTCGGCCTTCCAGCCCGCCTTGACCTGCGCGAGGACGGCGTTTACCTTGTCCACCACCAGCTGATCGACCTGATTGCCATCTCCGATCTCCACGGTCACGCGAATGCGGAACGGATGTCCGGCGGTCGCCTCCCGAAGTGCATCGATGTTGTCGGCGAGATCCTGGACCTCGTGGGTCTGGAGGTCAGCGCTTGCAGCCTTGGACCCGTAGTGCTTGGTCGGGGGCGGCTGCTTGGCCTCACTTTTGCGGGTCACGATCTTGACCGCAGCGGCACCGCCGAGATCGCAGGGCCATGCGCCGGAGTCCAGTGCACGTTCGATCAGCCCCAGCCTGAAGGCCTCGTCAAGAGCGCCGACGACCCGCGTCCAGGGCAACACCTTGCCCACTTTCGACGACAAAGCGGCATGAATAAGGTGCGCGTTGGTCGCTTCGCCCTGCCATGCTGTGGGCAACTGCGCCGGCAGCACGTCGACGCTGGACAGCGGCAACGGTGGCGGAAAGAGTTGCGCCGTTTCGTTGACGAAACCTGCCGGGACATCCTCCGCCAGCACGCTAACCGTTCCGTTGACCAGCCAAATCCGGCCTCCCTTGACGGCAGCGCCGACCCCATCGGTGATTGCCTGCGCTGTTGCGGCCGGAATCAACAGGTTCTCGGTGTAGCCGCCCTTGTCCACTTCGACGAAGTGCGTGCCCGAGAAGTACGCCGAGAGATCAGCCAGCGTCACCGGCTCCTTCTCCCACAGCTTAGGCAACTTGCTGGGTGCCAGCAGCGGCGGATCCAGCTCGGACAGCACTGCGGCATCGGAGAGGACAACTTCCAGACTCGAGTCCTGGATCGCGTTGTCATCCGGGCGGCACTTCCAGAACGTCCGAGTTGACTTGTCGGCACGGGTTACCCGAAGCACGAAGTCACCGGCCTCGCAGCCCTGGAGCAGGGTCTCCAGAATGGATGCTCGGTTCAGCATCTTTGGCAATTTGGCGGTCGCCGCGAACGCGCCAACAAGGTCCTTGACGAAGCGCGCCTTGTCACCCGAGCTCCAGAGATCAAAGGGTCCGCCTGGCAGCAAGGCTTCGGCGTTCACCGCAGAGCTTTCGATCCGCAGGCGCTTGTCCGCCACCATCTTCGGAAACAAGGGATCGTTGTCGACATTGATGCGATACGCAGCCACGTCGTTGCCGTCGTTGACCGTCACGGCGAGGCAGTAGGCCATGACGATCTGCGACACCATTTCGCCGCGCGCAGCACGGACATTGCCTTCGAGGCGGGTCGTCGCAGCGGTATCGATGTCGCTGCGCTCCTTGAGCATCTCGCGGACTTTCTCCCAGCCGAGCAGGTCGCGGACCTTCTCGCGGGCGACATCGATGCCCTCCTTGGACGGCACCGCAAGCACAACCGCGTTACGGTTCTGCGCGCGCGGCTTCTCGGGCCCGGTCGTCTCATCGATGAAGCGCTTGGCCTCTGCACTGGGCTTTCCGTTGCTTGCCGCTTTCGGCCCCAGCACGGCATAGTGGAACTCGCCGTCGTCCTCGATGTCTGCTGGGCGGGCCGGCAAAACGTGCACCTTTGCACCGGCGCCGCGTGCGCCTTCCGTCAGCTTGCCCGCGCCACGGATCTCCTTCTCCAAGACCTCGTCGACCATGGTGGCGCTGACGTTCTGTCGAGCGTCGTGGTGCATCTGCTTTAGGTTTGGCTTGGACCCAAGACGCCACACCTTCGGCAGGCCACCTTCGCGGTCGCCCGTGAACGTGTCGTCGAGATACCAGGAGGCATCGGACCAGCGCGACAAGCCCTTGTCCAGCTCGATCCGGTCGGGCGCACCCACGCCGATCAGCACCTTGAGGTCACGCGTGGTGGCACGCTGTCCAATGGGCTGCGAGTGAAGAAAGGTCGCCATTACCGCTTGCTCGACTTCTCGCTGTTGAACGCCGAGTAAGCTGTCCTGTGCCTTTCGGGCGTGGACCAACTCGGCCTCCAAGATGGCCGTCCAGTTCTGGCGGCGGCCTTCGTATTGCTCCAGCTGCGCCACATTCGCCAGCTCGCGCGCCGCAACGCTCAAGCCATCGGCCTTCGGCTCGACCAGGAAGATCTGCACGCCTATCAGCGGCTGCTGGTCCCACTTGACTGCATCACGCAACGCTGAGGCCAAGGTCTTCAGGATGCCGCGCGTTTGTTGGAAGCCCTCAAGCTGCGTCCACTTCTGATAGAGGGTCTCGATCAATGAGGGGTGGAAGGGGTAGGCGTCCGTGTACCGCTTCTCCTCGGCCGCGCGATTCTTCGCCGTGTACTCGTCGATGCTCTGAACGCCTCCGAGCGCACCGAACACCTGGCTGGGCCACTGCGATCGGTCGGTGTAGCTTTCCAGCTTGAGCAAGCGTCGCCGCAGGATCTCCGGAACGTCCTGGCTTTCCACCGGCTGGATGCCCTCGTCGGCGACCCGCTTGAACTCGTCGTACAGCTCCTTGCTGATCTGCTTGCCCAGCTCGTCCATCTTGCCGGGGTCAGACGCCAGCAGCGAGGCCACCAGGCAGCACTGCGGCACCTTGGCCACTGCCTGGGTCAGGCTGTGCATGAACTCGCGCATGCGGCCGATCCACGCGGGATCGGTGTCAGCCATCACGCGCACAAACCACAGCACCTCATCGAACAGGATCAGCACCCCCGACCCGTCTTTCCGGGCGAGCTTGAGCAGGTCCTCCATCACGCCGGTTGCTGGGGGCGTCGCGCGCTCTGTGCCGTCGTCCTTCAGCAACTTCATGCCAGCCGGGCCGGCAAGCTGCCAGGCAATCGCGCTCCAGGGCATCTTGATGGTCGCCACACTGCCGTCGGGCGCAGTGACCTCCATGCCCTTCTCCGCGTCCAAGCGGTCGAACACCACCGAGGCCACGCGCGCCTTGGGTAAGCCCGCTTCAAGCGCGCAGTGCGCCTTGAACTGCTGTACCGCTGGGACATCGGGCAGGGTCGCCGGATCGCGAACCAGGTGCACTAGCGTGATCAGCGAATGCGTCTTGCCGCCGCCGAAGGTCATGTGCAGCTGACGGACTGCCTTCTCTGACTTGCCCGACAGGCGATGCGTGACGTCTCGCGCCAGGTCGCGCAACTTGACCGTGGGGTAGGTGAGCGCGAAGAACTCCTTGGCGTCGTGGTAAACGCCCGGGTTCCGGTTCATCACGACGTCGTACAGGTCCGCAGCAAACTGCTTCTGCGACAGTTCCTGGTTGGTGATGTCGTCGCGCAACTGCACGACCCGGTGCCAGGGCTTGGTGGTGGTCTTGGCCATCGATGGTTCTCCTTGTCCTCATTCCAAGCCGAGCGGGGCTTGAGCGGTACTGCCGACTTGGCGCAGGTAGTTCTGCAAGCGCTCCAGGATCGAGCACTCTTCCGTGCAGCCCTCTGCGCGGCTCTTCTCGATCAATGCCTGGATCAGCTGAATGAACACCTGGCTGCGGCGCAGCGCACGGCTGTCCAGAAACTCATTGACCTTGACGACGTCGCCCGCTACCCAGAGCTGCATCAGCTTGTGTACCTGGTCGATCAACGGAATCGCGCGGCCGCTGGCCGTTTCCATGCCAAGCGAGCGGTGCTTCCGAGCGCGCCAGTCCCTGAGCTTGTACTTACCGCCTCCGCCCGACGACGGCGACTCATCGGCATCACCGTCCTCGTCTTCGTCAGCGTCTTCTTCGTCTTCTGCCGCTGCCGCGCTGCCGCTTCGCACGAGCAGTTCGTACTGGTCGGTCAGTTCACGCTCAGACAGGCCACAAGACACGGCGTACAGGATGCACGGCCCGGCCGGCGCCTCCTTGAGACCGAAGTCGTTGCGGTGAAGCAGGTAGTAAGTCGTCACATCGTCCAGCGGATGGTCGCCGGGCGTTGGCTCGCCCTGACCATGAGACAGCACGCGGCCAACGACGAAGTCGACCACGATGCGTCTGACATGCCCCAGGAAGTCGGTGACCGACATCAAGGCGCCTGGCTCAGACGCTTTCTTCACTGCCGGATAGCGGCTGTACGACTCCAGCGCCGGTCCGGTGGCTGCCCAGATGAAGTCAGGCCCGCGAATGCCAGCGTCCCAAAAATCGCGCAGCTTGGTCGTGATGCTGGCCTCCATCTCCTTGAGCACCTGGGTGTCCCACCCGGCGCGTGCCAGCGGATCACGCTTCCTACAAACCAGCCACACTGACGACGCAAGCGCAGCTGATCCTTGTGCACGCATGCGCGCCGCCTGCTCGGTCTGAATCGGCCAAGACCCATCGACGACAAAACCCGCCTTGATGATGGCTGACACCAGCGTTTCCCAGGCATCGGGCTGTTTGTGTGCAAACACGATGACTAGGCGGCCTTCTGGGCGAAGCGCGGTATGGCATGCCTTGAAGGACCGAGCCATACCTTCTTCATAGTTGCGCTTAGACGCCTCACGGTTCCCACCAAAGCGTGACGAGTCATCGATCAGTTCGCCGTCGTTCGTGTCGTTGCGCCACTTCGGGCCGAGGGGGGCATCAAATGCCAGCCGATAGGCGTCTGACACGTCTGCGAGTTGGCGCCGGTCCCAGACGTAGAAATAGTCCATCAAGTCCGAGTACGGGATAGCGTCGTAGTACGGTGGATCGGTGACGATGACGTCGAAGGCTCCCACCTCGGGGCACTCGATGGCACTCTGGTTGAGTACCTTTGGAATCGGTGCGACTGAATTCGCCGCGCGCAGGATCGTTTCGATTGACTCGGCAACCGCATCGAGGCACATCCACCATCCACCACGCACGCTGTTGATTGGGGCCGCTTCGCTGAAGTCCCAATTCATGGGAAGGGCAAAGCGAACGAAGGTGTGTCCAATTGCCTCGACGCTGGTGATCCACGCCAGGATGCTGGAGTTGAAGTCGAGCATGCGGTCGAAGCCGCATTGGAGGTAGGCAGAGAGTGCCTCGATCTCGGCTGTGTCGTAGCCGGCCTTGGCCAGCTCATGGCGCGCTTCCCGGATCGTCTTAACGAACGTGGCTAGAGATACGAGCTGCCTCGGCGAGAAGATCTTGTGCCAGAGATCAAGGCCATACAGCGGCGCCGTGAAGGCGGAGCCGCCACCCTCGCGACTGGAGCCCATTGGAACCAGCTCTTCCGGCAATCCGAAGGGCACGCCCGCGAAGGCCCGCTCGAGCTCGGACTTCGCCGCTGCCGCAACTTGGATCTCGTGCATCGTTGGCAGTCGGTACTCCTTTCCTGCCATCCCATCCACAACGACACACGTAATCACGGCACCCAGACGATCCATGCGGCCGGCTAAGCGGAGATCCTCTGAGATCATGATGGTGCCGCAGCAAGGGCAAGTTACGCCTGAGCGACTCATCGTCCCTTGCCCGAGCTTCTTGTCGTACTCGCGCCGTTGCGCCGCGTTGCCACCTTGGGTCTTGGCGTCGGTGTCGATCCCGAACTCCACACCGCTGCGATCCCCGCGCGGCCGCATGGTCAGTACTACCCGCTTGTTTTCCTTCTTGGCGAGCCAACGTGTCTTCAGCAGGGGCACCTCAGCCCGGCAGGCCTTACAGCTGACTGTTCGCGCCCAAAGATACGCGACGGTGGGTTTTGCCACCCAGCGTGGATTTGTCGGGTTGTCGAGATACGCTGCGTCGAAGCCTGTGTTCAGCATCTCGACTTGATGCTGGCCAGCGTCGTTGAGCGGCACTCGCTTCAGCGGCTCGTCTACATCAAGATGTACGCGCCGATACGGCTTGACGGAGCAGTACTCGGCATAAGTCGGGTACAGCGTTGCGAGCTCCTCGCGGGCCTTCTCCAGGACCCAGTGGCCCCACGCCCTGACATGCCACGCCAAGCCGGCCTGCATGAGATCGGAATCGACCTCTGGGCGCTCGAGCAAGCTCAGATTCTCACCACGTTCCACCGTCTCCATGACGCTGGAAGGAGGCAGGACTGCCTGCTTGGTCTTTGCATCCCGAAGATGGCGCTTGATCTGCGCCGGCGTCATGTCCTTAGCCTTGAGGTAGCCCGTCATGAACGTCTCGTCCGTGCTGACGAATGCCGGCAGCGGTCGATTGAAAGTCGCGTGCCGCTGCGGGTACTCCAACGTGCACCGGAGCACCAGCCACGCGACGGGATTGATGTCCACCGCGGTCACGTCGCAGCCCAGGCGCATCGCTTCCAAGGGAATGGCACCGCCGCCAGAGAACGGGTCCAGTACCTTGGGCTGACGGCCACCGTAGACACGCCGGATCTCGTCCCGGAACCACTCCATGTCCGGGCCAACCTCGCGCCCCCAGCGCAAGACCCCCCCATCGGTCTCCCAGGCCTCGATTTCTTCGATGCGGCCGCTGGGCATCTTCTTTTTCTTGAGAGTCTTGTTGAGCGTGCCCCCCAGCCGCTTCAGGAGCTCATCGCGCTTGTCCTTGTCGCCCGGGTCAGGCAACAGCGTGGCGATCAAAGCCGCACGGCTGGCCGCAAGGGGGCGACGTGCCGGCCAGATGTGCAGCGTGGAGATGTGCCCATGGCGCACGTTCTTTTCGTGCACCGAGTCGATGGACGTCTGCTTGAGCGGAAAGGCGACTTCGATGAGCCGCTTGTCGTTGTTACTCATCTCTAATCCTTGGTTATCGCCAGTGCGTTGGCCGCGTCAGGACAAATCCATCTGCGCGCTGCACCTGGTCCGGAAGCTGGGAGGCACGCAGCTTCGCCTCTCCTATGGTGAGATAGCCACTTGCGGCGCTGCACAGTGATGTCGAGTGCCGCCCTGGCGGTTCTGCGATGACGACACGTTTGGCCGGAAAGCGCGCCAGGACTTGCCGTACCGGAGTTGTCAGGTCACTGTCGGCCGAGAGGACAAGTGCGGTGTCGAACCGATCGTCGAAGGCATCGGCCATCATCTGCACGGCGATGTTGACATCGGTCATCTTCTCCTCGTAGTCCATCCATCCCGCACCGCAGGCACGGCATCGTCTCGGTTTCTCAAGGTAGTGCCCGAGTTGGACGCTGACGTTTGGCAAAGTGGACAGAGCCTCCAGATAGGAGGCTTGGCGCCGCATGTCGTCCAGGTTTTGACCGTTGGCCCTGATGCGTGTCGTGAAGTAGTGCGTGGCAGCCAGTTGCTGACCGGGCTTGAGCAGTGAGTGCGATAGGGCGTGCAGGTCGAGCCAGTAGTACTTACGCCAGCCCTTGCTCCGGAGCCCGAAGTACAGATTGAAGCCATCAATGTAGGTAATAACCCTGGTCATGGTGCCGACTCCATCACATCTTGGCGAAGCCGGTTGACAAAGGTAGGCGTCCGGGTGCTATCCTTGAGCCTTAACCCCGCCGGAGATCGCATCTCCGGCCCGACGCCTCCCTCGTGGAGGCGTTTCTCTTTCTGGCGCTCGTTGCTCATTCGACGGCCTCCGATGCGTTGGCAATGTCACCGTAGGTGATGGCCACGCTGCCGCGCGCCTTGGCGATCAGCTTGGCGAAGGGGTCCTGCACCCTGAGGAGGCGTGGCTGTGTTCCACCGCAATCGAACACGGCATAGAGCCAGTAGCGCTCGCGGAGGATGCAAGCGCGAGCCCACTCGTTCTCGGTCAGCTCAATCTCGCCGATACCTACACGCCCCTTGACCTCGATGCCGCGCTCTTCACTGGCGCGCTTGGACATGAGGTCGAAGCCCGGGTAGTCGTTCAGGCCTGCCAAGCGCGCCTTCGGGGGCGTGGAGACATCGCGCACATCGGCGCCTCGGGCCGCCTCGAACGCGATGGCCACCTCGACGGCGATGCGCTCGACTTCGGCGTCACGGGCCTTGATGTCGTCGGGGTCGGTGGAGGGCTGAATGAGCGCGGTAGCCAGCATCTCGACGCGGCCGGGCTGGATCAGCTCGACCTCGCGCCGCGCTTGTAGCAAAGCCTGCTCGCGACGTTGGGCCAGACTCTTCTGCTGGGCCTTGATGCGATCCAGCTCGGCATGAGCGGCCCGGTTTCCGTCTCGAGCCTTTTCTGTGAAGCGCTTACGAGCCGCCGCCAGTTCGGACTCCTGGTAGTCGAACGCCCGCTGCAGGTATTCCTCGGTTTCTGTGAGTCGCGTCGTGGCGCTCATGCGCTGCAGATCCGCCAGCTTGGCAACCATATCGAGCTGGATGTGTTCCTGCGCGGCTAGGCGCCAGGTGTCACTTTGGGCCAAAAAGACCACGCTGCTGGGGCTCGGCTTCGGTGTCGGCTTCAGGAGCAGCAGGTGTTCGACCGGCGTCTCGATCAGGCGTCCATCGGCGTACTGCTTGAGTCCGACCAGGCGTTGCTCGATGGCATCCGGGCTGTGGAATGCCGGCAGCCCGGGGTCGACGCCCCTCTCGACGGTGACGCGTGCAACATGGAACAAGTACGGGGCGGTGGCGCTGACGTCCGTGAAGATCGCGCCCCGTAGCGCTTGGTTGCGAGCGCTCTCGATAGCGATTGCCGACAGCCGTTCGAAGACGGGCTCACCAGGATGCAGGAAGATGGCGTCACGCCCCTCGTCTGGGCGGTACACGGTGAACCGGTTGCGCGCCGACTCAGGGTAGGTTTCGAGCAAGGGAAGGATGCTGTCGAGTACGCCGCGCTTGCGTGGCCGCATGAAGAAGTGCTCATCGAGATCCCCGACGAAGTCGATGCCGACGACCGGGGCGACGTGTTCGAGGTAGCGGCGCACATAGCCGGGCAACAGGCGGCGCATTTCTTCGATGGCCATGGCCTCGCGGAGACGTGGAAGATCGCTCAGCACATCACCGCCGGTGCCGTAGATGGACACTTCCCGCGCCTCGATCGCCTTAATCTGCTCCGGCGTCAGTTGACCGGCCAGCTCCAGGGCCTTCTTGTCCGCCTCGTCGTCGGACTCGACGGCCCGCTGGATGTAGTCGGTGATGGCCATGCCTTCGAAGATGCGGCCCACGACGTCGAAAACCTTGTCGGAGCCGAGCTGCTTGCGGATCTCCTCCAGCTTGTCCAGCAGGGTCTTGATGACCCGGCCCTCGCGAGTTTTGCCGGCGACAAGGTTGACGATGGCGACGCGATCCCGCTTCTGGCCGTAGCGGTGGATGCGGCCCATGCGCTGCTCAAGCCGCGCTGGGTTCCATGGCACGTCGTAGTTGAACAGGATCCAGCAGAACTGTAGGTTGATGCCCTCCGCCGCAGCGTCGGTGCCGATGAAGAAGCGCGCCCCTTTGCCTTCGGTGTCGTGGGGTCTGCGGAAGCGCTCGACCTGGGCGTCGCGCTGCTCGAAGCCCAGCCCCCCGTGGATGTAGGCCACCTGGTCGGCGTAGCCCATACCTTCGAGGCGCCGAGTGAGGAACTCCAGGGTGTCTCGGTGCTCTGTGTAGATGATGACCTTCTGGTCGCGGTACTGCGGCGCACGCAGCAGCTCAGCCATGCGCTCGAACTTGGACTCCTGGCCGCTGGCATGAACGGATTCGGCCAGGGCAATCAGCTCTTGCACTTGGCCGCGCTCGTCCATCAACTCCGCCAGGCTGGTGGCGATGAACGCCCCGAGCGCCTCGGCCTCACTCTCCTCGTGTTCGTCCACGCCGGCAGTCGAGGTCTCTTCGTCCGCTGTCTTCGCGGCCAGGACGTCCACCAACCGCCCCTCGCGCACCTTGCGGTTGAGGCGCTCCTGCTGACTGCGGAGTTCGTCCTCGGGCACCCGACCGGACTGGATGTCATCGATCAGCGCGTTGAGTTTGGCGAGGCGGTTCCGGAAGGAGCAGAGCAAGGCCCAGGTGCTGCTGGCCATGCGCCGCTGGAACACGGTCATGGCGAACCGTGCGGCCTGACGGTTCAGTAGACGGGCCTGGTTGTAGTAGTGACGGATGTAGGTCGTGGTGCGGTCGTACAACGCCTGTTCGCTGATCTCGCCCTGCGAGAGGTCGTAGCTGACCGTGTCGCAGAGCCGCTGGGCATACAAGGGCTTGCCGCGCAGGTCGACCATCTCCTCCTTGACGCGGCGAACGAAGTAGCGGTCACGGGACTCGCGCGGGAACTTTGCCCAGGCGGTCTCGGTGCTGAAGATCTCAGGCTCCAGCAGGCGCCACAGGCAGTAGTAGGGGTACTCCTTCCCCATGTGCGGCGTGGCCGTGAGCAGCAACAGATGGTGCGCTGCCCAGGGCATGCGCCACTCCTCGGGCAGATCCCGCACGCCGGCAATCGTCTCCGCCAGGCGGTAACGGTCCGTGGCGCGGAACGACCCGTCCAGGTCGCGGTTGGCGGAGAGTTTGTGCGCCTCGTCGAACACGACGAGGTCGTAGGGTGCGACCTGCGAGTCGCGCAGGGCATTGAACAGACGCGGGGAGCGCAGGCTGTCGATGCTCACCACGACGAGGTCGCTGCCAAGGCCGACGAATGGATTGCCGTCCTTAGTGTCGGCGCCCGTCACGATCTTGAACTGCAGCTGAAAGAGCTTGTGCAGTTCGCGGTACCAGTTGCCCACCAAACCAGCAGGCGCAACAACCATGACGCGCCGGATCGTCCGCCGTGACAGGCTCTCGCGGACGTAGAGCCCGGTCATGATGGTCTTGCCGGCGCCGGCATCGTCGGCCAGGAGGAAGCGCAGGCGGTGCTGGGGCAGCATGCGCTGGTAGACCGCGATCCTCTGATGCGGCAGTGGATCAATCTCGCTGATCTCGGTCGCAAACGCGGGGTTAAACAGGTGCCCATAGGACAGCCGCTCGCCCTCTACGAGCACGCGCAGTGCGTTTGCGTCCCCGAGGAAGTCAAGGCGGGGCGTCGCTTCGTGGGCGTCGCCAGATTGCGCGTTGCCGCTCGTCTCCGCCGAAGCCGCTCCACGCGCATCTGACCGAATCGCTAGATCATTCAGCTTGGCCACGCCCATGGCGGACGGCTTCGATTGGCCGTTCTCCCACCGGTTCAGCGTAACGAACGAGACCCCTAGCAGCTCTGCGAACTGCTGCTGAGTCAAGTCCAGTGTCTTGCGGAGATGGCGGATCTGCTCTGGTCTCATGATGGCCGTCTGGCGTTTTCTGCAACTGTATATCACTCGATATAAACACGCAAGTTGGTCACGCGATCGTTGCTTCCGAGCTCAACCCCCTCTGATCGCCCCCGGCAGTGAATGACATGCTACTTCTTTGACTTGAAAAGAGAAAACTTGCTATACTTGGCACGCAAACTTTCATGGAGCGTTGCCATGGCTGACCGTCCGTCAAGTCCGAACCCGGCAGATCTCGGGCGCTACCTGCTTCAGTTGCGCGATGAGGCCAAGCTCACCCAGTCAGTTGTGGCGGACAAAGTTCGCCTTAGCGCAGCGGTGTTGTCTCGGATCGAAACCGGCGACAGGCCCGCTTCGCTGGAGGAGGTCCTTGAGATCCTGAAGGCAATCGCCTCCGAAGACTCTCTGAGGCTGGCTGGCGCCTTGCAGCGTGACTGGCAGGCGTTGCCCATGCCGCCACTGGACCACGGCGACCAAGATCAGCTTTGGGAGGCCGAGCAGGTGGCGCGACAGCTCGACGCATTGCGCCAGGACCCGGAGCTGCCTCAATCGTTCAGCCGTCGTGTCGGTGAATACATCGACGAGTTGCGGCGCTGCGCTGGGCTGCTGCTCAAGCGCGAGCACCAAGTCGCGTTCATTGGTGCGATCGGAGTTGGCAAGTCCACGGCCATCTGCCACTTGGCTGACCTGACCGTGCGGCGCGATGACGGCAAGCTGCAACCGGTGCTGGCCGATGGCGCTGGCGGGACAACGCTCTGCGAGGTGCACCTGCTACCAGCCCCACAGTTCGGCATCTCGATCGAACCGCGCACGGCCGATGAAATTCGGGAGGACGTTCGCGACTTTGCTGAACACCTCCTCAAGGGAACCACGGGTGCTGAGGAAGAGGGGTCTCGCCCCGGTGAGTCACAGGGGACCTACATCGAGGTTGCACGAGCAATCAGGAACATGGCCGACTTGGCCACGAAGACGTCAAGGGATGAAGCGGGCAAGCGCACCGTGTTCGACCCGGCGAAAGAACTCGCAGACAGACTCCCGTCTGTTCGTGAGCTCACCGCCGAGATCCTTGCACGCATGAACCTGCATACGCGAGACCGTCGCCAGATTTGGTACGAGCCCGCATCCGGAAAAAGTCCTCAAGCTTGGCTGCGCGAGGAGTTCAGGCGCGTCAACGATGGCAAGAACCCCGAGTTCACGTTGCCTCGCCGGATCGACGTGATGGTCAAGCGCCCGCTCCTAAAGGTCGATGGGCTGTCGGTCCGTCTGATCGACACCAAAGGCATTCATGCCACCGCGGCACGAGAGGACCTCGAAGTCCATCTGCGAGATCCGCACACTCTGACGGTGTTGTGCTCGGCGTTCAACGAAGCACCGGGGGGATTTGCGCTGCAGTTGCTCGGGCGAGCCCTTGAGGGCGGCGCCAGAGCCCTGGAGGTTTGCTCGTCCGTTCTAGTCTTGGCGCAGCATGACCAAGCGCTGGCCGTGGTCGACGATGCCACCGGCAGTCCCGTTGAATCCGTCGAAGATGGCTATGACCTGAAGCGCGAAAACGCGCTCATGAACATGGCGAGTCTCGGGTTGAAGGACTACCGCATCGGCTTCTACAACTGCCTGAGCGACCCACCGGGCCACGCTCAACAGTTCCTGGTGGAGGGCCTAGAGCGCGCCCGAGGATCTTTCCGAAGGCAACTCGCCTCTGCAGTCAAGGGTGCGCGCGATCTGCTCGAGAACCAGCGCGAGCAGGCCAACCAAGCTGCGCTTGAGGAGGCCGCCCGAAGGCTGCGGCTCTGGATCAAGGAAAGTGAGAGGCTCCCGGCGATTCCGGGCTCGGTGCAGGACGAGTTGTTAGGCGAGCTCGTAGCCGCCAACGCGGCTGTTGTCTATGCAGCCACGCGCCGCGAAGGGGAGTGGCGCAACTTCAGCTACTCCTACCAGCTCGGATTTGGTGCCCGCAAGCTCTGCGTGACCGCCGCAGGTAGGCGGGTTGACGGGTTTGTCGACCACTGCCGTCTGCTTCGCGCGGATCCAGAACTCTCAGCAGCCCGGGAGCTGGTGGATCAGACCGAGCGTGTGATGCAAGCTGGGTTCGACCAGATGCAGAGCAAGGTTCAGCTGGTGGCCCAGACGTCGTATCGCGACGCCCTGAAGTCTGCCGCCGACCTTTGGCAGAAGTGCGTGGACGAATGGGGAAGGAGCCGCGGCTATCGCCAGGCGGTCGCGTCGTTCAGTCGAGAGTGGTTCTCGGCGGAGGCGCGGATCGTGATGGAGGGGGAGCTGCGAGCACTACTTGAGCGCGAGTGGGCAAGAGTTCTTCACGCGGTGGAAGTCCTGGTCGGGCCGGATCTCGGCGACGAGGTGCCAGGTTCCTAGGACGCGGTGAAGCGGCGGGGCCGGCGTACGAAGTCCCCTGGACAAAATCTTTGCCCCTTTGGGCGAATTAGACAAAAGGGGAGTGCCCCTTTGCTCCCCTGGGAGGACAAATCAAATTGCCCGTTCGCAGTGGTTCGGGGGGCTGTCGGGGTGGAATGCGCCGGATTATCCGCGCCGCTCCCGCCGCGGCCACGGCCCGTCGGGGGTAAGGCCGGGCTGACGCCGGGTGCCCCGCAACGGGCCACCCGGCTGGGGGATCGGCCGCCGTCCCGGTGGCCGACAATCCCCTTCGATGTCCGCCGTGCTGCCCGCCCCCGCCGCCCCTGTTGCCGATTCGACGCCGCAGCAGGTGCTGCACGAGGTCTTCGGCTACGCCGCCTTCCGCGGCCAGCAGGCGGCCGTGGTCGAGCACGCCACGGCCGGCGGCGACGCGCTGGTGCTCATGCCCACCGGCGGCGGCAAGAGCCTGTGCTACCAGGTGCCGGCCATCGTGCGCCACCGCGCCGGCCACGGCGTCACGGTGGTCGTGAGCCCGCTGATCGCGCTGATGCACGACCAGGTCGGCGCGCTGCACGAGGCCGGCGTGCACGCCGCCTTCCTGAACAGCACGCTCGATGCCGACGAGGCCCGCCGCGTCGAGCGCGAGCTGATGGCCGGCCGCCTGGTGCTGCTGTACGCCGCGCCCGAGCGCGTGCTCACGCCGCGCTTCCTGGCGCAGCTGCAAAGCCTGCACGAGCGCGGCCTGCTGAGCCTGTTCGCCATCGACGAGGCGCACTGCGTCAGCCAGTGGGGCCACGATTTCCGCGAGGAGTACCTGGGCCTGTCGGCCCTGGCCGAGCAGTTCCCGGGCGTGCCTCGCCTGGCACTCACGGCCACCGCCGACGGCCACACACGCGCCGACATCGTCGAGCGCCTGGCGCTGCAGACGGCGCGCGTGTTCGTGGCCAGCTTCGACCGGCCGAACATCCGCTACACCATCGCCGAGAAGGACGAGCCGAAGAAGCAGCTGCTGCGCTTCATCCGCGACGAGCACGA
>JAIYDH010000155.1 GCA_027487585.1 Rubrivivax sp.
ACGAGGTGCTGCGCGACGACGAGCGCCGCGCCGCCTACGACCAGCTGGGCAAGGGCCCGCCCCAAGGCCAACCCTTCCAGGCGCCGCCGGGCTGGAACGGCGGCTTCGAGTTCGGGGGTGCGCCGAGCGGCACGGGCGACGACGGCAGCCACAGCGCCTTCTTCGAGGCCCTGTTCGGCGCCGCACAGCGCGAGGCGCGCCGCGGCCGCGCCGAGCCCCGAGCGGCCGCCCGCCGGCGCGGGCAGGACCACCACGCCGGCATCGAGGTGCCCCTGGAAGACGTCTTCCAGGGCGCCACACGCTCCATCCACCTGCAACGCCCGGCGCTCGATGGCGACGGCCAGGCGGTGATGCAGGAGCGCACGTTGGAGGTGGCCATTCCGAAGGGCATCCGCGCCGGGCAGCAGATCCGGCTCGCCGGCCAGGGCGCCGCTGGCGTGGGCGACGCGCCCGCGGGTGACCTGTTCCTCGAAGTCGCGTTCGCGCCGCATGCGCTGTGGCGTGTGGACGGGCGCGACATCGCCCTCACCCTGTCGGTGGCGCCCTGGGAGGCCGTGCTCGGCGCCGAGGTCGAGGTGCCGACACCCACCGGTCCGGTGGCGATGCAGGTGCCCGCCGGCTCGCAGACCGGGCGGCGCCTGCGCTTGCGTGGGCGCGGCATTCCGGCTCGCGAGGCAGGCGACCTGTACGTGCTGCTCGAGGTGGTACTGCCGCCCGCGGCCGACGAAGCCGCCCGCGACGCCTGGCGCCGTCTGGCGCGCGAGCTCGCCTTCGATCCGCGGCCCCCAGCGGGCGCGGCCGCCTGAGCGCCTGAGCTTCCCCGAGGCCGGCTACGGCTTGCAGACCTGGGTGCGCTGCCGAACCGACGCCACCCGGCGCCCACCGCAATCTCCACCCAAGACCTGCCGGAGCGCGCCCATGACTGCATCGAACCCCTTCCACCGAGCCTGCGCGCGATGAGCACCACCGGCGTGCGGCCGCAGCCGCCCGGCGCTGCAGGCCCGGCACCCACCACCGCATCGGCACGGGCCCCGACCCAGACCGCCGCAACCCCGATTCCGGCCAAGCTGGGCCTCGGCCTGCTGGTCGCCCTGGTCGTGGGCTCCATCGTCGGCAGCGGCATTTTCGGCCTGCCGCAGAACATGGCCGCCGGCGCGGGCGCCGGGGCCATCCTCATCGGCTGGGTCGTCACCGGCATCGGCATGCTGCTGCTGGTGCGCGTGTACCAGATGCTGTCGATGCGCAAGCCTGCGCTCGACAACGGCGTGTACGCCTATGCACGCGCCCTGTCGGGCGAGTACGTCGGCTTCAACGCCGCCTGGGGCTACTGGGTCAGCGCGTGGATCGGCAACGTCGGCTACCTGGTGGCGACCTTTGGCGCGCTGGGCTACTTCTTCCCGGTGTTCGGCACCGGCAACTCGCCCGCCGCGATCGCGGGCGCCTCGCTGGTGCTGTGGGCGGTGCACTTCATGGTGCTGCGCGGCATCCAGGGCGCGGCGGTGCTCAACGCGGTGGTCACGGCGGCCAAGCTGCTGCCGCTGCTGCTGTTCATCGTGCTCGTGGCGATGGCCTTCGAGCTGAGCACCTTCCGCATCGACTTCTGGGGCACGCCCGAGCTCGGCTCGGTGCTCGACCAGGTGAAGAGCACGATGCTCGTCACCGTGTGGGTGTTCATCGGCATCGAGGGCGCCAGCGTGTACTCGGCGCGCGCCCAGCGGCGGCAGGACGTGGGCCGCGCCACCGTCATCGGCTTCCTCATCTGCCTGGCGCTGCTGATGGCGGTGTCGCTGCTGTCGCTGGGCGTCGTCAGCCAGCCGGTGCTGGCCGGGCTGCCCAACCCCTCGATGGCCGGCGTGCTCGAGAAGGCCGTCGGCACCTGGGGCGCGGTGCTCATCTACGTCGGGCTCATCGTCTCGGTGGGCGGGGGCTTCCTCGCGTGGATGCTGCTGGCGGCGGAGTCGCTGTTCACGCCGGCCGGTGGCGGCGTGATGCCGGCCTGGCTGGCACAGACCAACCCACGCGGCGTGCCGGCCCACGCGCTGTGGCTCACCAACGGCATGGTGCAGCTGTTCCTGCTGCTGACGCTGTTCTCCAAGGCCTCGTACCTGGCGCTGATCTCGCTGTCGACCGCGATGATCCTGCTGCCCTACCTCTTCAGTGCCGCCTACGGCCTGCTGCTGGCCTGGCGCGGCGAAGGTGCCGCCGACGCGCGCCACGCCAGCGACCGGCCCGTGGCCGCGCTGGCCACGCTGTACTGCGTCTGGCTGCTGTTCGCGGCGGGCTCCAAGTACCTGCTGCTGAGCGCCCTGCTCTACGCGCCGGGCGTGCTGCTGTACGTCTGGGCCAAGCGCCAGCGCCACGAGCGCGTGTTCAGCGCCTGGGAATGGGCCTTGCTGGCCGCGCTGGTCGGGTTCGCAGGCTTGGCAGCCGTGTGGCTGGCCACGGGCCGACTGGCGCTGTAGCTCGGCGCCCGCGCCGGCCGAGACCCCTCCCCCACCCCTGAACAGAGAGCCCCCATGAACCCAGGTCTGCATTCCGAAGTGGGGCGCCTGCGGCGCGTGCTGGTGTGCCGCCCCGGCCTGGCGCAACGCCGGCTCACGCCCGCCAACTGCCACGAGCTGTTGTTCGACGACGTGCTGTGGGTGAGCCAGGCGCGCAACGACCACGACCGGTTCGTCAACCTCATGCAAAGCCGCGACATCGAGGTGCTCGAATTGCACGAGCTGCTGGCCACCACCGTGGCCGAGCCGGTGGGTCGCGCCTGGTTGCTCGATCGCAAGCTCGCACCCGGCACGGTCGACGCCGAACTGGCGCTGCAGCTGCGCCCCTGGCTCGAGGCCCTGCCGCCGCTGAAGCTGGCCGAGCACCTGATCGGCGGCCTCGCCCGCGCCGAGCTGCCCTTCGAGCCCGAAGGCCTGCTCGCGCGCGTCGCGGCACCGCACGACTTCGTGCTGGCGCCGCTGCCCAACACCCTGTTCAGCCGCGACAGCAGCTGCTGGGTCGGCGAGGGCGTGGTGCTGTGCCCGATGTACTGGCCCGCGCGCCGCCAGGAAACGCTGCTCACTGCCGCCGTCTACCGCTTCCACCCGCTGTTCGCCGACCGCGTGAAAACCTGGTGGGGCGACCCCGACCAGGACCACGGCAACGCCACGCTCGAAGGCGGCGACGTGATGCCGCTCGGCCGCGGCGTCGTGCTGGTGGGCATGGGCGAGCGCACCTCGCCGCAGGCCGTGAGCCAGCTGGCGCGCGCCCTCTTCGCCCAGGGCGTGGCAACCCAGGTGCTGGCGGCGCAGATCCCCAAGTCGCGCGGCGCCATGCACCTGGACACCGTGTTCACCTTCTGCGATGCCGACCTCGTGACCACCTTCCCCGAGATGGTCGACGCGATCCGCGTGCACAGCCTGCGGCCCGGCAAGCGCGAGGGCACGCTCGACGTGCGCACCGAGACGCAACCCTTCCTCGACGTGGTGGCCGACGCCCTGGGCCTGGCAAGGCTGCGCGTGGTGGCCACCGGCGGTGACGCCTGGCAGGCCGAGCGCGAGCAGTGGGACGACGGCAACAACCTGCTGGCGCTGGCGCCCGGCGTGGTGATGAGCTATGCCCGCAACACCCACACCAACACGCTGCTGCGCAAGGCCGGGGTCGAGGTGATCACGGTGCCGGGCTCGGAGCTCGGGCGCGGGCGCGGCGGCAGCCACTGCATGTCGTGCCCGATCGAGCGCGACGCGGTCTGACCCTGCTCTGCCCCCCACCTGGACGCCCGATGAGCTTCAACCTGCGCAACCGCAACCTGCTGTCGCTGAAGGACTTCGCGCCCGACGCCATCCGCTACCTGCTCGACCTGGCGGTCGAGCTCAAGCGCAGCAAGGCCGTGGGCAACGAACTGCCCCGGCTGAAGGGCAAGAACATCGCGCTGATCTTCGAGAAGCCCTCGACACGCACGCGCTGCGCCTTCGAGGTGGCCGTGCACGACCAGGGCGGCCATGTCACCTACCTCGACGCCGGCGGCTCGCAGCTCGGGCACAAGGAGTCGCTCAAGGACACGGCCCGCGTGCTCGGCCGCTACTACGACGGCATCGAGTACCGCGGCTTCCACCAGAGCGTGGTGGAAGAACTGGCGCGCCACGCCAAGGTGCCGGTGTGGAACGGGCTCACTGACGAGGCGCACCCGACGCAGATCCTGGCCGACCTGATGACGATGCAGGAGTTCGGCGAAAGGCCGCTGCGCGAACTGAGCTTTTGCTACCTCGGCGACGCGCGCTTCAACATGGGCTGCTCCTTGCTCGTCGGCGGCACGCAGATGGGCATGG
Organism: Rubrivivax sp.; assembly: GCA_027487585.1. Lineage (GTDB taxonomy): Bacteria > Pseudomonadota > Gammaproteobacteria > Burkholderiales > Burkholderiaceae_C > Rubrivivax. The sequence continues at coordinate 4,311 of JAIYDH010000155.1, forward strand.
ACGTGCGCATCGCCGCACCCACCGCGCTGATGCCGCCGCCGGCGCTGGTGGAGCAGATGCGTTTGCTCGCGCGCAGCACCGGCGCGCGCATCACGCTCGACACCGATCCGCTGGCCGCGGTGGCCGGGGCCGACTTCGTCTACACCGATGTCTGGGTCTCGATGGGCGAGGACGACGCCGTCTGGAAGCAGCGCATCGACCAGCTGCTGCCCTACCAGGTGAACAGCGCGCTGATGCGCGCCACCGGCAAGCCGCGCTCGAAATTCATGCACTGCCTGCCGGCCTTCCACGGCCTGGACACCGAGGTCGGCCGCCAGGTGCACGAGAAGTACGGCCTGTCGGAGATCGAGGTTACCGACGAGGTGTTCGAGTCCGACGCGTCGATCGTCTTCACACAGGCCGAGAACCGGCTGCACACGATCAAGGCCGTGCTCGTGGCCACGCTCGGGTGAGGCGCCTTACCCCGGCATGGGCTCCGGCAGGGACACCGGCATGAGGCTCGTCGTCGCCCTCGGCGGCAACGCGCTGCTGCGCCGCGAGCAGCCGCTCACGGCCGAGAACCAGCTCGCCAACATCCGCCGCGCCGCCGCGCAGCTGGCGCGTGTGGCCCAGCAGCACGACCTGGTGCTGACACATGGCAACGGCCCGCAGGTGGGGCTGCTGGCGCTGCAGGCGGCGGCGTACAAGCCGGTGGACGCCTACCCGCTGGATGTGCTGGGCGCGCAGACCGACGGCATGATCGGCTACCTGCTCGAGCAGGAGCTGGCCAACCTGCTGCCCGCGTCGCGCGTGGTGGCCACGCTCATCACCCGCGTCGAGGTCGATGCCCACGACCCCGCCTTCGAGCACCCCACCAAGCCCATCGGCCCGGTGTACGGGCCGGCCGAGGCCGAGCAGGTGGCCGCCGCCAAGGACTGGCGCTTGGTGGCCGACGGCGCGGGCTGGCGGCGTGTGGTGGCCTCTCCGCAGCCGCAGCGTGTGCTGGGCCTGCAGGCCATCCGCTGGTTGCTCGAGCGCGGCGCGCTCGTCATCGCGGCCGGCGGCGGTGGCATTCCGGTGGCGCGCACGCCCACTGCACACGGGGCCGACACACTGCAAGGCGTGGCCGCCGTCATCGACAAGGACCTCTGCTCCGGCCTGCTGGCCCGCGAGTTGCAGGCCGACGTGCTGGTGATCGCCACCGACGTGGCCGCCGTCTTTGTCGACTGGGGCCTGCCCACGCAGCGCGCGCTGGGGCATGTCACGCCCGCGCAGCTGGCGGGCATGGCCTTTGCGGCCGGCTCGATGGGCCCCAAGGTCGAGGCCGCGCGGGCCTTCGTGCAGGCCACCGGGCGGCGTGCGGTGATCGGCTCGCTCGACCAGATCGAGCAATTGCTCGCCGGGCAGGCCGGCACGCAGATCGGCCCACGAGCCGCATGAGGGCCTGCCGACCGGCGACTACTTCTTGACCATCAGCTCGTTCTTCACCGTCTTGGCGCCCTCGGCCGCGCCCGCGATGGCGACGGCCTTGTCGATCTGCGCCTTGTTCTTGACGAAACCGGTGAGCTGCACGGTGCCTTGTGACGTGAGCACGCTGATGTCCAGGCTCTTGATGTCGGGGTCGGCCAGCAGCGCGGTCTTCACGCGGCCGGTCACGGCGGTGTCGTCCATCTGCGTGCCCATGCCGCCAGCGCCACCCTTGAGCGTGATGCCGTTCTCGACGAAGTTCACGCCGCTGACCGCGCGCGTCAGCACCACGGCCTGGTCGATCTGGGCCTGGCTGTCGACGAAGCCGCTCAGTTGCACGGCGCCTTTGCGGGTTTCGACCTGCACGTCGAGCCCTTTGACGACGGCATCGGCCAGCAGCGCCGACTTGACACTGGCCGTGATGGCCGAGTCGCTGACATCGGTGCCCATCGTCGTGCCGGTGCTCGCTGTCGGGGCGTTCGTCGTGGTGCTGCTGTCGGGCGCCTTGTTGCAGCCGATCAGGCCGGTGGCGGCCACGGCGGCCAGGGTGCTGCCAAGCAGCAGTCGGGTAGTTCGCTTGTTCATGGGAGTAAAGCTCCGAAAGAGGGAAAAACTCGTCCGGCGGCGCGGCCCGGCAAGGCACCGGCCGCCGGCTCGATGACTACTTCTTGCGCAGGTCCTTGACGGCTTCCTTGACGTTGCCGACGGCCTTCTGCGCCCGCCCCTCGCCCTGCTTGAGCAGGCCCTTCAGGCGCTGCTCGTCGCTGCCGATGGCCTTGCCGGTGGCCTCTTGCAGCTTGCCGGCGGTGTCCTTGATCGTGCCCTTGACCTGGTCCTTGTTCATGGTGGTTCCCTTCAGTCGTTGAGGTAAGGCGTGCCGTAGAACTTGTGCACGCCGCCGGCCCAGGTGCGGTCCGACATCGAGGGCCAGTGGTCCTTGTCGAAGCCGGGCGCGTCCTTCAGCGTCGGCTTGGGCACGTCGAGCGTGAAGCGCTTTTCCACGGTGTCCAGGGTCATCGCGGCCCAGGGCACGGCAAAGAGCTTGTCGCCCATGCCGAGCAGTCCGCCGAACGACAGCACCGCATACGCGACCTTGCCGGTGGCCATGTCGATCATGAATTCCTTGATGTCGCCAAGATCCTCGCCTTGCTTGTTGTAGACGTCGTTGCCCAGCAGGGTGTCGGCGCCCATCAGGGCCGGGCCTGGGCCGGGGGCGCTGTGGGCATACATGCCGAAGTTGTCGCGGGTGAGGTAGTTGCTGACCATGGGCGCTCCTGTTCCTGAGGGATGTGGGTGGTGGGGGATGCGGCTGCCCGAAGGTGGCGACAGCGCCAAACGCAAGATAGGCCGCCTGCCGCGCGGGGTCTGTGCGCAGGCGAACGCCGGTGCCGCCCTTTGCTGCAGGCCAGCGGTTCGTTCGCTCAAGGGGTGGCGGCCTCGGCTTCGGTCACGAGGTCCTGCAACGTGGCGCTGTCGGCCGGGGGGCGCTCGGACACCAGCGCGTCGCAGCGCAGGCGCGCCGCGCGGGGGCGCAGGGCCTGGCAGCGCCAGTGCGACTCGTGTTGCAGCGCCCGTGCCTGCTGCAGTTCAAGGCCTTGCCGCACCGATTGCCGGGCCACCTGGACCAGAAACCCGGCCAATGCCCACACCGCCAACAGCACCAGCACCGGCACCAAGGCCCGGCGCAGCAGATGGGCGAACAGGGCCCCGCGGCTGCGATCGGCCGGCCCTGCAGGCACGCGGATCACGGGGCCAGCGCTTCCTTGGCAAGACCCCAGGCGCGCGACAGCTTGGCGCCACGCGCCTGCTGCGCGGTGCGCACGCGCTCGATGCGCCCGTCGATACGGGCCTTCATGTCGCCCTGGGCCTGAGCCCACTGCGCCTTCAGCGCCTGCGCCTTGGCATGGCCTTCGACGCCCAGGGCCTCGACGCGGTCTCGCGCCCGCTGAAGCGCCCTGTCTTGGCCGCTTCGCACCGCCAGCAGCTGCGCCTTCACGCGCGCCAGCGCGGCGCCGCCCGCCGCTGAGGCCTCGGACTCGAGTTCGGCGATCTCCTGCTTCAGAGCCTCGATCTCATGGTCGTTGTGCGCCTCGGCCAGCTCCTGGCGGCCGCGCCGCATGACGCGGCCGCCGGCGGCCTCGAGCGCCACGTCGACCGGCACGATCCACTCTTCCTCGATCTCCGCCAGCAGGGCTACCTGGCCCGCCTGCAGGCTGCGCTGCGCCTGCTCGACGAAGTCGATGCCGACGCCGGCCACCCAGAAGTCGCGCAGCGCACCCGCCGCCGTGCCGGCGAGGGCGCCGAGCGCAAAGCCTGCCGGCCCGCCCAGCAGGCCGATCAGGGCGCCCACCGCCAGGCCGGTGGCCTTGCCGTCGTCGCTGCCGGTGTCCAGGCCCTTGCGCACGTGCAGCAGGCCCTCGGCGTCGCGCGCCAGCACGCCCGTGCCGTACAGCGTGATGTCGCCCGTGCGGTGCAAGGCCTGCAGGGCGTGCATGCCGGCATCGGCGGCGGGTTCGTTGTCGAATACGGCGAGCAGGAACTTGTTCATCGGGGTGCGGTGCCTTGGGAGCAGAAGGCTCCTCGGCGCTTGTAAGCCCCGGGCCGGCGCGTGTCGGTGCGACGGCGCACAGGCCGCCGCAGCTACTCGTGGCGCAGCGCCTCGATCGGATCCATCTGCGCCGCGCGCCGCGCCGGCAGGTAGCCGAAGACCATGCCGATGGCCGCCGAGAACACCAGCGCCACGCCGTTGATGACGGGGTCGAACACGTACGGCACCGCCATCAGCCGCGCCCCGCCCCAAGAAGCCACCGTGGCCAGCAGCACGCCCACCAGCCCGCCCAGCGCCGACAGCACCACGGCCTCGATCAGGAACTGCAGCAGCACCTCGCGCTCGACCGCGCCCACCGCCAGCCTGAGGCCGATCTCGCGCGTGCGCTCGGTGACGCTGACCAGCATGATGTTCATGATGCCGATGCCGCCCACCAGCAGGCTCACCGCGGCCACGGCGCCGAGCAGGTCGGTGAGCACGCCCATGGTGCTGCTCAGCGTGTCGGCAAGCTGCTGGGTGTCGAAGATGTTGAAGTTGTCGTCGTCGCCGGCGGCGAGCTTGCGCCGCTCGCGCAGCAGCTGGCGCAGGCTGGCCTTCAGCGGCGCGCTGTCGGCGCCTTCGGCCATGGCCACCATCAGGAAGTTGACGCGGCGGCTGCCGGTGACGCGGCGCTGCAGCGTGTGCAGCGGCACGATGACGCCATCGTCCTGGTCGCCCATGCCGCCCTGCCCCTTGGGCGCCAGGATGCCGACCACCTGGCACGAGAACTGGCGGATGCGCAGCTGCTCGCCGAGGCCGGTGCTGCCGGGCGCGCCGCCCCAGAGCTCGCGCCGCACCGTCTCGCCGACGATGCACACGGCGGCGCCGACGCTGTGCTCCTCGGGCGTGAAGAAGCGGCCGCTCGCGAGCTCCCAGTTGCCGGCGCTGAACCAGGCGTTGGTGGTGCCGCTCACGCTGGTGGCCCAGTTGCGACCGTTGGCCACCACGGTGGCGCTGGCGCGGCTTTGGGGCGCCACCTCGGCCACGCCGCCGATCTGCGTGGCCACGGCCTCGGCGTCGGCCTCGGTGAACTGCGGAACGCCGCCGCCACCACCGCCGCCGATGCGCTGGCCCGGGCTCACCATCAGCAGGTTGGCACCGAGGCTCGTGATCTTGGCCTCGATGGCCGCCGTGGCGCCGTTGCCCAGCGTCACCATCGTGATGACGGCGCTGACGCCGATGACGATGCCCAGGATGGTGAGGAACGATCGCAGCAGGTTGCGCTGCACCGAACGCAGGGCGAGCATGAAGACGCTGTAGAGCATCGCGGTGCGACCTTCAGGCTCTCAGGCCGCTTCGGCCGGCGCCGGCAGCGGCGCCTCGAGCGTGGGCGTCGGGTTGGCCTCGTCGCGCTCGATCAGGCCGTCGCGGAAGTGCACCATGCGGCGCGCGTAGGCGGCCATGTCGGGCTCGTGCGTCACCATCAGCACGGTGATGCCGTGGTCGCGGTTCAGCGCCAGCAGCAGGCCCATGATCTCGTGGCTGCGCGCGGTGTCGAGGTTGCCGGTGGGCTCGTCGGCCAGCACCACGGCGGGCTCGGTGACGATGGCCCGCGCGATGGCCACGCGCTGCTGCTGCCCGCCCGACAGCTGCGCCGGCGTGTGCCGCTCCCAGCCGCCCAGGCCCACCGCGGCCAGCGCCTGGGTGGCGGCCGATCGGCGCGCTGCGGCGGCATCGCCGCGGTACAGCAGCGGCAGCTCGACGTTCTCTTGCGCCGAGGTACGGGCCAGCAGGTTGAAGCCCTGGAACACGAAGCCCAGGTAGCGGCGGCGCAGCCGCGCCCGCTGGTCGCGCGACAAGGCCTCGACGCGCGTGCCCTTGAAGCGGTACTGGCCGGCGCTGGGCGTGTCCAGGCAGCCGAGGATGTTCATCGCGGTGGACTTGCCCGAGCCGCTCGGGCCCATGATGGCCACGAACT
>JAIYDH010000065.1 GCA_027487585.1 Rubrivivax sp.
GCCGACGTGCCGCTGCGCGTGTTCTATCCCGGCTACTACCCGACGCTGGTGCGCCTGTACGCCGCCTTGGGCGTGGCCACCGAGCCGGTGAACTACGCCACCACCTTCAGCGGGCCCGATGGCCGGCCCTACTTCCGCTGGCGCAACCTGCGCCTGGGTGGCCGCAGCTGGCCGCTGGTGGCGCCGCACGATCTGCTGTCCACACGTGCTCGCCGCATCGCCTTCGGCGCGCTGCGGCTGCAGGCCCGGCTGCGCGCCGCGGCGTCGGCCGGCGCGCTGGGCGGCACGAGCATCGGTGAGTTCGTCGCGGCCGAGCGCATCGCGCCCGAGTGTGTCGAGGGCCTGCTGTGGCCGGCGCTGGCCACCATCGCCACCTGCACCAACGCCGACGCACGCGCCGTGCCCGCCGCCGTGGTGGCCGGCTACTGGGGCGCCGGCCTGGCGCGCGACAGCGTGCGCCGCGCCGTGCACGGGGCCGACGAGGTGGCGGCGCGCCTGGTGGCGCCGCTGCAGCGCGTGGTCTGCGATGCCGGCGTGGAGCGCATCGCGGCCACGCCGGGCGGTGTGCTGGTGCAGCGCCGCGGCGCCGAGGCGCAGCGCTTCGACCATGCCGTGCTCGCCACGAATGCCGCGCAGGCCCTGCAGCTGTGGCCCGAGGCGCCGGCGGAAGAGGCGGCCCTGCTGGCGCGTTTTCGTACCCGCGCGCTGACGGTGCTGATGCACCGCGACGCCGGCCTGATGCCGCTGCAGCGCCGCCACTGGAGCCCGGTGCACGCCTACGTCGACCCCGCGGCCGAGCGGCCCGAAAGCACCATCTGGCTCAACGCCGTGCAGCCGTCTTTGCGTGCGGCGACGCCGATCTTCCAGACCGTGCAGCCGCAGCGTGCCCCGCGCGCCGGCAGCCTGATCGCCGAGGCGCGCTTCGAGCGGCCGCTGGTCAGCCTCGACAGCGAGCGCGCGCTCGCGGCGCTGCTCGCGTGCTGGCAGCGGCCCGCGGCGGCAGGTAGCGCGCCGCGCCGCGTGTGGCTGGCCGGCAGCTACGCCGAAACCGGCGTGCCCTTGCTCGAGAGCGCGGTGCGCTCGGCGCTGGCGGTGGCCTCGGCCTTGGGCGTGGGCTCGGCACTCGACACCACGGCGCCGCTGAGCAGCGCGTAGCCCAGCCCGGCGGCGCGGCAGGGGCCGATCAGGCGCGCCGTCACGCCCGGGCGGCGCCAGTCGCGGTGCAGGGCGGTGCGTGCGACGAGCCGGCTCTGGCAGCGCACATGGCGCGCAAAGCCGTCCAGCACCGTGGCATCGAGTGCCAGCGACTGCACGTCGGCAAACCCGGCCGAGCGCAGGCGCGCCAGCTGCGCCGGCAGCGGCAGCAGCTCGTGCCGCGGCACGCCAGCCAGCTGGGCGGCGGCACGCAGCAGCCAGCCCCAGCCGCGGCGGGTGGGCGGGCCGAGCGTGAGGTCGGTCATTGCGAAACGCCCGCCAGGCCGCAGCAGGCCCGTCAGGCTGCGCAGGAAGGGCTCGCGCGGGCTCAGGTGGTAGGCGGCGTCGACGCAGACGATGCGGTCGAAGTGTCGGCGCGGCAGCGCCAGCGTGCCGAGTTTTGCGGCATCGCCCGCGAGCACGTGCACAGCGGTGCCCTGCGGCAACGGCGTGTGTTGCACCAAGCGCTGCGCGGCGGCCACCAGCCGTGGATCGCGCTCGACGCCCCAGACCTCGGTGGCGCCGAAGCCCAGCGCCCACAGCAGCAGCTCGTCGCCGGCGCCGCTGCCGATGCTGAGCACGCGCTCGCCAGGTTCGATGCCGGCCGCGGCGCCGACGGCGCGGGCCAGGGCCTCGCAGGCCTGGGCGTAGTCCTCGGCCTGGTCGTACCAGAGCCCGAGGCTGCCCCAGGTGCCACGGCTGCCGCCCCGGTGCAGCAGGGCGCGTTCAGCGGTGGGCATGGCGGTTCACGGGCAGGGTGCGCGTCGGAGGCAGGGCTTCGACAGGCTCAGCCCGAACGGAGGGGGAAGCAGCCCGAACGGAGGGGGAGGCAGCCCGAACGGAGGGGGAGGCACCCCGAACGGATAGGCAGGCAGCAAGAGCGGAGTGGGGAGCAGCCCGAACGGGTGCACTCCCCCACCGTTCGCCCTGAGCCTGTCGAAGGGCCCCGTCCGGAGCGCTGGATGGCCGTGCAACCCTCTGGCCGCGCATCATGAGCCGGGCCCCCATCAGCGGTACAGCCGCGCCAGCGCCTCGGCGCTGTCGCCGCGCCAGTAGCGCCAGCGCAGCCACCACATCAGCACGATGGTGCGCCACACCCCGTGCTGCTGCCAGCGCCGGCCCGAGGTGGCCACGCGTGTGCGCAGGCAGGCCGGTGCGCCGGCGGCGGGCAGTGCCTTCAGGCGGCGGCAGAGCTCGATGTCTTCCATCAAGGGCTGATCGGCATAACCGCCGAGTTGTTGGAAGAGCGATGTTCGCACGAAGATCGCCTGGTCGCCGGTGGCGATGCCGCTCAGGCGCGAGCGCAGGTTGATCAGCGCGCCGACCAGCGGAAACATCCAGCGCCCGGCGCGGCGCGCTGCGGCGTCGGCCTCGATGCGCAGGTCGAA
>JAIYDH010000351.1 GCA_027487585.1 Rubrivivax sp.
ATGCCCACCACCAGGCTCATGCTCAGCAGCGTGACGATGTTGAGCGTGAAGCCGAAGGTGAAGTGCATCACCGCGAAGGCCGGGATGATGGACAGCGGCAGCGCCGTGGCCGCCACCAGCGTGGCGCGCCAGTCGCGCAGGAAGAACCACACCACCACCACCGCCAACACGGCGCCTTCGAGCAGCAGGATCATGCTGCCGTGGAAGTTCTCGACCGTGGGCTGGACGAAGTTGAAGGCCTCGGTGATGACGATGTCGGGGTGCTCGGCGCGCAGCTTCTCCAGCCCCGCGCGCACGCCGTCGGCCACATCCGTCTCGCCGGCGCCGCGGCTGCGCTGGATCTCGAAAGCCACCGCCGGCTTGCCGTTGATCAGCGCGCCGCTGCGCACCTCGGCCACGGTGTCGGTGACGGTGGCCACCTGATCAAGGCGGACACGTCGGCCGTCGGGCAGGGCCAGCTCCAGGCGCGCCAGCTGCTCGGCACTCTGCACCGTGGCGATGGTGCGCACGCTCTGCTCGATGCCGCCCACGTCGGCGCGGCCCCCGGGTGCGTCGGCCTGCACGGCGCGCAGCTGGCGGCTGATGTCGGCCGCGCCGATGCCCAGCGACAGCAGCTTGCCCGGGTCGAGCTCCACGCGCACCTCGCGCGTGACACCGCCCACGCGGTTGACGGCGCCCACGCCGCGCACCGACAGCATGGCCTTCTTCACGTCGTTGTCGACGAACCACGAGAGCGCCTCGTCGTCCATGCGGCTGGAGGCCACGGTGTAGGTGAGGATGGGCGCGCCTGCCAGGTCGAGCTTGGTGACGACGGGGTCACGCAATTCGGCCGGCAGGTCGGCGCGTACGCCGCTGACGGCGCTGCGCACGTCGTCCAGCGCCTCCTGCGTGGGCTTCTCGAGGCGGAACTCCACGGTGACGATGGCCACGCCATCCTGCACCTTGGTGTAGATGTTCTTCACGCCCGTCAGCGAGGCGACGGCGTTCTCGAGCTTGCGCGCGACCTCGGTCTCCATCTGCGCGGGCGCGGTGCCGGGCAGGCTGGCGGTGATGTTGATCGTCGGCAGGTCGATGTCGGGGAACTGCTGGATCTTCATCTTCTGGAAGCCCAGCAGGCCGGCCAGCGTCAGCATCACAAACAGCATCACGGCCGGGATCGGGTTCTTGATGCACCAGGAAGAAACGTTCATGGGTGGACTCCGCCTTCGCTCGTTCGTGGGCTGTTCACTTCGTTGCTGCGGCCTTGAGGGCCGGCGCGGCGTCGACCACGCGCACCGTGTCCCCGTCGGCCAGGAAGCCGCCGCCGCTGGCCACGACGCGGGCCTTCTCATCCAGGCCTTGCAGGATCTCGACGCGGTCGCCGCTGCGGCGGCCGGTACTCACCTTGCCTTGCGACACGCGGCCGTCGGGTGCCACGGTGAACACGTAGCTGAAGCCGTCGCGCAGCAGCACGGCCGTCTGCGGCAAGGTGAGCGCGGTGCTGCTGCCGGTGGCGAATTCCCCACGCGCGAACATGCCGGCCTTCAGGCGGCCGGCGGTGTCGGGTAGGTCGACGTAGACGAGGGCATTTCGCGTGGCAGCGTCGACCGTGGGCGCCACCATGCGCACGGTGCCGGTGACGGCGGCGCCGCCGCCGCTGACCGTGACCTTCTGGCCCGGCTTGATCTGTGCCAGCTCGGTGGCGGCGACCTCGCCGCGCCACTCGAGGCGGCTTTGCCGGATCAAGCGGAACAGCTCGCTGCCGGCCGGCACCACGGCGCCCACAGTGGCGCTGCGCGCGCTGATGACGCCGCTGTCGGGCGCCAGCACCTGGGCCTGCTGCAGGCGCAGCTGCTGCACCTGCTGCGCCGCCTTCACGGCCTCGAGCCGGGCCTGGGCGGTGCGTTCGGCGGTGAGCAGTTGCGCGACTTGCTGCGCGCTCAAGGCGCCGCTGGGCTGCAGGTCGCGGGCGCGCTGCGCATTGGCGGCGGCCTCGGCCAGCATGGCCTCGGCCTCGGCCACGGCGGCGCGGCTCTGCGCGAGATCGGCGTTCACCATCTGGCTGTCGAAGGTGGCCAGCACCTGGCCTTTGCGCACGATGTCGCCGACGTTCACCCGAACCTCGGCCAGGCGCATGCCGTTGGCCTCGGCGCCGACGATGGCCTCCTGCCAGGGCGCGACGTTGCCGTTGGCGGCCACGCCCGTGGCCACGGTGGCGCGCGTCGGCGTCGTCACGGTCACCGTGAGCGCGGGGCGGGGTGCGGTGGCGGCCGGGGCCTTGTCGTCGGCCGCATGCACCAGCAGGGTCACGCCGGCGCCACCGGCCAGCAGCAGGGTGGCCACGGCCAGGGCGATCGGCTTCTTCAGGGTCGAGACGTTCATGAGCGGTTCCATCGAGATGGGGAAATCAGGGGTTCGGTGCAAGGGACGCGGCCGGGGCGGTTTGGCGGGCCGTCACGGCGTCGGCCGGGGTCCAGCCGCCGCCGAGGCCGCGGTACAGCGCGATCCAGGCGCTGGCGCGCTCGCGCTGCAGTTCGATCAGCGCGCTGCGCGCCTGCACGGCGTTGCGGCGCGCCGCTTCCAGGTCGAGCAGGCTGGCCAGACCGCCGCGCTGGCGTGCCGCGGTGGCGTTGAGCGAGGCTTCGAAGTCGGCGGCCGCGCCCAGCACATCGCGCTCGCGTGCGGCTGTGGCGTCGAGCGACACCAGCGCCGTTTCCACTTCGCGCAGCGCGCGCCGCGCCGAGGCCTGTAGCTGCGCCACGGCGTCGTCGTACGCGGCTTCTGATGCGGCGGTGGCGGCGCGGCGGCTGCCGCGGTCGAAGAGTGGCAGGCTCACCACCAACGGGCCCAGCGACCAGGTGTTGCCATTGCTGCTGATGCCGGCGCTGCGCACCGAAGCGAGCGCCAGCGAGCCGCTGAGCGAGACGCGCGGCAGTTCGTTGGCCCGGGTCGCGGCCACGTCGGCCGCGGCGGCCTGCACGGCGGCACTGGCGGCGGCGAGGTCGGGCCGCTGCGCGAGCAGCTGCGCCGGCAGAGAAACCGGCGCCAGGGCCGGGGCCGACGGCAGCCGCGCGCGGCCAGCGGCCAGCTGCGTGCGCAAGGCAGGCTCGGCACGGTCGGTGAGCTCCACCAGGCCTTTCACCAGCGTGTCGCACTGCGCCTGCTGGGCCCGCGCCTGGCTGCGCGCCTGGGCCGCGCCGGCGCGGGCCAGCGCGGCATCGGCCGGGGCGGTGAAGCCGGCGCGCGCCGACTGGTCGGTGAGGCGGGCGCTTTCGTCGCGCGACTCGGCATCGGCTCGCGTCTGCGCCAGCTGGGCCTCGCAGGCGCGCAGGCTGACGTAGGCGGTGGCCACGTCGGCGGCGAGCGACACGCGCGCCTCGTGCCAGCCAGCCTCGGCACCGCGCAGGCGCTGTACGCTGGCGCGGCCGGCTGCGGCCACGCCACCGAACAGATCGAGCTCCCACGAGGCCTGCAGGCCTAGGCTGGTGCTGGTGCTGGTGGGCGTGTCGGGCACGTTGCGGCCTTGCAGCACGCTGCCCACCGCGTCGAGCCGGGGCACGGCCTGCGCCCCGCTGGCCACCACAGCCGCCCGTGCCGCCGCGATGCGCGCCTGTGCCGAAGCCAGCGTGGGGCTGGCCGCCTGCGCGGCGGCGATCAGCTCCGGCAGTAACGGGTCGTCGAACTGGCTCCACCAGCGCGCCAGGTCTTCGCTGCGGCCGCCATGCGGCAACGGCGCCTGCCAGGCGCTGGCGACAGCCAACGGCGGCGCGCCGGTGCGATCAGGGGCGTTGGGCGTCGCGCAGCCGGCCAGGGTGGCGGCGGCCAGCAGCGTGGGCCACAGGGTTCGGTTCATGTGGGGTTCCGTTCGGTAGAGGGCCGTTCGGGAGAGGGCCGTTCGGGAGACGGCGACAGCACCACGCCGCGGTGCGCGGCCTCGGCCTGCACCATGGCCAGCGCGGCACGCACGAGCGTGTCATGCCAGTGGTCGATGGCACCGGGGCGGGTGTTCACGCCCGGCACCAGCGCCTCGTTGATGTCCAGGCCCACGTGCAGCTGCACGCCCAGGCCCTCGATGCAGATGGCCAGGCGTTGCAGTTCGGCGTCCGCCTCGGCCAGGCCGAGGTGGCGCACCAGCAGCGCCACCAGCGCGTCGTGCAACGGCTGGATGCTGCTGGCCAGGCCGTTGTCGATGAGGCCGGTGCTTTCGAGCATCTCGCGCAGGTGCAGCTTGGTGCACAGCCGCGCCTCGTCGCCGTGGCGCAGCGGCTCCAGGAAACCGGCGTAGAAGCCGGCCAGCGCGTCGCGCAGCGGCAGCGCCGTGTCGGTGAAGCGCGCCAGGTCCTCGGTGGGATCCATCGGCTCCAGGAAGGCCGCGCGGTACAGGCCCGCCTTGTCGCCGAAGTAGTAGCTGATGCCGGCGACGTTGACCTGCGCCGCTTCGGCCAGCTCGCGCGTCGAGGTCTTGGAGAAGCCCTGCAGCGCAAACAGCCGGATGGCCGCCATCAGCAGCCGGCTGCGGGCGTCTGCGGCGTCGGGGGCGCCGGGCGGAACGGCGGCGCGAGAAG
>JAIYDH010000233.1 GCA_027487585.1 Rubrivivax sp.
CGACCTCGACGCCGGTGCAGTTCGAGCCCGAGGCGCTGCAGGCCTCGATCACGCGGCTGCTGGCCAAGGCGCCGCGCTGCATGTACCTCACGCACTACGGTCGCGTGGACGACGTGCCGCGCCTGGGCGCGCTGCTGCAAGGCCTGCTGGCGGAGATGGTGGCGCTGGGCGAAAGCCAACGCGGACAGCCCGACGCGGCAGCTCGGCACCAGGCGTTGAAGCTGGGCCAGCTGGCGATCTTCTCGCGCAGCCTGCGCGCGCACGGCGTGGCCTTCGACGAAGCCCGCATCGCCGAGCTGCTGGCCATCGACCTGGAGCTCAACGCCCAGGGCATGGCCGTCTGGCTGGACCGGCCGGCGCGAGGCTGAGGGCGACACGGCAGCCGTAAACTGCCGCCCCCGCAGCTGACCGCCCCGCCCGATGAGCTCATCCACCGTCCACTTCGGCCTGCAAGGCCGTGTCGTCATCGTCACCGGCGCCTCGCAGGGCATCGGCGAAGCCTGCGTACGCCGCCTCGTGCAGGACGGCGCAGCCGTGGCCTTGTGGGACGTGGCCGACGGCCCCGGCCAGGCGCTGACCGAGGCGCTGGCGGGCTCCGGCGCGGCCGTGGCCTACCAGCACTGCAACGTCGCCGACAAGGCCAGCGTCGACGCCGCGCTGGCCGCCACGCTGGCGCGCTTCGGCCACGTCGACGGCCTCGTCAACAACGCCGGCATCTTTCGGGCGGCGCCCTTCCTCGAGGTCACCGAGGCCGACTGGGACGCCGTGATTGCCGTCAACCTGAAGGGGAGCTTCCTGGTCGGCCAGGCGGTGGCGCGGCACATGGTTGGGCGCACCGGCGACTCACGCGGCGCCATCGTCAACATGAGCTCGGTCAACGGCACGCTGGCCATCCCCAGCATCGCCAGCTACAACGCCAGCAAAGGCGCCATCAACCAGCTCACGCGCGTGATGGCGCTGTCGCTGGCCGACCAGGGCGTGCGCGTCAATGCCGTGGCGCCGGGCACCATCGCCACCGAGCTGGCGCGCAGCGCCGTGCTCACCAGCGACGAGGCCAAGGCGCGCATCATGAGCCGCACGCCCATGAAGCGCCTGGGCGAGCCCGAGGAGATCGCGGACGTCTGCGCCTTCCTGCTGTCCGATGCCGCGAGCTACATGACGGGCGAGATCGTCGTCGTCGACGGCGGGCGCATGACGCTGAACTACACCGTGCCGGTGTGATCGGCGTAGGCCCGCGTTGAGCTTCGAAGCCTTCGCCGTCAGCACCGGCGTCGTCGCCCTGGGCGAGATGGGCGACAAGACGCAGCTGCTCGCCCTGCTCTTGGTGGCGCGCTGGCGTCAGCCCTGGACCATCGCCGCCGGCATCCTGGTGGCCACGCTGGCCAACCACGCGGGAGCGGCGGCCCTCGGCACGCTGGTCACCCGCTGGCTCAGCCCCGAGGTGATGCGCTGGCTGCTGGGCATCAGCTTCATCGCCGTGGCGCTGTGGATGCTCAAGCCCGACGACGCCGGTGACGAGGTCGAAGGCGCCGGCACCGGCCGCTGGGGCGTGTTCGGCCTCACGGTGATCGCATTCTTCCTGGCCGAGATGGGCGACAAGACGCAGATCGCCACCGTGATGCTGGCGGCGCGCTTCGATGCCCCGGTGGTGGTGACCGCCGGCACCACGCTGGGCATGATGCTGGCCAACGCGCCGGCACTGTGGCTCGGGGATGCGCTGCTCAAGCGCGTGCCCATCCAGTGGGTGCACCGCATCGCGGCGGTGGTGTTCCTGAGCCTGGGCGTGGCCGTGCTGCTGGGGCTTGGCGAATAATCCATCGCATGAATCTCCTCCACACCATGCTGCGCGTGGGCAACCTGCAGCGCTCCATCGACTTCTACACCCAGGTGCTCGGCATGACGCTGCTGCGCACCACGACGCGGCCCGACCAGCAATACGACCTGGCCTTCGTCGGCTACGGCCCCAACCCCGGGCACGCCGAGATCGAGCTCACCTACAACTACGGCGTCGAGCGCTACGAGCTCGGCACGGCCTACGGCCACATCGCCATCGGCGTGGACGACGCGGCCGCCACGTGCGCTGCGGTGCGCGACAAGGCCCTGGCTCTGGGTGGCGCCGTCACGCGTGAGGCGGGCCCGGTGAAGGGCGGCGCCACCGTCATCGCCTTCATCACCGACCCCGACGGCTACAAGATCGAACTGATCGAGCGCCGCGCGGCCAGCTGAACACAAGCGAGGCGCCACGATGTACCTGCCTGCCCATTTCGAGCAACACGACACCGCAGCGCTGCACGCGCTGATGTCGACCTACCCGCTGGCCACGCTGGTGGTGAGCGGCGCGCACGGCACCACGGCCGACCTGGTGCCGCTGCACCTGCACCTTGCCCCCGATGCCCCGGCCGAGCTGCGCGGCCACGTGGCCCGCGCCAATCCGCTGTGGCGCCATGCCGACGGGCAGGCGGTGCTGGCGGTGTTCCACGGCCCGCAGGCCTACGTCACGCCCTCGTGGTACCCGAGCAAGGCGCGCCACGGCAAGGTGGTGCCGACCTGGAACTACACGATGGTGCAGGCCCGCGGCACGCTGCAGGCGGTGGACGATGCCCCCTGGCTGCGCGAGCTGGTGGGCCTGCTCACCGACGTGCACGAAACCCCGCGCGCCGCGCCCTGGGCCGTGGACGACGCGCCCGAGGACTACGTGCAGCAGATGCTGCGCGCCATCGTCGGCATCCGCATCCCGCTCGACTCACTCGTGGGCAAGTGGAAGGTCAGCCAGAACCGCGATGAGACCGACCGCACCGGCGTGGCGCAAGGCCTGGCAGCCGAGGCGCCAGCCGCTGCCGCTGCCGCTGCCGCTGCCACGCCATCGTCGGCGGGATGGACGATGGCCGAGCTGGTACGCGACACGGGGCGGCCGAAGGAGAACCCGTGATGACACCACCTGCGGCGTTGCTGCGCTGACACTTCTGCTGGCGACGTCGTCCGCCATGGCCAAGCCCAGCGTGTCGCCCGGTCTTTGGGAGAACGGCATGACGCTGAAGTCCAGCGTCTGCAAGCTCGACAAGCAACGAGCCGAGGCGCAGCGCGCGATGGCGTCGACGCCGGGCTGCCGACACATGGACATGCAGGTGGCGGCACGCCGGGCCGCGGCCGATGGCGGGGCCATCAAGCCGACCCAGTAGCCCGCGGCCGGCCCGTGCGAGTCAGGCGCGCAGCGCTTGCGCCTCGCGCGCCAGCCGCGTGATGCGCGCCCAGTCGCCGGCTTCCACCGCGTCGGCCGGCGTCAACCAGGAGCCGCCGCACACCAGGACATTCGGCAACGCCAGGAACTGCGGCGCCGTCTCCAGCGTGATGCCGCCCGTGGGGCAGAAGGCGATGTCCGGGAACGGCCCGGCCAGCGCCTTCAGCATCGGCATGCCGCCGGCCTGTTGCGCCGGAAAGAACTTCAGGAAGTCCAGGCGGTCGGCCATGGCTGCCATCACCTCGCTCCCGGTCGCCACGCCGGGCAGCAGCGGCAGGCCGGCGGCACGGCAGGCGGCGCCCAGCGCCGAGGTGTAACCCGGGCTCACGGCAAAGCTGCTGCCGGCATCGCGCGCGGCCTTTGCATCGGCCGGCAAACGCAGCGTGCCGGCGCCCACCACGGCTTCGGGCACAGCGCGTGCGATGGCCTCGATGGCCGCCAGCGCCACTGGCGTGCGCAGCGTCACCTCCAGCACCTTCACGCCGCCGTCGACCAGCGCGCGGGCCAGGGGCACGGCCTGCTCCAGGCGCTGGATGACGATGACCGGGATCACGGGGCCATGGCTGGCGAGGCTTCGGGTGTCGAGCATGCGGGTCTCGGTTGTTGACTTGGGAGCCAGGTGTCGGGTCCGGGTTCTCAGGCCCGCGAAAGGGCTGGGCTAGTCCAAGCGCTGGTGGTGCGCACACCCGTTCGCGCTGAGCCTGTCGAAGCGCTGGTGGTGAGCAAACCCGTTCGCGCTGAGCCTGTCGAAGCGCTGGCGGTGAACGGGGGCTTCGACAGGCTCAGCCCGAACGGAGGACTGGATGGCCGGGGCAGTCTGCGCCCGAACGGAAGAGTGCAGCGCTTCGACAGCCTCAGCCCGAGCAGCAGAGTGAAACGCTTCGACGGACTCAGCCCGAACGAAGGACTGGGTGGCCTGGAGAGTCTCAGCCCGAACGGAGGACCGCAGCGCTTCAACATGCCCGGCCCCCGCGTAGGCTCACAGCCAAGTGACAGCGCCCTCTTCGGCCGTCAGCACATTGCGGCGCATGCCGGCGAAGAGGTCACGGCCCAGGTCGTGGGCATGGGTCTCGAGCCACTCAGCGCCGGGCTCGGCCGGCTTGCGGCGCGACCACTCCACGGCATCCACCAGCGCCTGCAAGGTGCCCGCCTCGGCATCGAGGCGGATCACGTCGCCGTCGCGCACCAGCCCCAGCGGCCCGCCGGCCAGCACCTCGGGGCTGACGTGGATGGCCGCCGGCACCTTGCCACTGGCGCCGCTCATGCGGCCGTCGGTGACCAGTGCGACACGGAAGCCCTTGCCCTGCAGCACGCCCAGCGGCGGCGTGAGCTTGTGCAGCTCGGGCATGCCGTTGGCACGCGGGCCCTGGAAGCGCACCACCACGACCACGTCACGCTCCAGCTCACCGGCGGCAAACGCCGCCAGCATGGCCTCCTGGCTGTCGAACACCCGCGCCGGGGCTTCGATGACATGGCGGTCGTCAGGCACGGCCGAGATCTTGATGACGCTGCGGCCCAGGTTGCCCTCGAGCAGCCGCAGGCCACCGCTCGGCGAAAACGGCTTCGAGGCGATGCGCACGATGGAGCTGTCGCCGCTGTCGGGCGGCATCGGCAGCCAGCGCAGGCCATTCGGCGCCGCCTCGTGCAGCTGCGGCAGCGTGGTGTACGCGGCCATGCCGCCCGCGGCCACCGTGGCCGCGTCGGCATGCATGGCGCCACTGTCCAGCAACTCGCGGAGCACGAAGCCCGGTCCGCCCGCGGCCTGGAACTGGTTCACGTCGGCGCTGCCGTTCGGGTACACCCGCGCCAGCAGTGGCGTGGCGGCCGACAGCTCGGCAAAGTCGCTCCAGTCGATCAGGATGCCGGCCGCCCGCGCCACCGCCACCCAGTGGATGAGGTGGTTGGTGCTGCCGCCGGTGGCCAACAGCGCGACCATGGCGTTGACGATGGCGCGCTCGTCGACCAGGCGGCCGATCGGCATGTAGCGCGCGCCGTCACGGGTGATCGCCACCGCCGTGCGCACGGCCTCGCGCGTGAGCGCCTCGCGCAGGCCGTCGTGCGGGTGCACGAAGGCCGCGCCGGGCACGTGCAGGCCCATGGCCTCGAGCAGCATCTGGTTGCTGTTGGCGGTGCCGTAGAAGGTGCAGGTGCCGGGGCCGTGGTAGGCCGCGCTCTCGGCCTCGAGCAGCTTGTCGCGGCCCACCAGGCCCTGGGCGGCCTGCTCGCGCACCTTGGCCTTCTCGTTGTTCGACAAGCCGGTGCTCATCGGCCCCGCGGGCACGAACACACAGGGCAGGTGGCCGAAGTGCAGCGCGCCGATCAGGAGGCCCGGCACGATCTTGTCGCACACGCCCAGCAGCAGCACGGCATCGAACACATCGTGCGTGAGCGCCACCGCCGTGCCCATGGCGATGGTGTCGCGGCTGAAAAGGCTCAGCTCCATGCCGGGCTGGCCCTGCGTGACGCCGTCGCACATCGCCGGCACGCCGCCGGCCACCTGCACGGTGGCGCCGAGCTTGCGGGCCTCGTCGCGGATGACGTCGGGGAAGCGCTCGTAGGGCTGGTGCGCCGAGAGCATGTCGTTGTAGGCCGTCACCACGGCCAGGTGCGGCCCCTTGTGGGCCACCACGCGCAGCTTGTCGTTCGCGGGCATCGCGGCAAAGGCATGGGCCACGTTGGCGCAGCCCATGCGGTCGCTGCCGGGCTTGCGCATGCTGAGCCGGTCAAGCCGGGCGAGGTAGGCGCCGCGCAAGCCGGCGCTGCGTTCGCGGATGCGCGCCGTGACGCGCAGCACCGCGGCCGAAAGTGAGGCGGTGGGTGTAACCATGGCTCTGATTCTGAAGAAACCTAGTTACAGCGTCAATGACGCAGACTGGAGGCTGGATGCGGCGCGCAGGCGCGCCTCTTGCAGTACCCGATCCACCGTGACGACCCCCACCGACCTCGCCCACTTGACCGTGCGCGACCCCGCCGAGGCACTGCGCAGCCTGCGCCAGCAGTGGCGCGGCCATGCGCAGCGGTGGATCTTCGGCTATGCCTCGCTGATCTGGCGCCCGGAGTTCGATGCCGCCGAGCACCGCCCCGCGCTGGTGCACGGCTGGCACCGGGCCCTGCGCATGCGCTCGCGCGTGAACCGCGGCACGCCCCAGCAGCCGGGCCTGGTGTTTGCGCTGCTGCCGGGCGGCGCCTGCCGCGGCGTGGTCTACCGCATGCGCCCCGACAGTGCCGAGGCCGAACTCGACAGGCTCTGGGCGCGCGAGATGCCCACCGGCGTCTACGACGCCCGCCTGCTGCCCTGCCGCACGGCGCAGGGGCCGGTGGTGGCGCTGGC
>JAIYDH010000338.1 GCA_027487585.1 Rubrivivax sp.
CCGAGGCCACCGTCACCTCGTTGTAGCCATTGCAGGCAAAGGCGAAGGCGCTGTCGGCCAGGGTGGTGACGAAGCCGCCGTGGCAGATGTCGTGGCCGTTGAGCATGTCTTCGCGCACCACCATCGTGAGCGTGGCGCTGCCGGGGCCGACGGCAAGCACCTGCATGCCGAGGCCGCGGCTGGCGCGGTCGTTCTGCCACATCGCGTCGCGGCAGGCTTCGGCCAGGGCTTGCGAATCCATCTCAGCGGTCCTTGAACTGCGCTGGGCGCTTGGCGAAGAAGGCGGCCACGCCCTCGGCGAAGTCGTGCGCGCGGCCGAGTTCACCCTGGGCCTGGGCCTCCCACGACAAGGCCTCGGCCAGATCGGCCGGGGCCGAGCTGTCGACGAGCCGGCGCGTCTCGGCCAGCGCACGCGAGGGCATCTGCGCGAGCCTGGCCGCCAGCGCCTGCACGGTGGCGGCAAAGGCGGCGTCGTCCACGCACTGCCAGATCAGGCCCATGCGCTCGGCGGCCTCGGCGGGCAGCTTGTCGCCCGTCATCGCCAGGCCTAAAGCGCGGGCGCGGCCCACCAGGCGCGGCAGCAGCCAGGTGCCGCCGCAATCGGGCACGAGGCCGATCTTGCTGAAGGCCTGGATGAAGCTGGCGCTGCGCGCGGCCACGACGATGTCGCAGCACAGCGCGAGGTTGGCGCCGGCGCCCGCCGCCACGCCGTTGACGGCCGCCAGCACCGGCACCGGCATCGAACGGATGCGCAAGGCCAGCGGCTTGTAGAAGCGTTCGACCACCGCGCCGACATCGACGCCCTCACCCCGCATCGCCGGATCGGCCAGGTCCTGCCCGGCGCAGAAACCGCGGCCGGCGCCGGTGATCACCACCACGCGCACGGAGGGGTTGGCAGCCGCGGCGTCGAGCGCGGGCCCCAGCAGGCCATGCAGCTCGGCCGTGAAGGCGTTCATCGCAGCCGGCCGGTTGAGCGTGAGGGTGCACACCGGGCCTTCGTGCGCCACCAGCAGAGGAGGTTCGGACATGGGTGTGGGACCGCGTCGACGACAGGGATCGAATTATTCGACCGCACGGTCGATGAATTCAATCCCAGGACTTTCCCGCATCACAATCCGCCGCCCATGCCCACGCTGCCGCCCCGCCTGATCCTGCTCGCGCCCATGGAGGGCGTGCTCGACCACAGCCTGCGCGACGTCATCACGCGCATCGGCGGCATCGACCGCTGCGTCTCGGAGTTCATCCGCGTCACCGACCGGCTGCTGCCGCCGCGGGTGTTTCTGCGGCTGATGCCCGAGCTGCGCGAGGGCAGCCGCACGCCGGCCGGCGTGCCGGTGCGGGCGCAGCTGCTGGGATCGGACCCCGCCGTGCTGGCCGACAACGCGGCGCGGCTGGCCGAAATGGGCGCCGAGGGCATCGACCTGAACTTCGGCTGCCCGGCCAAGACCGTGAACCGCCACCGCGGCGGCGCCGTGCTGCTGGACGAGCCCGAGCTGGTGCACGCCATCGTCGCCGCCGTGCGCCGCGCGGTGCCGGCCGGCGTGCCGGTGAGCGCCAAGATGCGCCTGGGCAACCAGGACGACGGCCGGCTGCTAGACAACGCACACGGCATCGCCGCCGCGGGTGCCTCGGAGCTCGTGGTGCACGGCCGCACCAAGGTGCACGGCTACCGGCCGCCGGCCTACTGGGACCGCATCGCCACCGTGCGCGAAGCGCTGGTCGGCCAGCCGCTGCGGGTGGTGGCCAATGGCGAGGTCTGGACGGTGGACGACGCCCGGCGTTGTCTGGCCGAAAGCGGCTGCGACGCCTTGATGCTCGGCCGCGGCCTCGTGGCCGACCCCGGCCTGGCGCTGGCCCTGCGCGGCCTGGCCGCGCCCGGCTGGGCCGAGGTGGCCCCGCTGTTGCCGCGTTATGCCGACCTGGTGCGCCCGCGCGTGGAGCCGCGCCACCGCGCCGGGCGGCTGAAGCAGTGGATCAACCAGCTGCGCCGGCGCTTCCCCGAGGCGCAAGCGCTGTACGAGGCCGTGCGCACGCTGCACGACGCCGACACGCTGGTGCAGGTGGTGCGGGCGATGACCGCACCGGGCAGCGAGCCCGCCCAGGAAAAAGCCCGCGTGTCTTGCGATCACGCGGGCTTTGTCTGAAAACGAGACTTCAGGCGGTGGTGACGGGTTCCAAACTTCCGCCCATTGTTGCGGCCGGTTCCCACCTGAGGTGCTTCGCAGTGTGCCGGGTTGTGGTGACGGCGATGTGACGAAAAGCGGGCGGAAACCGGGGCAATTGCGGTGCGGCACCGGCGCTTCGACAGGCTCAGCGCGAACGGATCTCCGGGCGGTTACGGATATCTCTCCCGTTCGGGCTGAGCTTGTCGAAGCCCTGGCTGTGCACCACGAGCGCTTCGACAAGCTCAGCGCGAACGGATACCGCAGTTCAACCGCCGAACCGCCGCTGCAGGTACGCCAGCAAGGTGCGCAGCGTCTGCGCCTCGCCGCCCACCGGCCGGCCCGGGCGGGCCTGGTCGTTCCACGCGAACAGGTCCAGGTGCAGCCACTCCTGCTGCGCCGGGACGAAGTCTTCCAGGAACAGCGCCGCCGTGATCGCCCCCGCCAGCCCGCCGCGGCCGGTGTTCACGATGTCGGCGATGTCGCTCTCGATGAGGCCGTGGTAGCCAGCCCACAGCGGCAGATGCCACAGCGGATCGCCAATCTGCAGCCCCAGATCCACCAGCTCACGCGCCTGCGCCGTATCGCGGCTGAACAGCGCCGGCAGCTGCGCCCCCAGCGCCACGCGCGCGGCGCCGGTGAGCGTGGCCATGTCCAGCAGCAGCGCCGGCTGGCTTTCGGCGCCATAGGCCAGCGCATCGCACAGGATCACGCGGCCCTCGGCGTCGGTGTTGCCGATCTCGATGTGCAGGCCTTTGCGCGTCTTGAACACATCGCCCGGCCGGAAGGCGTTGCCCGCGATGGCGTTTTCCACCGCCGGGATCAGCAGCTGCACACGCAGCGGCAGCTCCAGCGCCATGATCAGCTGCGCCAGGCCCAGCGCGTGCGCGGCACCGCCCATGTCCTTCTTCATCAGGCGCATGCCGTCAGCGCCCTTGATGTTGAGGCCGCCGCTGTCGAAGCACACACCCTTGCCGACGATGGTGACCAGCGGGCTCTTCGGCCGGCCCCAGGTGAGCTCGATCAGCCGCGGCGCGCGCCCACCAGCGGCATCGGCCGCGCGGCCCACGGCGTGGATGGCAGGGAAGTTCTGCGCCAGCAGTTCGTCGCCCACCACCTGGCGGAACTTCGCGCCGTGCTGCTGCGCCACCAGGCGCACCGCCTCGGCCAGCGCGCCCGGGCCCATCTGCTCGGCGGGCGTGTTGACCAGGTCGCGCGTGGCTGCCATGGCCTCGGCGACGATGAGCGCGCGGCGCGCCTCGTCGGTGGACGGCAGCGTCAGCTCGGCCGGCTCGCGGCGCGCGGGCTTGAAGAGGTCGAAGGTGTAGCCGCCGAGCTCCCACGACAGCGCCGCGGTGCCGTCGTCGAGCGCCACGCCGCCTTCGGCCTTGGGCGCCAGGTGGTAGGCGCCCACCGGCAGCGCCTTGGGCAAGGCGCTCAGTGCAAACGGGTCGGCCCCTGACCGCACGCCGGCCAGCACCGCGCAGGGCTTGCCGTCGGCGCCGGGCACGAGCACGTGGCTGTCGGCACTGCCCGTGAAGCCCAGCGCCTGCACCCAGGCGCGGCCGGCGGGCTCAAACGTGGCCAGCGTTTCGGCGAGGCGCTCGCGGTCGACAACGTGGATGGGAATGCTGCCCTTGCGGGGCTTGGCGAGGCGGACGCTCATCGGTGGCGGTGGGGTGTCAACAAGGAAGCGCGGATTGTGGCGCCACGGCCTGGCGCGCCCTGCCGTCGATTCGCGGTGTCTGCCTGCGTTTCGTCGCCACGCGGTGGTCTCTCACAGGACACGGCCACACCATCACGGCACTCGCTCAACCCGCCCTGGAGTGCCTCATGAACCCGTTCAGCCTCGTCACCCGCCCCGTGCAAGACCTGCTGCAGGCGCTCGTGATGCCGTTTCGCGCGCTATTCGTCATCGGCCTCACCGGCACCATCAACTACATGACGTACAGCGGCGTCTGGTGGTTCAAGTGGGTGGCGCTGGGCATGGGCATCGCCGTCATCGCCAGCCTCGGGCGGGCGTTGAAGTCGGTGCTGCTGCTGGCGCTGGTGGCCTGGGTCGGCTGGAAGATCTACCAGCGCTACGGCCAGGCTGCGCGCGAGCGCTTCGATGAGTGGGTGCAGCGCGCCAGCCCGAAAGCGGCCGAGGTCGTGGCGGCGCTGCGGCAGCCGGCCTGACACTGCAGGCCAGCGCACCCCGCTTCACTCAGGCCGGGCGCCCCGGCGTGTCGATGGCCGGCGCGCCGAGCGCTGCCGCACGCTCGACGTGCCAGTCCACCAGGCGGCGCATGTTGCCCATGCTCACCCAATGCAGGTGCATCAGGCCCAGCAGGCCGCTGCGGTGCAGCTCGGCCACCACGTCGTCGGGCAGCGCGGTGGCCTTCTTGTCGTCGAGCGTCATGAAGCCGTCGACCGTGTGCTTGCTGCCGTCGGGCAGCGTGACGTCGAAGCGCATGTCTTGCAGCAGGCCCAGCTCCTGGAAGCGCTTGCACACGGCGCGCGTGCGCTGGATCTCGCTCTCCAGCGTCTCGAGCTGCGCCTGCACGTTCTTCAGCAGCTCGGTGGGCTGGCCCTGGTCGTCGAACAGCGGCTGGCCTTCGGCCGTTTGCGCGCCAGACCAGTCGCTGTCCACGCACACCGCGAACTTGTCGTTGTCCATGCGCGCAATGCAGAACGGGTACAGCCGCAACACCGCCGGCACGTATTGCGCACGCCAGCGGTCGCCAGCGACGTAGAGGTTGGTGTTCTGCGTCAGGCCGAGCACGGCGATGGGGGCGATGGAGTCGCTGCCATCGGGCTCGGTGCCCGCCTTCACGAACACGATCGGGAACTCGCGGCAGACGTCGATGAACTCGACGGCGGCCACGAAGATGGCGTTCAGCTGGTTGGCCACGCTCCAGTCGGTGACGGGCAGATTCAGCTTCAGGTTGCGGTGCTGGATGCTGTCCAGGCCCGTCGGCCGGCGGTGCAGGTTCTGATTGATCAAGAGTCTTCTCCAGGGGTTTCGGTGCGGGTGGCCATCACCTTGTCGACACGCTTGCCGTCGAGGTCGACGACCTCGAAACGCCAGCCCTCCCACATCACCGTATCGGCGGTGCGCGGCAGGCGGCCCAGCAGCAGCATGATCATGCCAGCCAAGGTGTTGTAACGGCCACGGTCTTCCTCGGGGAGTTCCTTGATCTCGAGCCGGTCTTTCAGCTCTGGCACCGGGATCAGGCCGTCCATCAGCCAGCCGCCGTCGGGTCGTTTCACCGCCCAGGCGTCTTCACCGGTGGCGGCACCGAACTCGCCGGTGATGGCTTCGAGCAGATCACGCTCGGTGATCAGGCCCTGCACGGCGCCGTATTCGTCGACCACGAACACCAGGTCGGTGCCGGCGGCGCGAAAGTTCTCCAACAGCTCCATGCCCGACAGCGTTTCGGGCACGAAGACGGCCGGCTCGATGTGCTGGGCCAGATCCATGTTGCCGCCCCTGGCGGCCACCGGCAGCAGCCGGCTGACCGAGAGCACGCCGCGCACGTCGTCCAGCGAATCGCGGCACACCGGGTAGCGGCTGTGGCCGCTCTCGGCCACGATGGCCAGCAGTTCCTCGAGCGTGGCCGATTCGTCGAGCCACACGATCTCGGCGCGCGGCACCATCATCGAACCGATCTGGCGGTCGTCGAGGCGAAACACGTTGCGCACCATCTGGTGCTCCTGCGCCTCGATGACGCCGGCGTCCAGGCCCTCTTCCAGCTGCGCCGCGATCTCCTCTTCGGTGACGGCGCGCGAGGGCCCGCCCCGAATACCCAGCAGGCGAAGAATGCCCTCCGTGGCCAGACTGAGAAAGGCCACCAGCGGCCGCGTGGCCGTGGACAGCCAGTTCATCGGCGTGGCCACCAGGCGCGCCACCGCCTCGGGGTAGAGCTGGCCCAGGCGCTTGGGCACGAGCTCGCCAAAGATGATGGTCAGCACGGTGATCACCATCACCACCAGCG
Source organism: Rubrivivax sp. (assembly GCA_027487585.1). Classification (GTDB taxonomy): domain Bacteria; phylum Pseudomonadota; class Gammaproteobacteria; order Burkholderiales; family Burkholderiaceae_C; genus Rubrivivax. Next base: position 6,140 of record JAIYDH010000338.1, read on the forward strand.
CGGTGGCGCCGATGCCGGCCACCTCGGGCGTGAGGGCAAAGGAGACCACCAGCCACTCGGCAAACGGCTCGGCGAACGCGCCTTCGCCGACGATGCCGTTGAGCACGCCGATCGAGGTGATGCCGATCTGCACCGTGGACAAAAACTTGGTCGGGTTGTCGTGCAGATCCATCGCGGCCTGCGCGCCGGATTCGCCGCTTTCCACCATGACCTGCAAGCGCGCCTTGCGCGATGCCGTGAGTGCCATTTCGCTCATGGCGAAGGCGCCATTGAGCAGGATCAGAAACACCAGAAGCGCAACGTCCATGAGGGCCGCCGGCAAAGCGGCGGTCTTCGGTAGCGAGGGGCGGCAGCGTAGCAGAATGCGCGGATGACGCTCTTCATTGGCGACGTCCAGGGCTGCGACGACGCACTGGCCCGCCTGCTGGCCGAGGCCGACGCCAGCCCCTCGCGCGACCGCCTCGTGCTGCTGGGCGACCTGGTCAACCGCGGCCCGGCCTCGCTGGCCGTGCTGCGCCGCGTGGCCGCCTGGGGTGGGTCAGCGGTGCGGCTGCTGGGCAACCACGATCTGCACCTGCTGGCCGTGGCGCATGGCGCGCGCAAGCTTCAGCGCGACGACAGCTTTGGCGACGTGCTCGACGCGCCCGATGCCGCGCATTGGATCGACTGGCTGCGCCACGGCCGCCTGGCCTGCGTGGAGGCCGGCTGGCTGTGCGTGCACGCCGGCGTGCTGCCCGGCTGGACCGTGTCGCGCACGCTGGCGCTGGCGGCCGAGGTCGAGGCGCTGCTGCGCGGGCCGGGTCTGGCGGAGTTTCTGCCCCGCATGTACGGCAACGCGCCGGCGCGCTGGGACGAGGCCCTGCAGGGCGACGAGCGCCACCGCGTCGTCATCAACGCACTGACGCGGCTGCGTTTTTGCAGTGCCGATGGCCACATGGACTTCAAGACGAAAGAAGGCGCAGGCGGCGCGCCCGCCGGCTTCATGCCCTGGTTCGAGGTGCCCGGCCGCGCCAGTGCCGGCGAGCGCATCGCCTTCGGCCACTGGAGCACGCTGGGCCTGCGCGTGGAGCCCACGCTGCTGGCGCTCGACACCGGTTGCGTCTGGGGCGGCGCGCTCAGCGCCGTGCGCGTGGACGGGCCGCGCTTGGCACTGATCCAGGTGCCGTGCGCACAGGCGCGCGAACCCGGGCGCGCAGGCTCCTAGAATCGCGCTCGCATCTGGAGGCTTGGGGGAGCGGTTTAACCCAGCAGTCTTGAAAACTGCCGGCTCGCAAGGGCCCGTGAGTTCGAATCTCACAGCCTCCGCCAGCGCTGCCTCTGCAAGTCGGCATCGCGGCTGAGTCAACCCGTAAACCCGCCCCGCAACACGAAGGCGCGCGCGCTCAGCAGACCGCGACGTGCCAGCCGTGCGGTGGCAGCTGCAGGCTCAGGTCCGCATTCGGTCGCCCGCTGAGCCTTACGCCGCGCTCCAGGACGCGGCCAGCCTTTGCTGGGCCTCTTCTGCGGGCCTGAACACGCCGCACAGCAGCAGCTCCTCGCTGCCCAGCGGCACGACCCAGGCGTCCTTGATCTCGAGTTCGCCGCTGCGCGGGTTGCAGATCTGGTAACTGACCCAGCCGCCACCGGCATCCACCGCGGCCAGCACCGGGGGCAGGAAGCTCCGGCCGTCGACGCCGTCCATGTCGACCACATTGCGGCCCAGCATGTCCGGCCGCAGGCCGAAGGCGGAGTAGGTGCCGTGCCGGTCCATCACCACGATGTACAGGTCGCGGTCGACGAAGGCACCGTCGCGCTCGTTGAAATCCTGCAGGGCGCGCTCGCGGCCCACATCGTGCCAGTGCGCCAGCGCGCGGTCCGCCAGTGCACGCGCCTCGTCGGCCGAGCCCTGCTGCAGGCGCACCGCCGCCACGGCATCGCGCAACGTGTCGGCGCGCTGCAGCATCGCGTGCGACGAGGTCGATGCGCGCTCGACCAGGCGGGCGTTGTCCTTCGTGATCTCGTCGAGGTTGCCGATCATCGAGTTCACGCGCGACAACTCGGCGCTTTGCCCGCGGCTGGCGCCGGCCAGCAGCTGCAGCCGCTGCGACACGGTCTCGATACGCTCGCCCACTTCCTGGGCCGCCTCGCTGGCACCGGCCAGGCGCGACGCGGCTTGGCGAACCTGGTCGCCGGCGTGGCCCACCAGGGCCCGGATCTCGTCAGCCGACTCGGCGCTGCGCTGCGCAAGTTGGCGCACCTCGCCGGCCACGATGGCGAAGCGCTGGCCCGCAGGGCCGGCCCGCGCCGCCTCGATCGACGCGTTGAGCGCCAGCATGCCGGTCTGGAAGGCCAGGTCGTCGATCACCGAGATCACCGAGGCCACCTGTTCGGAGCCAGTCCGCACGGCCTGCATGGCCTGCTCCGCCTCCTGCATGCCCGACATGGACTCATGCGACCGACGATGCAGACGCTGCGTCAACGCATCGAGCTCCGCCGCCTCGTCAGCCCCGCGCGCCGCGTCCTGGCTGAGCGCCGTCACGGCCTCGGCGGCCTGGCGCAGCCGGTCGCCTTGCTCCTGCGTGCGCGCCGACAGCTGCGTGCTGCCCTCGGCCAGCTCGCCACCGGCCATGGACACGTGCGCAGCGTTGCTGCGAATCTGCGCCACCAGCTGCGACAGCCGCACAGTCATGCGGTGCAGGCTGGTGCCGATCTGTGCCACCTCGTCGCGGCCACGCACGTCGATCGGTTGCGCCAGGTCGCCGCCGGCCACGGCGTCGGCGGCCTGCAGCAACCGATGCAGCGAGCCGCGCACGGTCAAGGCCGAGACCACGATCAGGTAGCCCAGCCCCAGCATCGTCAGGCCGAACAGCAGCGCCACCCCGACCAGCCGGCGCTCCTCGCGCTCGATGCGGGCGTCCAGTTCCTGCCGCAGCCGCAGCACGGTGTCCTGGTGCACGGCGACGAGCCCCCGGATGAGTTCATCGGCCCCGCTCCGATGCTGGGCCGGATCGCCTTCGAGACGGTCGCGTCCGAAGGCCCGGCGCAGCCACGCGGCAAAGTCCAAGCCCGCATCCATGGTGCCGGTCCAGGAGCCCGGCGTCCGGCCGCCGGCACGTTCATAAGCCTCGAAGGCGTGCTGCACGTCGACGACGCCCCGCGTCACCAGCGCCACGCTTTCCAGCACGCGCAGGCGGTCCTGGGTGTCCGCCTCGCCGGCGGCGAGCAGTCTCAGGCCCTCGTCGCGCGCCAGGCTGGCGGCCTCCAGCAGCGGCAGGCTGCGCGTCACGGCCACATCCGTCAGCAGGTAGGAGCGCGCCTCCGGGTCGAGCATCAGGCCCGAGACCTCGCCGTTGAAGAGCGCGAACTGGCGCAGGCGCTCGACGAGCCCGTACGTGGATTCGGCGGCCACCGATTCGGCGTTGGCCCGCGCCAGGGCCTGCAACCCGGCCTTGAGCGGGGCCCATGAAGCGGCCATCGGCGTCGCCGCGTCGGCCGCCAGGCGTTCATCGAGAGCGGCCGTGGAGCGCTGCAGGCGCTGCCGCAACGGCTCACTCGGCTGCACCGGCCCGGCGTAGTGCTGAGAGTCCGCAAAGGACGCGGCGCGCAGGGCCTGCACGTCGAGCACCACGGTCGCGATGTTCATGTGCAGTTCCAACCCGGCGCGTTCGCCCATGGCGAAGCGCCGGTCGTCGAGGATCGTCGACAGCACCATGCCCATCAGCAGCAGCATCGGCAGCAGCAGTCCCGCGGCGGTGATGCCCAGCCGCTGGGTCAGCGTCAGTCGCCGCATCAGGCGCATGCCCGGCCGCAGGAGGCCGGCCCAGGCCTGCCGCGCCACGTCGACGTGATCGCGACGCCCCGGCGTCACGGGCCCGGGCGGCGCCAAGGCGGGGGCTTGAACGGTCTCGGCATTCATCGTGGACTCCTGCGATTCAACCGGCCTGCAGGGCCGATGCGTTCGTGTCACTGGCCTCGCCGGTCTGCAGCAGCCAGGCGGCGATGCCCAGCAGCGGCAGCACGCGGCTGGCGGCGCCCAGCCGCACGGCTTCGCGCGGCATGCCATAGACGACGCAGCTGGCCTCGTCCTGCGCGGCCGTGCGCGCGCCAGCGCGGCGCATGTCCAGCAGGCCGCGCGCGCCGTCGTCGCCCATGCCGGTGAGGATGGCGGCGCTGGCGTTGGCTCCGGCGCACGCGGCGACCGAGCGGAACAGCACGTCCACCGACGGCTTGTGACGGTTGACGAGCGGGCCGTCGCGCACGCTCACGGCGTAGCGCGCGCCGCTGCGGGTGAGCTGCATGTGCAGCCCGCCCGGGGCGATCAGCACGCGGCCGGGCAACACGCGGTCGCCGTCGCGCGCCTCGCGCACCTCCACCTCGCACAGGCCGTCCAGCCGTGCTGCAAAGGCCGCCGTGAAGGCAGGCGGCATGTGCTGCACGATGACGATGCCCGGCGCGGTGCGGGGCAGTTGCCGTAGTAGCGTCTCGATGGCATGCACGCCACCGGTGGAGCTGCCGAGGGCGATGACGTGGTCGGTGGTCTCGGCCAGCGCCGTGGCGACGGGCGCTGCCAACGGCCCGGTGGGCACGGCAGACACGGCAGGCACGGCCGGCGGCAGTGCGGCCGGGTGGGCCTGCGGCGCCAGCAGCCGCACATTGGCTCGCGCCGCAGCGCGCACCGCGGCCACCAGGCCGCTGGACTCGTCTTGCAGAAAGTCGCGCAGCCCCAGCTTGGGCTTGGTGACGATCGACACCGCGCCCTCGGCCAGCGCCTGCAGCGTGGTCGCGGCGCCGGCGGCCGTGAGCGTGGAGCACATCACCACCGGCGTCGGCCGCTCGGCCATGATGCGGCGCAGGAAGCTGATGCCGTCCATGCGCGGCATCTCGACATCCAGCACGATCACGTCGGGCCACTGCGCGCACAGCTTGGGCCAGGCGAACAACGGGTCGCTGGCGCTGCCCAGCACCTGGATGCCACCGCGCTGCAGCAGCTGGCTCAGGTGGGTGCGCACGACAGCGGAGTCGTCGACGATGAAGGCAGATACGTTCATCGTCCGTCCTCAGGCCGCGGCCGCAAGTTGGTTGACAGGTGCACGGCCGGTGCCGCGGCGCATCGTCACCTCGCCGGTGCCGACGTCCAGCGTCACCGTGCGCGGGATGTCCTCGCCGACGTCGATGCCCTGGAGCTGGAAGCCGTACTCGTCGAGCAGCTTCCAGCCCTGTTCGATGTTGCGCTCGCCCACGTTGAAGCGGGCCATGCCGCCTTCGGGCAGCGTGTCGGCGCCGCCGTAGAGGTGGGCCTGGCAGTCGGCCGGGCTGCAGCCGGCCTCGCGCAGCAGCTGCACCATGCCGTAGACGGCCTCGTCGCCGTAGCGACCGTCCAAGGGGTCGCCGGCGCGGCGCGGGCGCTGCGGCAGCAGGTAGTGGCACAGGCCGCCCAGCCGCCGCTGCGGGTGCCACAGGGTGACGGCCACGCACGAGCCCAGCAGCGTGCGCATCGTCGCCGGTGCCGGGCCGAAACTCATTTGCCCGGGCAGGATGTGCACGATGCCGGGGCCGCGGGCAGGCACCGCCCAGGGCAAGGCGTAGCGCCGGCCCCCGCCGGCCGCACGGGCCGGTGCGGCGGAGGCATCAGGCCGCGACATGAACGGCAGGTGCCAGCGCGCGCAGCGGCAGGCCCAGCATCGACAAGGACTCGGCGTGCCCGGTGTAGAGCACCCCGCCGGGCTTGAGCCGCTCGATCACGCGGCGCACGATGGCGGCCTTGGCATCGGTCTCGAAGTAGATCAGCACGTTGCGCAGGAAGATCACGTCGAAGGCCGGCAGGTCCTTCGGCAAGGGCTGCATCAGGTTGGCGACGCGGAAACTCACGCGCTCGCGCAGTTCACGCGAGACCAGCAACTGCCCGGCGTACTCGCCCGTGCCCTTCAGGCAATGGCGCTTGAGCAGCGGCGGCGGTGTCAGCCGTGCCCGATCCAAGGGATACAGCCCGCGTCGCGCCGCGTCGACGACCGTCGTCGACAGGTCGGTGCCGATGACCTGCCAATGCGTGCTGCCGCGGCTCTCGGCCAGCACCATCGCGATGCTGTAGGCCTCCTCGCCGGACGAGCTGGCCGCACTCCAGACCGTGTACTCGCCAGCCGGTGCCGCGCCGGCCCGCCGCGCCAGGTCTTCGAAGTGCTGCGGCTCGCGGAAGAAGTAGGTCTCGTTGGTGGTCAGCCGGTCGACGAGGCGCGTCATTTCCTCGGCTGGCGCATGACCCGAGCTCAGACGCTCGACGTAGCGGTCGAGATCGCGCTCACCGGATTCATCGGCCAGCTTCTGCAGCCGCCCAGCCACCAGCGCCTGCTTCTGCGGCCCCAGTCGGATGCCCGAGACGCGGTGGAACAGGTCGGTGACGGTGGCGAACGAGCGCGGCGAGAGGGTCTTCAAGCCACCGCCTCCATGCGTTCCGCGCTGGCCGCAGCCAGGCCGGCACCGGCATGGCTGGCCACCAGGTTCTGCAGCTCTGACTCGGCCAGCACCTGCGACAGCTCCAGCACGCCAACGACGAGCCCACGGGCCCGCGCAATGCCGCGCAGGAACCGGGGCTCGATGGCCGTGCCCAGCGCCGGCACGGGCTCCAGCGAGGCCGCGGGCACCTCGAAGACTTCGTGCACGGCATCGACGAGCAGGCCCACGGGCCGGGCCGCGCCGCTGCCGTCCACCGAGGTCGTCTCGGCCACGACGATGCAGTTGCGGCGGCCGGCGTTGCAGGCGCGGTCGCTCAGGCGGGCACGCAGGTCGAGCACCGGCACGACGGCGCCGCGCAGGTTCATCACGCCGCGCACGAAAGCGGGCGTGCGTGGCACCGGCGTCAGCCGGCCGGTCTGCAGAATCTCGCGCACCGCTGAGATCGGCAATGCGTAGGGCTCGTCGCCGACGGCCATGCGCAGCAGCGCCACGCTGCCGGCGCCGGGCTCGGCCGCATCGGGCTCGGAGGGCCGGGTGGGGGTCATGGTCGCGACTCCATCGAAAGGCTCGGCACCGGCCTCAGAACCGCGTGAAAGCGGACTCGTCGACCGCCGCGAGCGCGGCCCGCGGCTCGGGCCGCGCGCCGGCGCGGTCGGCCTGGCGAGGCGCCAGCGGCTGCAGGGCCGGCTGCGCGCGTGTCTTGGCGCGGGCCGCGGCCTCGCGCGGGGCCGGCGCCGCGCCCGCCACGTCGTCGGCCAGGCGGAAGCGGCCCATCAACGCCTGCAGCTGCTCGGCCTGTGCCGACAGCTCCTCGGCCGTGGCCGACAGCTGCTCGGAGGCACTCGCCGTCTGCTGCGTCGTGCCGTTGAGGTGGTTCATCGCGCCGGCGATCTGCGTCACGGTGTCGTTCTGCTCGCCGCTGGCGGCCGCGATCTCCTGCACCAGTTCGCTGGTCTTGCTGATCGACGGCACCATCTGGCCGAGCAGCGCGCCGGCCTTCTCGGCCAGTTGCACCGACGAGCCGGCGAGCGCGCCGATCTCCTGCGCCGCCACCTGGCTGCGCTCGGCCAGCTTGCGCACCTCGGCCGCCACCACCGCGAAGCCCTTGCCGTGCTCGCCGGCCCGTGCCGCCTCGATGGCCGCGTTCAGGGCCAGCAGGTTGGTCTGGTAGGCGATGTCGTCGACGATGGAGATCTTGCTGGCGATCGACTTCATCGCCTCCACCGTCTTGGCCACCGCCTCGCCACCGTCACGTGCCTGGCTGGCGGCCTGCGTGGCCATGCCGTCGGTGACGCCGGCGTTTTCGGCATTGCCCTTGACTGAGGCGCTCATCTGCTGCAGCGCGGCCGTGGTCTCTTCGACGCTGGCGGCCTGCTGGCTGGCGCCCTGGCTCAGGCTCTGCGAGGTCTGCGACACCTGCTCCGAGGCCGAGCCGAGCTGGTTGGCAGCGCTGCGCACCTCGCGGATGGTGTCGCTCACGGTGTCGATCAACTGGTTGAACTTGCCGCACAGGTCGGCGTGGAAACTGTTCTTGTCGTCGAGCGGAATGCGGCGCGCGAAGTCGCCCGAGACAGCGGCAGCGACGGCGGACCCGATCTCCTCGGCCACGGCCGAGGCCACCTGGGCTTCGGCCTGCGCTTCGGCGGCGCGCTGCTCGTCTGCGAGCTTGCGCTGCTGCAGCGATTGCTGCATGTCGGCGAAGCTGCCCAGCAGCTGGGCCGCCTCGTCGTGGCCGCGCGCATCGATCTGGAAGGCGAGGTCGCCCGAACCCACGGCGCGGGCGGCGTCCACGGCGTGGCCGATGGGCTGCGTCACCGAGCGCACGATCGCCCAGCCCAGGCCGAGTCCGCCCATGCCCAAGGCGGCGAGCAGGCCCACCAACACCATGAAGGCGTGCTCATGGTCGCTCTGGCGGCCCTTGAGCAGGCCGTCGAGCGAACCCACGGCATCGTCGAACAGCTTGTACTGGGCCTCGACCGCCAGCGTGCCGGCGCGGAAGTAGTCTGTGCCTGCCAGGGTGGGGCGGGCCTGCTCGAGCACGTCCTTCTGGGCCAGCTTGATGAAGCGATCGGACTCGGTGCCGCTGGCGGCGACGCTGTCCTGGATCTGCTTGGCGATGTCAGCACGGTACGCCTCGGCCTTGCCGAACACCCCCAGTGCCCGTGTGCGGCTGTCGTTGGCAAGCCCCACGCTCACGCGCATCGCGACGCGGGCCTCGGCGGCCGCGTCCTTGGCACTCAGCACGGCTGATCCATAACCCCGCAGCTGCGCGATGTACTCGGCCGTGCGCGGCAGGTAGTCGGTCACCGCCAACATCATGTAGTAGGTCTCCGCCACCGGATCCAGCGCCAGCGCCGACTCGTCGGCCACGTGCTCCATCACCACCTGCGTCGCCACCACCAAGGCCACGTGCTGGGTAAAGCTCTTGCCGGCGTCAAGCTCGCGGCCACCCACCTGGCGGGCGACTTGCTGCCACTCGCCGCGCAGCTGCTCGGTCGCTTTCGCGGCTTTCGGGAAGGTGTCGGCGGGCAACTGCCGGTGCAGCGCGTCGATGGCTGCGCTGGCTTCGGCTTCCAGGCGGCGACGCTCGCCGTCCTGGTCGGCACGGCCATTCAGGACCATGCCGCTGACGCCCCGGTGGGCCTGCAGCGCGCGCTGCGCGGCCACGGCGGCGCGCAGCGGCTGCACGCCGGAGAGTTCTTGCTTGACGGTGGCGATCTCTGCCCGCTTGGTTTGCAGGGTGAGCGACAGGGGGATGGCGGTCATCGCCAGGGCGACAGCGCCCAGGACGGCAAACTTGTGCCAGAGCTTGAGGCTGCGGAGCGGATTCTTCACGGTGTCCTCGGCGAATGCAGTTGAGGGATGGAGAGACAAGAAGATGGGCGAGAAGGAAACAGGCGCTGACAGCGGCGTCGGCTCATTGCCGTAGCGGCGCCGGCGGTGTGGCGGTGCGTGGGCCGGCCGGCAGCGCGCGCACGCCGGCGCGCTGCGCCTCCGCCACGAGCGACTGCACGTCGAGCACGAGCGCGACCTCACCCGAGCCCAGGATGGTCGAGCCGGCCAACGCCTTGAGCCCGGCGAAAAGGCCCGCCAGCGGCTTGATCACGGTCTGGTGTTCGCCCAGAAGGCGGTCGACGATGAGGCCGATGCGCACGAGCCCGCCGCGCACCAGCACCAGGCTGCGTCGGCGGCCACCGGCGGGCGCGACGCCGTAGAACGGCGCCAGATCGATGTACGGCAGCACCTCGCCGCGCAGATCGAAGGTGCCGATGGGCCGGCTGCCGCTGTGGCGGCACTCGGGCGGCACGTCGATGCATTCCGCCACCACGTCCAGCGGCAGCACGTAGTGCACGCCGCCGACCTGCGTGAGGAAGCCGTCGATCATCGCCAGCGTCAGCGGCAGGCGGATCTGCATCGTGGTGCCGCGCCCGGGCTGGCTGGCCAGCGCGATGTGGCCACGCAGCGACTCGATGTTGCGCTTGACGACGTCCATGCCAACACCGCGGCCGGAGACGTCGGTCACCTTGTCGGCAGTCGAGAACCCCGGCGCAAAGATGAGCTGCCACGCTTCGGCATCGGACAGCTCGACGCCGGGCTCGATGAGCCCGCGCTCGGTGGCCTTGGCGACGATGCGCTCGCGGTTGAGGCCGCGGCCGTCGTCGCTGACCTCGATGATGATCGCGCCGCCCTCATGAAAGGCGTTCAGGCCCAGGCGCCCGGTGGCCGGCTTGCCGGCGGCGGCACGCTCGGCGGGCGACTCCAGGCCGTGGTCGACGCTGTTGCGCACCAGGTGCATCAGCGGGTCGGCGATGACGTCGACCATCGCCTTGTCGAGCTCGGTGTCGCCGCCGGTGACGACGAGTTCGATGTCCTTGCCCAGCTGCTTGCCGAGGTCGCGCACCACGCGCTGAAAGCGCGCGAAGGTCTCGCCCACCGGCACCATGCGCAGGGCCAGCGCGCCGTCGCGGGTGGACTGCACCAGGTCGGCGACACGCTGGGTGGCCTCGATGGCCGGGGCGGCTCCGCTGTCTTGTGCCGCCATGCGCGCGCCGGAGCTGGCGATGACGAGCTCGCCGATGAGGTCGATCAGGTGATCGAGCTTGTCGGCGCGCACGCGCACGTAGCGGGTCTCGTCGCCGCGGCCGGCGGCGCGCCGGTCGGTGCCTGCGCTGCGGCGTTCCACGGCCGCCACGTCAGGTGTGGCGACAGCTGCCGCAGGGACCACAGCTGCCACATGGGCCACAGCCGACCCAGCGGCCACATCAGCCCCGACGATCTGCACCACGCAGTCGTCCTGCGCGAACTCGAACACGCGCTCGATCTCGGCGCGGTCGGTGGGGCCGCTGAGCTCGATCTCGAAGCCGAGCACGCAGGACTCCGGGTCCAGCTCGTGCAGCGCAGGGACCTGGGCCGCCCGCGTCTGGATGCGCTCGACCCGGCCGATGCGCGACAGGTATCGCACGAAGGCCAGCGGGTCCAGGCCGTTGCGCAGCGCGTCGGCACCGAACTGGAGCGTCAGCTGCCAGTTCGCACCGCCCGTTGGTGACGAGGCCGCGGCGGCCGGCGCAGCCGGTGACGCAGCCGGCAAAGCCGCTGCGGCCTGCAGCTCGCGCAGGCGCGCCGCCAGCGCCTGGCTGCGCGCGGCCACCGCGGGATCGCTGGCACCGCTGCGCACCTCTTCGATGAGAGCCGCCATCTGGTCCTGGCTCTCCAGCAGCACGGCGGCCACGGTGTCTTCGAAGGCGCGCGCGCCGCTGCGCAGCGACTCCATCAGCGTCTCGACCTCGTGGGTGAAGGCCACCACGGGCTCCAGCCCGAAGAGGCCTGCCGTCCCCTTGATGGTGTGCGCCGCACGGAAGGCCGCGTTCAGGTGCTCGGCGTTGCCCGGCTCGCCTTCCAGCGCCAGCAGCGCCAGCTCGAACTGCTGCAAGAGTTCGGTCGCCTCGTCCAGGAAGCCGGCGCGTGCCGCGGCAATGATCTCGGCGTCGTCGTGGGCGCTGCTCATGCGTGGGCTCCGTGGGCGTGGGTTCCGTGGGCGTGCACAAGCTCGGCCAGGCCAAAGCTGCCGAGGGCCTCGACGACCGCCGCCGACGGCGCCTGCAGCGCCAGGGCGCGGCCCTGCTCGGCCGCCGAGCGCGCCAGCGACAGCAGCAGCTGCACGCCGGCGCTGTCGATCTCGGCCACGGCCGACAGGTCCAGGCGCAGGGCTCTCCCGACCGCTGCACCGTCCAGCGCCGCGAGCCAGCCGGCGTGGATGCCGGCCGCGGCAGAGACCGTCAGTTCGCCGTCGACGCTGAGCTGCAAATCGTCCATTGCGCGGCCCGCCTTCAGACGCAGAGCCGGTTGACGGCGTCGATCAGCACCGAAGGCTGGAAGGGCTTGGTGATCCAGGCGCGCGCGCCGGCTGCCTTGCCCTCGGCCTTCTTGGCCTCCTGCGACTCGGTGGTCAGCATGATCACCGGGGTGAACTTGTAGCTGCCGGTGGTGCGAAGGTGCTTCAGGAACGAAATGCCGTCCATGTTCGGCATGTTCACGTCGCACACGATGAGGTTGAGCTTGCGGCCGTCGAGCTTGGCGGCGGCGTCTTTGCCGTCGCCGGCCTCGACGACGCCGTAGCCGGCCTTCAGCAGGGCCAGCTTGACGACGGTGCGGAAGCTGCCGGAGTCGTCGACGATCATCACGGTCTTGGTGGTCATGGGGTCCTCGCTGCGGGCTCGGGTCTGAAGAGGGTGGCGGGTAAGGAAGGCTGGATTCAGAAGAAGTCGACGCCGGCGCTGCGCTCGACGTGCACGTTGCCGTGGTGCTGCGAACGCTGTTCGTCCATGGTGTAGCTGGCCTCCAGGGCCTGCAGCCACTCGGCGGCGTCCTCGCGCGTGGCCACCGGGTGGCGCTGCACCCAGCGCACGAGCTGGCCCATGTCGTTGCCCAGGATCGCAAGCATCTGGCTAAGGCGATCACCGAACTGGAAGTGCATGAAGGCCTCGGTGATCTGCTCCGACAACTGCGTGCTCACCTGCCGCATCGCGCCCGAGCCGGCCAGGGAATTGCCGAGTTCGCCGCCAAGGGCGAGCAGCACCTCGCGCGCGCGCAGCTGCAGCTCCAGGCGCAGCTCTTCAGCGCTGGTGGCGCCGATGGAGCCTTCGCGATGCGCTGCCGAGGTGTCGCGCATCAGCGACGACGCCAGTTGGTCCACCTGCTCGGCGCTCTCGGCCAGCCGCGTGGCGAGCATGCGGATCTCATCGGCCACGGCCGAAGCGCCGCTGCGCGTGGCGCTCGCGTCGGCGACGCCGCCGCCTCGCTGGGCCTCGATCGACGCATTGAAGGCCACCAGCCGGGCGTGCCGCGACAGCTCGCGCACCGCCTTGGCACCCTGCTGCAACTGCGACAGGCCCAGCGTCACGCGACCGAGCATCGCCATGGCGGCGTCGCGTTCGGCAAAGGCCCGGGCACCCGTGGACTGCAGCGCCTGCAAGGCCGGCAGATCGTCGAGCGCCTGGCCGTCGAGGGCGCCCCCGCTGGCCACGGCGGCCAGACGCGACGACAGCTCGTCGACCGCGGTGGACACCCCCGAGAAGGTCTCGAGCAGGCGCGCGAGGCCCTGGTCGGCCGCGTCCCGGGCGGCGAACACCTGACGCTCCCAGACCGGGACGACATGGGTGAGCATGATGTCGGCGTGGGCGCAGCTGCCGCCGGCAGCCGCCACCCGGGCTGCGGCAGGCTCGGCCGACGTGCGCTCGGCAAGGGGTTCCGGCTGGTCGGTCGGTACGTCGATGGCAAGGCCTGCATCGGCGGCCCGCGCCCGTTCGCGCCCGGCCCAGACACCGAGCGCGGCCACGACGACCAGCATCAGCATCGGCACCGGTTCGCGCACCACGACGAGAGCCACCACCAGGCCCAGCACAGCCAGCCCCTGGGCCAGCCAGGCGCGCCGGCCCGGCGGGGGCACGGTGCCGCCCGAGGAAGTTTGCTCGGACTGCAAGCCAGGTAGCGACAGCGACAGGAAGGATCGGTTCATGCGCACAGAGTGGCGAAACGTTGCTCTCGATGCGCCCTGCCCGCCCGTGCCCAGGACCAGACACAAGCTGGACACGAACACTCGGCGGCAGTGGCGCCAGCCAGGGATATCGGCAACTCGACACTGATGCTGTAGGGGATTCGGACAACCGTTCCTGCGAACAGAGGCCCGGTTCCGGCGGAGTTCCGGGCTGCTCGACCGCGCGACCGCGGCTGTGCGCGACAAGCGCCTCAAGCCGGCCGCGCCGAGGCCGACAACGGTGGCAACGCCCGAGATCCGGCCATCCTGCCGGGGCTCTCGCGGGCCCCAGCCTGTCCACGCCATGCCCATTCCTGCCACCGGAACCGCTTTCGCGTTCTTGACCCAGGTGCTGCGACCTGCTTCGAACGGTGGCGCCTCGTTGCGAGACTTCTTCCGCCACCATGGCGTCTGGTCGCCCGGCGTTCGCCTGTTGCGACGCTGGAGCTTCCGCAGCAAGCTGCTGCTGTTGCTGGCCTTGCTGGGCCTGCCACTGCTGTGGCTGCTGGGCAGCCTGGCCCTGGCCGAGCACGAGGGCCTGCAGGCCCAGGACCAGCGCCTGCGCGGCGCCGAGCTGGCCCTGGCCACCTACACCCTTGCGGGGCCCCTGCACCAAGAGCTGGCGGCCCACAGCCAGGGGGCCTCACCTCCGGCCGTGGACATCGAGCAACCCCTGCGGGCGCTGGAGGCGGCCGTCGCCCAGGCTCTGGCCGCCGGCATCGACATCGAGCAGGACTGGGAGGCGCAGGCCGCCGTGGTGCGGCAGCTGGCCGGTCCCGCCCAGGCCACCGACGCCGCGACGCGACGCGACGCGCTCAGCCGCGCGCTGGCAGCGCTTGTGACGCTGCATCGCCGCGCCGTCGATGCCTCGGGGCTGCTGGTGCATCCCGACAAGATCAGCAAGGTGCGGGCCTCGACAACCTACAACCACCTGCCCGGCCTGCAGTCCGATCTGTCGCGCATGACCCGGCCGTTGCAGCTGCTGGCGGTCAGGCTGGCGGCCGGCGAGGCGCCCAGCGAGGCGCAACTGCGCCCTCTGGTGGTGACCGTGGCCGCGCATGCCGAGGCCGTGGAGCGCTCGCTGGCCCGCATCGACGAGAACGCACGCGCGGCTGGCGATCGAGCCGGCACCGAGACCACGGGTCTGCTGTCCACCCGCGAGCTGATGCAGCGCGTGGACGCCTGGCTGGCCGACCCCGCTCGCCTGGCCGAAGCCGGCGAGCTGGCCCGGCTGGCCAGCCGCTCCATGAACCACATCCAGGAGACCCGCCTGGCGCTGAGCACCGGGCTCGTGGCCGCGATGCAGCGTGACCTCCTCGAGGCCCGCAACCGACTGATCAGAACCTGCGGCGTGATCCTGCTGATGCTGCTGCTGGCCGCTTACTGCGCGAGCTGCACCTTCCTGGTCATGCGCGGCGGCCTGCGGGCGCTGGAGCGGAGCATGGCCCGGATGGCCGAGGGCGACCTGTCAAGCCCATTGGCAGCCCACGGCGGCGACGAGATCGCCGTCACCTTGACGTCGTTGCGGCAGGCGACCAACGGTCTGTCGGACCTGCTCGCCTCGGTGCGCGAAGGCGTGGCGGCTTTCCGCCAGGCCTCGACCACGGTGGCCGAGGGCAACGGCGAGCTGTCCAGCCGCAGCCGCACGATGGCCTCGCATCTCGATGCGCTGGTGGCCGGCATCGGGGTCTACAGCGCGCATCTGCAGGCCTGCGGCCGCCAGGTCGAGTCGGTGGTGCTGTCGGTGCAAAAGCTGCGGCTGGAAGCGGCGCGCAACCGCAAGCATGTGTCTCATCTCGAAGAACGCATGCAGGCGCTGCTGGGCAAGACGCGCGAGATCGGCCAGATCGTCACGCTGATCGACGGCATCGCCTTCCGCACCAACATCCTGGCGCTCAATGCCTCGGTGGAGGCATCCAAGGCCGGTGGCGACCTCGGGCGCGGTTTCGCCGTCGTGGCGCAGGAGGTGCGCTCGCTCGCGCGGCGGGCTGCCGGCTCGGCCCAGCGCATCGGCGACATCGTCGCGCGCTCGACCGAAGACTTCGAGTTCGCCAGCGCGCTCGTCACCGAGACCGGCCGTGCGCTGGCCTCGGCGGATGTGCACGTGGACGAAATCCATGGTGCCATGACGCAGGTGTCGGCCCTCACCCAGGCCGGTACCCGCCAGGCCGGCGAGGTGGTCGAAGGCCTGGGTGCGCTGAAGGACAGCACGGACAAGAACCTGCAGCTGGTACATCAGCTGGCCACGGCCTCGTCGGCGCTGCGCTCGCAGGGCGAGCGGCTGCTGCACCGCATCGGCCACTTCAAGCTGTCCTGAGCGCGCTGTTCGCGCGCGCGGGCGATGCTCAGGCGAGGGTTGCCGCGCTGCAGCCGCTGGCGGGCCAGCCCGGTGGACGTGCGGGCCAGGCCCGAGACCTGGACTTCGACGCGCTCGACGCGGGCAAAAGCGTTGAACAGCAGCAGGTCCACGCCCTTCAGTGCCGCAGGCGACTGACATCGCCAGCGCAGCGGCTGCCGCCGTGGCCTCGGCACCCGGCCTCCTCCGGCGCTCGTGGCCGTCGCGCATGAGGAGCGGACCTGCGTGGTCTTCGGCATGTCCAAAAGGGCCATCGAACCAGCCGTCTACTCGGCACCCCCTCATGTGCGGGGCTCGAAGCCCCGCCAGACATGGGCCGTTGACCACCCTCCCAAGGTTCTAGGTGATACCTTGGTGAGGCTTATGGTGACTGACCCCGAACCGGTTCTCACACAGCCGAACAAGCCGCGTGTCCTGGTCGTGGATCTGACATCCCGGTTGGGAGCGGCTGCCCTCGACAGCCTGCACCCCGACGCAGCATCGGGCAGCACCTGGCTCGACCTGCCGATCGTCGGGCTACCCGGCGATCTGCTCGTCGATTGGCACCGCCCCGAGTCGGTACTCGACCTGCCCACGAGCCGCCCTACGCCCATCGGGCTTTATGTGCTCGTCGGCCCTGGCGCCACACCCCGGCTGCCCGGCATCCTGGCGACCTTGGCCGCGACCGGGGCAACCGAGACCGTGTTTCTCCTGGCGCCCAACGCGTTAATGGAACGGCTGTACCTGCGCGAGAACGCAGGCCGTTTGCTGCCCTCGGCGCAGCCCCTGGTACTGCAGCTGCCCAGCAGCGATCCGCAGGCCTTGTGGATGATCCTGCTCGAGCAGATCGATAGCCTGTTGAGGCGCACAAACTCTTTCTTTCGCCAAAACCGCGGCCTTCATGAAGGGAACCCGATGAGCTCCAACCTCAAGCAGTCCATGGAACAAGCCATGACGATCGACGGCGCCATTGCCGTTTGCGTGGTCGACCACCGCAGCGGCATGTGCCTGGCTCAAGCCGGCGGCGGTCTCAACCTCGACCTCGCGGCAGCAGGCAACAGCGAGGTCGTCCGAGCCAAGCTGCGCACCATCGAGGCGCTGGGCATGCGCAGCTCCATCGAGGACATCCTGATCACGCTGCAGCAGCAGTTCCACCTGATCCGCCTGATGCCGACCAACCCGGGCTTGTTCCTGTACCTGGCCCTGGATCGGCAACGCGGCAACCTCGCGCTGGCTCGCTACAAGCTGACCGAGATCGAGCGCAACCTCAAGGTCTGAAGCCCCACGAACGGGGCTTGGCTGGCGACCCGCCCATGCCCGCACCCGCTCCCACCCTGGCTTGGGCACCTCACCGGGCGAGCACCACCCGCCGATTGTTCTTGCGCAGCGTCTGCTTCGCCGGTCCAGTGCCGCCGGCCACCTGCACGTTGATGCGCTCCGTGCGCGTGAAGGCCTCGAACAACAGCACGTCGACGCCCTTCAGCGCCGCGGGCGTCTGGCAGCGCCATTCGACACGGGCCTCGACATCGGCGTGGCCGCTGTCCTTCTCGCCCGGCTGGGCCGCGCCTTCCAGCTTGCCAGGAGCCACCGTCACGGCGCCGGCCGTGCAGCCCGCTGCCGCATCGGGCCTGAGCCAGCGCGGCGCGTCGCGCAGCAGCGCCAGCGCGGCCGCCGCAGCCGTGGTTTCGGCACCGGCCCGTGGGCGGCGCTCATGGCCCACCAGGCTGTCCTGCGGCGTGTCGAGCTGCACCGCGAGCACCGCACCGTCGACGACGATGTTCAAGGACATCACGCCGTGCACGTGGGCCTTGCCGGCTGTCGCGGTCGTTGGCAGGGCCAGCGCCAGCAGCGCGGCCAGGATCGATGCGGTGCGCATGGTCCGGGTCTCCTTCGGGGGTGCAGCCGCGTCAACGCGCGCGCAGCGCGTCGACCATCAGCCGCGTGTTGTGGCGCATCAGCGCCTCGTAGCTGGCCGCCGGCCCGTCGGGCAGCGACAGCGAATCGCTGTACAGGCGGCCGCTCGGCCGCACGCCGGTTTCGCGGCCGATCTGCTCGATCAGGCGCGGGTCGGCGATGCTCTCGACAAACAGCGCCTTGATGCCTTCGGCGCGGATCTGCCGCACCAGCCGCGCTACGCCCATGGCCGAGGCCTCGGCCTCGGTGCTTAGGCCCTGCGGCGCCAGGAAGCGCACGCCGTAGGCGGCGGCGTAGTAGCCAAAGGCCTCGTGCGAGGTGATGAGCTTGCGCTCGGCGGCCGGCAGCGGCGCCCAGGCGGCGCGGATCTCGGCGTCGAGCGCGTCCAGGCGCTGCGTGTAGGCGGCGGCGCGGGCGCGGTAGCTCTCGCAGCCGGCGGCGTCGACCGCGCACAGCGTGGCCGCGATGCGCGGCACCCAGTGGCGCACGCTGGCCACGTCTTGCCAGGTGTGGGGGTCGATGTCGTGGGCGTGACCGTGGCGATCAGCTCCGGTGGCCTTAAGCGGCTTCAGGCCCTCGGCCACGCGCAGCTCGCGGCCCTTGAAGCCGGCTGACTTGAGCAGCCGCGGCAGCCAGCCCTCGAGCCCCATGCCGTGAGCGACCACCACCTGAGCCTGCGCCACCTGGCGCGCCTGCGCCGGCGTGGGCTGCACGACGTGGGCATCGCTGCCCGGGCCCACCAGCACCTGCACGGCCACGCGCTCGCCACCGACCTGGCTGACGACATCACCCAGGATGCTGAAGCTGGCCACCACCGGCAGCGGTTGCGCGCTGGCAGCGCCCGCCAGCAGCGCCAGCGCGAGAGTCGACCACAGTTTCTTCATGCGTACATGCCTTCAAGCTCGCAACTCAAGCCCGCAAATGGCGCGCCGGTGCGCGCGAAGCCCAGCGCAGGCCACGAGGCGCCACCAGCACCGAGACGATGTAGACCACGCCCAGGCTCAGCACGATGGCCGGCCCGGTGGCGAGTTCGTAGCGGTAGGACATCACCAGCCCCACCGTGCTGCCGAGGGCACTCAACACGCCGGCCAGCATCAGCATGCCCGGCAGCTGCCGCACCCACAGCCGTGCCGCCGCGGCCGGCAGGATCATCATGCCCACCGACAGCAGCGTGCCCAGGGCATGGAAGCCGGCCACCAGGTTGAGCACCAGCAGCATCAAGAAGCCGTAATGCGCCACCGGGCTGAGCCGGCTCACCGTGCGCAGGAAGGCGGGGTCGACGCACTCCAGCACCAGCGGCCGGTACAGCAGCAGCAAGGCCATCGCCGTGATGGCGGCGATGACGGCCAGCAGCAGCAGCGTCGCGTCGTCCAGCGCCAGCACGCTGCCGAAGAGCACGCGCAGCAGGTCGACGTTGCGGCCCTGGCTCGAGATGATCAGCACGCCCGCGGCCAGCGAGAGCAGGTAGAACGCCGCCAGGCTGGCGTCTTCGCGCAGCGCCGTGCTGCGCGCCACCAGGCCCGAGGCCAGCACCACGGCCATGCCGGCCAGCAGGCCGCCGGCCGTCATCGCGCCCAGGCTCAGGCCCGAGGCCAGGTAGCCCAGCGCCGCGCCGGGCAGGATGGCGTGGGCCATGGCGTCGCCGGTCAGGCTCATGCGGCGCAGCAGCAGGAACACGCCCACCAGCGGCGCGCTGGCGCTCAGAAGCAGGCAGCCCAGCAGCGCGCGCTGCATGAAGCCGAACTCGGCGAATGGGTTCCAGGATGCGTCCATGGCGCGGCTTCAGTGCCGATGGCCGGCGTGGCTGGCATGGCCCGGGCCGTGGGCGTGGCTGTGCACAGGACCGTGCGCCACAGTGTGCGCGGCCACGGCCGGCAGGGCTGGCACTTCGCAGGGCTCGGCGTGCTCGTCGAAGGCCTCCACCAGGCCCGAGGCGCGCTGCAGGTTCGCCGGCACCAGCACCTCGGCCGTGGGCCCGAGCGCGATCAGCTCGCGCGCCAGCAGCAGCGTGCGCGGGAACTGGCGGCGCACGAGCTCGAGGTCGTGCAGCACCACGATCACCGTGCGGCCCTCGCGGTGCCAGGCCGCGACGCGGTCGAACAGGTGGTGGGCGGTGGGCTCGTCGACGGCAGCGAAGGGCTCGTCGAGCAGGATCAGCGGCGCATCACGCAGCATCAGCCGCGCAAACAGCACGCGCTGGAACTGGCCGCCCGAGAGCGTGTCGAGCGTGCGCTTCTCAAAGCCCGCCAGGCCGACATCGGCCAGCGCGGCACGGCAGCGGTCCAGCCGCGCGCGCCCCAGCGGCCGCCAGGCACCGACCTCGTGCCACAAGCCCATGGCCACGGTGTCGAGCACCGAAACAGGAAAGCTGCGGTCGATGTCCGCCTGCTGCGGCAGATAGCCGATGCGCGCCTGGGCGTCGGC
>JAIYDH010000273.1 GCA_027487585.1 Rubrivivax sp.
CCCGAGCAGGAGGCGCCGCTGTCCGCGCGCTACGTCGACAAGGCCACGCTGCTGCGCGAGGCCGATCACCTGGTGCTGGTGCTGCCGTACTCGCCGGCCGCGCACCACAGCATCGGCGCTGCCGAACTGGCGCAGATGAAGAGCACGGCCACGCTCACCAACGTGGCGCGCGGTGGCATCGTCGACGACGCCGCGCTGGCCGTGGCCCTGCGCGAAGGGCGCATCGCCGCCGCGGCGCTCGATGTCTTCGAAGGCGAGCCCTCGGTGCACCCTGATCTGCTCACGGTGCCGAACATCGTGCTCACGCCGCACATCGCCAGCGCCACCGTGGCCACGCGGCGGGCCATGGCAGGGCTGGCCGCCGACAACCTGATCGCGGCGTTGACGGGTGCCGCGGTGAAGACGCCGCTCAACCCGGAGGTTCTGCAGCGGCGCTTAGGCTGAGGGGTCAGGTGGCCGGGAACCGGGGCCGCTACCCTGGGGCGGAGGTCAGTGCTTGATACGCGCAGGCTCGCCGCAGTGCTGCGGCCCCGTCGCCGCCGATTTGGCCTCCTGCGCCTGAGACAATCCGCCCCATGCCCGAAATAGCCTTGTGGGCCTCGCTGGTCTTGCTGGCGCTGAACCTTGTCTTGCTGATCGTGCTGCTGCTGCGGCGCACGCCCGACACCGCCGCGCCACAGCTCGAACGCCTCGACCGCCTGGAGCGTGGGCTGCGCGATGAACTCGGCCGTCAGGGGCAGGGCATACGTGGCGATCTCGCCAGCTTCCAGCAGATGCTGCTCAACGCCAGCGGCGATGCCCAGCGCACGCAGACCGAGCAGCTCGACGCTTTCCGCGCGCAGCTGGCCCAGCTGGCCGACGCCAACGAGCGCCGCCTCACAGAGACACGCCAGGCGGTCGAGCAGCGCCTGGCATCGCTGCAGGAGGGCAACGAGAAGAAGCTCGACCAGATGCGCGCCACCGTCGACGAGAAGCTGCACGCCACGCTCGAGCAGCGCCTGGGCGAGAGCTTCAAGCAGGTCGCCGACCGCCTGGAGCAGGTGCACAAGGGCCTGGGCGAGATGCAGACGCTGGCGCGCGACGTCGGCTCGCTCAACCGCGTGCTCACCAACGTCAAGACACGGGGCATCTTCGGCGAGACGCAGCTCGCCGGGCTGCTCGAACAGGTCTTCACGCCCGAGCAGTACGGCGTCAACGTGGCCACCGTGCCGGGCAGCAGCGAGCGTGTGGAGTTCGCCATCCGGCTGCCAGGGCAGCGTGGGCCTGAGGCCGGCGGTGCCGCGCCCCTGTGGCTGCCGATCGACGCGAAGTTCCCGCGTGAAGACTACGAGCGCCTGCTCGATGCCCAGGAGCGCGCCGATCCGGCCGCCGTGGAGGCCGCGGCCAAGGCCATCGAGTCGCGCCTGCGCGCCGAGGCGCGCAGCATCCGCGACAAGTACCTGAGCCCGCCGCACACCACCGACTTCGCCATCCTCTTCGTGCCCACCGAAGGCCTGTATGCCGAGGCCTTGCGCCGGCCCGGCCTGCTGGAGGCACTGCAGCGCGAGTTCAAGGTCATGCTCGCCGGGCCGACCACGTTGCTGGCCACGCTCACCAGCCTGCAGATGGGGTTTCGCACACTGGCGCTCGAGAAGCGCTCGGCCGAGGTCTGGGAGGTGCTGGGCGCCGTGAAGACCGAGTTCGGCAAGTTCGGCGAGGTGCTGGCCCGCACGAAGAAGAAGCTGGCGGAGGCCAGCGACACCATCGACGCCGCCAGCGTGCGCACCCGCGCCATGGAGCGCCGGCTGCGCGACGTGGAGTCGCTGCCCGAGCCGCGCGTGGCCGAGTTGCTGCCGGGGCTGGACGGCGATGACGCCTCCGAGGCGCGGGCCGATGGCTGAAGCCGGCGCGGGCCTGCCGGCGCGCACGATCTTCGCGCTCGTGGCCGGCCAGTTGGGCGTGCACGCCGCGATGGCCGGCCTGCGCCTGGCCGCGCCGCTGCAGGCGCTGCGCGAGGGCCACAGCGCCTGGTCGGTGGGCCTGCTGCTGGCGCTGTTTGCTGGCGCTGCGGTGCTGAGCGCGCTGCATGCCGGACGCCTGGCCGACCGCCACGGCTACCACCGCCCGATGGCGGTGTCGGTGGCCTTCACCGTGTTCGGCATGTTGTGCGCGCTGGGCTCGACCTGGGCGCCCGAGGGCTGGCGTTTTGCGCTGCTGTGCCTGGCGGCGGCCGCCACCGGCGGGGGCACGAACACCGGCATGCTGACCATCCAGCGCACGGCCGGCCACGCGGCGGGCAGCGCCACCGAGCGCGTGCGCATCTTCAGCTGGCTCGGTGTGGCGCCCTCGTTCAGCAACGTGGTCGGGCCCGTCGCCGCCGGCCTGATGATCGACGCCGCCGGCTTTGCCGCGGCCTACGGGCTGCTGCTCGCGCTGCCGCTCATCACGCTGGTGTCGGCGCGCCAGGTGCCGCGCCAGGCGCCGTGGGGATCCGATGCGGAGCAGCACGCCGCCTGGGACCTGCTGCGCCTGCCCGACTTCCGCCGACTGCTGTGGGTGAACGGCCTGCTGGCCATGTGCTGGGACGTGCACACCTTCGCCGTGCCGGTGCTGGGCCACGAGCGCGGCTTCAGCGCCAGCACCATCGGCTTCATCCTCGGTGCCTTCACGCTGGCCGTGACGCTGGTGCGGCTGGCGATCCCCTTGCTCGCCCATCGCTTGCGCGAGGCCGTCGTGGTGCGCACGGCGATGGTGGGCTGTGGCGTGGTCTTCGTGCTGTACCCGTTGGCGCCATCGCCCTTGTGGATGGGCGTCTGCGCGGTGCTGCTGGGTCTGGCGCTGGGTTGCACGCAGCCGATGGTGATGTCGCTGCTGCACGACCTGACGCCGGGCCAGCGCCATGGCGAGGCACTGGCCTTGCGTTCGATGATCATCAACGCCTCGAGCACGGCCTTGCCGTTGCTGTTCGGCGCCAGTGGCGCGCTGGTGGGTGCCGCGGCGCTGTTTTGGGCCGCAGGAGGTGCGGTGGGCGCGGGCTCGTGGCTGGCGCGGCGACTGAAGCCAGCGTGAGGGCGACGTGAGGGCGGCCGGAAGCCTAGAAGCGGATGCCGCCGGTGGGTGCGTCGGGCGCCGCCGGTGCGGCGGGCTCGGGTGCCACTGCCGGCGCCGGTGCAGCCGCGGTGGCGCGCTCGACCAGCGGGCGCGGAGGCTGGGCTTGCCAGGTGCGCGGCAGGCGGCTCTGCTTCGGATAGCCGGCCGCGTCGAGGTAGTTGGTCCAGTCGACATCGTTGAACCCGCGCAGCGGTTGCGCGCCGATGCTCAGCGACGGCACGCTGCGTGCGCCAGTCAGGCGCTCAAGTGCACCGACGTCTTCTTCACTGCTGACGCGGCGCTCGGCGAAGGGCACGCCGCGTTGCTGCAGCAGCCGCCGTGCGGCCTCGCACGGGGCACAGGCTTCGCTGGTGTACAGCGTCACCGGATGGCGCTGCATCGCCGTGCGCAACTCAAGCGGCAGCGAGGACTCGGCATTGGTAGCGGCCGCTGCCGCAGCGGCTGCGGCAGCGATGGCATAGCGGCCGATCGGCGTGACCTGGGCATTGGCGGCCGTTGGCGGCCGGTCGGTGTAGGTCACGCTACCGTCCGGGCCCACCACCTTGTACTGCGCCTGCGCGGCACCCCCGGCCAGCAACAGACTCGCCAGCCACATTGCGGCTCCACGGACGGTTCGGTTCATCGGCGCTCCCAGCGGCATGGCCGCGCAATCTACCGCGTCGCAGCGGCGACGTCCAAAACAAGGGATGTCATCTCGGCCAACCGTGCCGAACCTCACACCCCGTTGGGCGGTGCGGGGTGCGGTGTTGTTTGCCACGGCGCACCTGATCAGGCCTCGACCAGCCCCTGGTGCCGCAGCATAGCGTCGATCTGCGGATCGCGGCCACGGAAGGCACGGAAGCTCTCGATCGCCGGGCGGCTGCCACCGACTTCGAGGATCTGCTCGCGGAACAGGCGGCCGGTGGCGGGGTTGAACACGCCGGCTTCCTCGAAGGCCGAATAGGCGTCGGCCGACAGCAGCTGCGCCCAGGCGTAGCCGTAGTAGCCGGCGGCATAACCGCCGTCGAACAGGTGGGTGAACGAGTGCACGAAGCGCACCCACGCGGGCGCGCGCACGGGTTGCACCTCGGCGTTCACCTCATCGGCAATGCGCTGCGCGTGCGCCGCCACCGCGGGCTCGTGGTGCAGGCGCATGTCGGTGAGGCCGAACTCGCACTGGCGCAGCAGAAGCAGGCCACTCTGGAAGTGGCGTGCCGCCAGCATGCGCTCGTAAAGCTCGCGCGGCAGCGGCCGCCCGGTGTCCACATGCGAGCTCAGGCGCTGCAGCACCTCCCACTCCCAGCAGAAGTTCTCCATGAACTGGCTCGGCAGCTCGACTGCGTCGTGCTCGACGCCGCTGATGCCGGCGACCGACAGCTCTTCCACCTGCGTGAGCATGTGGTGCAGGCCGTGGCCGAACTCGTGGAAGAGCGTGACGACGTCGTCGTGGCTCAGCAGCGCCGGCTTGCCACCCACCGGCGGCGCGAAGTTGCACACCAGGTGCGCCACCGGCAGCTGCAGCGCACCCTCGGGGCGCTTCCAGCGGCCGCGGCAGTCGTTCATCCAGGCGCCTTGCTGCTTGCCGGCGCGGGCGTGCAGGTCGAGATAGAAGCCGGCGATGACCTGGCCCTGGCGGCTGATCGTGTGGTAGCTGACGCTGTCGTGCCAGACCGGGGCATC
>JAIYDH010000339.1 GCA_027487585.1 Rubrivivax sp.
CACCACACCTCACCGTGTGGCCCGGTTCACCCAGGTTCCCAGGGCTCTTAGCTCAGTTGGTAGAGCAGCGGACTCTTAATCCGTTGGTCGCAAGTTCGAATCTTGCAGGGCCCACCAACCACCCCCGATCGTTCGGATCCCGCAGCCCCTGCCGACACGCGTCGCCAGGGGCTGTGTCGTTGTGGCGCCCGGCGCCTGGGCATGCCAGGGCTACACTGCCCGGTGACTCTTGTCTGCCCCGATTGCCGACCTCTGCAATGAGCGAATCCGACAGCCCCGCCACCGCCTACGACCCCGCTGCGAAGCAGAAGTCGCAGGCCAAGACCTCGCGCATCCCGATCAAGATCGTGCCCGCGGGCGAGGTGCTGAAGAAGCCCGACTGGATCCGCGTCAAGGCCGGCAGCCCGACCACGCGCTTCTACGACATCAAGAAGATCCTGCGCGAGCACAAGCTGCACACGGTGTGCGAAGAAGCCTCGTGCCCGAACATAGGCGAGTGCTTCGGCAAGGGCACGGCCACGTTCATGATCATGGGCGACAAGTGCACGCGGCGCTGCCCGTTCTGCGATGTCGGCCACGGCCGCCCCGACCCTCTGGATGCCGACGAGCCGATGAACCTGGCGCGGACGATCGCCGCGCTGAAGCTCAACTACGTCGTGATCACCAGCGTCGACCGCGACGACCTGCGCGACGGCGGTGCCGCGCACTTCGTGGCCTGCATCGAGCAGACGCGGGCGTTGTCGCCGGCCACGCGCATCGAGATCCTGGTGCCCGACTTCCGCGGCCGCGACGACCGCGCGCTCGGCATCCTGCGCGCCGCGCCGCCCGACGTGATGAACCACAACCTGGAAACTGTGCCGCGCCTGTACAAGGAGGCGCGCCCGGGCTCCGATTACGCCTTCAGCCTGAACCTGCTGAAGAAGTTCAAGGAGCAGGTGCCGGGCGTGCCCACCAAGAGCGGCCTGATGGTGGGCCTGGGCGAAACCGACGACGAGATCCTGGCCACGATGCGCGACATGCGCGCCCACGGCATCGACATGCTCACGCTCGGCCAGTACCTCGCGCCCAGCGGCCACCACCTGCCGGTGCGCCGCTACGTGCACCCCGACACCTTCGCGATGTTCGAGCGCGAGGCCCGCGCCATGGGCTTCGTGCATGCCGCGGTGGGCGCGATGGTGCGCAGCAGCTACCACGCCGACAGCCAGGCTCAGGCGGCGGGCGTGGTCTGAGAGCTTGTGATTCACAAACTCTGAGCCTGCCGGGCGCGGCCGCGCGGGCTGCATGCCCCGGGCAACACCCTAAGTGGAGACCACAGCGCCAGAGGTGGGCCTGACGGCCACACTCTGCTGCTTGCGAAAGGCTGCCACCATGCTGCGTCGCGCCCGAGAGCTGCTGGGCCCCTTGTCTGTCCTCTTGCTGAGTCTGCTGCTGGCGGCTCTGGGCAGGCCAGTCCAGGCTCAGGAGTCGCTGACCCTGCATCACATCGGGCCGTTGACGGGCGTTCTGGCGGCGTCCAACGCCGAGGCGCTGGAAGGTGCGCAGCTGCATCTGGACGCGGTCAATGCGCGGGGTGGCATCGGCGGCCGACGCGTGGTGCTCGAGGCCATCGACGATGGCCAGGACCCGAAGCGCAGCGCCGAGATCTTTGGCCAACTGCAGGCCTCGGGTCGCCTGCTCGCACTGCTGCTGCCGCGCACGACACCGTCGTTCGAAGCCCTGATGCCGCTGGTGGCGCGCCACGGCGTTCCGGTCATCGGCCCGCAGACAGGCGTGGCCACGGCCAACCAGCCACCGCGGCGCGAGGTGTTCACCTTGCGTGCCAGCTACCAGCGCGAAGCCGAGGTGGCGATCCGCCAGCAGCACTCGATCGGTGTGCGCCGGTTCGCCGTGCTGCTGGCCGACGACGCCTTCGGCCGCGACGTGCTCGAGGGCATCAACAGGGCCGTCAAGGCCCTGGAGCTGCCAGCACCCGCGATTGCCCGCGTCGACAACCGCAAGCCCGATGTCGCCCCGGCGCTGGCCGCGCTGCTGCCGCAGGCGCCGCAGGTGGTGCTGCTGATCGCATCGAGCAAGGCCTCGGCCGCCTTCGTGGCGGGCTGGCGCGCCGCGGGCAGCTCGGCCACGTTCATCTCGCTGTCCAACACCAGCAACACCGACTACGTTCAGGCCCTGGGCGAGCACTCGCGCGGCGCGATCGTGATGCAGGTGATGGCCTCGCCGTTTTCGGGTGGCACGGCCCTGGCGCGCGATTACGCGGCGGCCGCCCAGCGCGGCGGCAAGGTCCCGTCGTACGCCTCCTTCTACGGCTATGCCAGCGCCCGGCTGGCCACGCTGGCCCTGGCGCGCGCGCCGAAGGCCACGCGTGCGGGCCTGATCGAGGCCCTCGAAGGCCTGGGAGAGTTGGATCTCGGCGGCCACCGGCTGCGCTACGGGCCTGGCGAACGCAGCGGCTCAAGCTTCGTCGAGCCGACCATCATCACCCACGGCGGCAAGTTCATGCGCTGAACTGCCACGCGCGGGATGCCGAAGCCCTGCAAGTGCGGTCCGTCGGCGATCAGTCCGCCAGCGGCAGCTCGCGCCAGTTCAGGCGGCGCAGGCCGAAGGCGCTCGAGTCGCGTCGGCGCAGGCCCGTGCAGGTGCCGAGGTCGTTGCAGGCCAGGAGACGGGGCTTGCCCTCGACGCTGTAGGTGCGGTGTTCGATGACGACACCGCTCAGCGTCTCGCTGTAGGCGATGGTGGTACCGCTGCCGTTGGTCAGCTGGCTCTGGCCGCTGCCGACATCGACCGAGAACACGCGGCTGACACCCGAAGGGTTGCAGGGGCTCGTGTTGGGCAGCATGGCCACGAAGCTCACGACGCCATGGAAGGCACTCGGTTCGGTGATGACGCGCCAGCCGTTGCCCGCCGTGGCCAAGCCCAGGTTGAACCACCAACCGGCCTTGCTGGTGGTGTCCACCACCACCGGCGATGTGAGATCGGTGTGCTCGACCAACTGCGTGCGCGTCACCGGGAATGCCGCGCCGCCCGGGGCGGTGGTGGCGAAGGTGTTCGCGGTGCCATCGATCACGGCATAGAAGCTCTGGGCCGTGGCGCTGGAGATGTCGGAGTTGTCCAGCAGGCGCCCCGTGCCCACCGTCACATAGCGGCGGTTTGTCGACGGGTGCACCAAGACCAGTGGTCGCGAGGTCACCGGCAGCGCCACGCCCGAGGCATTGGTGAGTTCCGCCAGCTTTTCCGGCGCCGGGTAGCTGCCCGTCTCGGCCCGCAGATCCCAGCGCCACAAGTTGCCCAGCAGGTCGCCAGCGTACACGGCATCGGCCGTGCCGTCGGTGCGATCGGTGATGTAGCTCTGCACATGCGCCATGCCGGCCTGCTCGGTGGTCGTGCCGGCGCCGGTGGTGATCTTCTCCAGCAGCGCGCCATTGCGCGGATTGACGATGAAGAACCAGCCCTTGCCGTCGCTGTTGTTGTAGCCCGAAGCGAAGACCAGCACCCAGCCCCACTTGCGTGTCTTCACCGCCGTGGGTTCGCCATACGTGAAGCCCAGTTCGGCGAAGTCGGGGTGAGCCGAGCTGATCTCCCACAGCACCTTGGTGGCCACCAGGGCCTCGGTGGTCATGCCGGCCGGGTTGGTGACGTCGAGCGCGTAGTAGCCGCGGCCGCCCTTGCCCATGCCACCGACGAGGATCGTGCGCCAGTCGTTGCTGCCGCCCACCAGACCGGAACGGGTGTTGTTCTGGGTACGCGAGAAGTCGACGTCGAAGGATGCCGGGGAGCCGTCGACCATGGCCTTGTGCGTGAAGTCAGGATCCCCTCGCGCGGCCAGTCCGCTGATGCTCGGCGTGCCCGAGGGTCCTTGAAACAGCATGTCAGGCACGTATGCGAAGAGTTCGCGACCGGCACTCGTGCCCGTCACCGCCCCGTGGATGGCATGCACGATGCCGGCGTTGGTGCCCACGTACACCACCGTCGGTCGCGAGGCCCAGGTCGTCTTGAAGCTGCCATAGCCCGGGTTCGTGGCCGCCGCGAACGGTGCGGCGGGGGGGCCTACCGGCCGCACGCGCGAGCCGACGATGTCGCCGACCGGGTTGCTGCGGTTGCGGTAGATCTTGGCGCTTCCGGTGGCCGTGGAGTTTTCTTCGTGTCTCTTGTCGCCGCGCAGGTAGTTCAGGTAGTCGGCGCTGTCGTCGCCATCGCGATAGAGGGTGTTGAGCGCCGTCTTCTGGCTGCCACTCAGGCTGGCGTGGCGGAACGGGATCGCCGTGCCCACCGGCGCGGCGCCGCCCGTGGCGCCGGTCGTGAGCGTCCAGGTCACGATGTTGCGCTTGGTGTCCCAGCCGGCGCCGCTGGCTTCGGCGATCTGGGCCGTGAGCTTGTTCGAGAAGTTCCACTCCAGCGTCAGGCTCGGTGTGCCCGTGGTCGCGTCGAAGCTCACCGTGTTGGCCTGCACCTCGCCGCTCCAGTTGCTGGAGTCGAACTGCGCGCCGTAGCTGATGTTGCCCACCAGTGCCGTCTGCGGCAGAGAGGTCGCGAACGATGTGGTGTAGGCCTTCAGTGACGCCGCGATGTTCTCGAAGGCCCGCGTCAGGCCCGCGATCATCTGCACCGGCTCTGCAGCCGTGTAGTAGTTGTCCGGGCGCTTCTGTCCGCCGGGGGTGAGGTCGTTGGTCGTGTACCACCAGTCCTCGAGGATGTCCGTCGTGCGGCCATAGGCGTCGAAGCCGTTGGGCACCTTGAACCCCCCGTACTTGGCGGCCAGATAGAACTGGTTGTTGTTCTTGTAGGCACCGAACTCCAGCACGTCCAGCCAGTAGGTCTGGATGGTCTGCTTGCCGACGGTCTGGGGCTTGGTGGCGTCGTCGGGGCGGATGTCCTGCGTGTTCGAGTCGTAGGCGATGCCGGCCATCAGTGCCGAGTTGTTGTTGCAGCAACCGCCGTAGTTCTCGCTGCTGCCGAGCGTCGCGCCCAGGCCGTGCAACGCGCCGACCTTGTCGGTGGCCGTCTTGGCGTTCACGGGATCGGTGGCCAGAGCACTGGGCCGGGTCGGTTCGTTGCCGCTGCCGATGCCCGTGCCCGGCACGTTCTTGTCGGCATGCGAGTTCACGTCGCCGATGCCGAGCACGAAGTTGCGCTGGCACGAGTACTGGATCGGGTCGTCCCAGGTGGCGATCACGGGAAATCCGTCGGCGCGACCTCTCTTCACCGCGGTGCTCGCCGAGCCCTGGTTCGTCCACTCCGGCACGTTGCCCAGTGCCTTGAAGTAGCGCACCGCAGCGTAGTACAGCTCGCCCACCGGGTCGTAGGTCTTGTGGTTGCCCTGGAAGTTCTGCCCGAACTTGTTCAGATAGTTCATCACCCCGCTCTGCACGATCGCATCGGCCCCGCTCAAGCCGAACAGCGAGTTGGTCGAGGTGGCGTCGGCGGCGTTGGGATTGGTGACGAAGATGCCGGTGTCGGGGTCCCACTCGCGGGCGCTGTTGCTGGTGGGTGTCGAGCCGGGCACGATGTTCTGCGGCCCGACGAACTTCTGCCGGGCCCGCAGCACGCCGCCATCGCGGGTGATGGCGTCGTCGTTCAGGTAGCCGAAGGCGCTGTAGCGAAATCGATCGGCGTACTGTTGGATCAGGCCCGTGGGCTTGTAGCTGCCGTTCGGATAGGCCGTGCAGTTGCCTTCCAGGGGGCCGGCCGAGGCGCTGGTGTCGCAGACCTTCACGCGAGCGTAGACGCGGAACACCGTGCCTTCGGCCGGCGTGCCGCCCTCGCTGTAGTGGGTGGCCGCGCTGGTGACGGGGTTGCCGTTGTCGAGCGTGCCGGTGCGCGTGAACAGCACCTGGTTGCCGCGTGTTCGCACGCTGACGCGGATGCTGGCCCACGACAGGGGCGTGTGCTCTGCAATGGCCGTGGCCGAGGGTGATGCCCGCCCACCGGTGCCAACGATGTGGAAGTTGGCGTCGCCGCCCTGGTTGCTCGACCAGGCGCGCTCGAGCACCGTGGTCGTGCTGTTGTCGACGCGTCGGTAGCCGCCGGTCAGCGCCCAGCGGAAGGAGTCGATCGACTGCATCGTCAGCCAGTTCAGGAAGCTGCCACTCCAGGTGTTGGTCAGCCCTGAGCCTGTGCACTTGTAGTCCGAGGTCGCGCTGCCCACGGGAAAGAAGTGACTGACGTCGTCGCCCGCGTTCGGGCCGGCGTCATGGGTGCTGTTCCCCTGGTAATAGCGGTAGCACTTCTTGGAGTCGAAATAGCCGAGGTACTGGTTGCCTGCCGAAAAGGCGCTCTGGTAGGCCGCGTTGATCACCGTCGGGAACTCGACGCTGAGAGCCAGTGCCAGGTTGCCGGGCACGGCCGTGTTCGTGAACACCGGCTGGTCGGCCAGCAGCGTCGTGGCCAGCGAAGGCCCGGTGGCGAGCACAGCCGCCAGCGCCAACGACGGGATTCGCAGGTGTCGGAGGGTGTTCATAGCGTCAACGTGGTCTGGAAGAAGGCTTGGGTCGAGCGCGGTCCGGTGACACGAATGCTCACGCGGTAAACGACACGAGGAGTCAGCGCTCCGACGCCGCCGCTGGTGGTGTCGATGGCATTGATCAGGTCGCTGCCGCTGCCACCCGCCGGGGCCGGGTCGTTGGCCATCGTGCAGTGGCTGGCCTGGGCCACGCCGGTGTTCACGCACAGGCGGTCGATCACCCATCGCAGGGTGATGGCCTGGTCCGCGACGGCGATGTCGTTGCTAGTCACGCCCACGGTCGCGAAGCTCGCGTCGTTCAGCAGTACGTTCGGCAGGCCCTGGGCGTTGGTGGCCAGGATGGTGGCGCTGTAGTTGTTGGCCGTGCTGCTGGTCTGGCGGGCCGTGACGGTGGCCAGGGCGCCGGTCTGCAGCAGCGTCAGTGCGGCGGCGGCGGCGCGCTCGGCCTGGTTGGTGAGGTCGCGCTTGAAGCCGAAGTTGCCGGCGTTCACGAGCGAAGTGTTCATCGAGCGCACCATCGCCGCGGCGCCGATCAACATGATCGCCAGCACGATGAGTCCGTAAAGGAGGATCACGCCCTGCTGGGCGTGACCGGAGGCGGTGCGGTGGTAAACCATGGCGACGTGCCGATCAGCTGGCGAGCAGCAGGGTGTTGCGCAGCGGCACGGTGAAGTCGAGCACGCGCCAGTGCACCTGGCGTTCTGCGGCGCTGAGGGTGCGTGTCACCTGCAGCGCCGCGTCGAGGTCGGGGAACAGCAGCAGGCTCGCCGGCACCACGGCGTCGCGCTCGGGCAACTGCGTGCGCGTGACGATGGCGATGCGCAGCGCCATGATCTGCGACAGCCGCACCCGTGCAGCTTCGGTGCCCGACTGCAGCGTGGCGGCCGACCAGTCGGCACTGGCCGGGTCCTGCCAGCTGTCGATGCGACCGTCGCCGGTGGTGTCGACGCCGTAGCGCACGCGCAGGTCGCCCACGCCATCTGCCACGGCAGTCACGGTGTCGGTGCCGTCGAGTTGCAGCATGTCGTGCGCCACCAGCGTGGCGTTCGGGCCAATGCCGATGAGCTGAAACAGCGGCCGTGCCGCTCCGACACCACCCAGAGGCACCACCCAGGCCGGCTCGCTGACACCGATGTCGATGAGCTCGATGCCGTCGATGTCGCTGTCGGCGTAGGTGCCACCGAAGCTGAGCAGCTGGTCGGCGCCGCCGGTGAAGCCGGTCGCGACCTGCTGGATCATGCAGTTCACACGGTCCTGGAACACGAGCACGAGGTCGCCGCCGCGCAAGCCCACCGTGGAGCCCAGTCGCAGCGCGTTGGTGTTGGCCGAGCCGGGCTGGATCGGCATCGGCGCCTCACCCAGGCCCGAGGAGCCGGTCATCACGGCCAGCACGTCCGACCCGCCAGCGCCGATGCCGGCGTGCACCACCACCGGCGCCAGGCGCACCGTCTGCGGTGCCGAGGCAAAGGGCGCCGGAAACGCCGCCGTGCGCGGCAGCACCTGGGTGCCGCTGCGCGTGGCCAGCACGCGGCAGCCGCCCGCGTTGACCCAACTCTGCATGTAGCCTGACCCGGCGCTGCGCACCAGGCGGTCGAGCGTGTAGCTGACGTACGCGCCGCCGATGGACGCATCGTTCACCGCGGTCAACGTACGGCGGCCGGATTCGTAGCGTGTCAGCATCAGCGTCACGGCCAGCGTCATGGCCAGGCCGATCACGACGGCGACCAGCAACTCCACCAGCGTGAAGCCGGCAGCCTTGCCTCGGGCCCGGTGCAGCGTGCCCAATCGCAGCGGGCCGGCATTCATGGCATCTGCACCTGGGTCTGGTGGACACGGCTGGCGGTGGATGGCTCGTGCGGTGCGCGCCAGGTGACACGGATCGTGGCCACGTTGCCGGCCACCGTGATGGTGCCCGCGCCATTGGGCAGGCCGCCCTGGGTGGGGTCGGCAACGCGGTCGTTCCAGTCGTCGACGACGGCGGCGTCGAGCGTGATCGAGCGCGCGCCCCACATGCGCGAGGCGATGTCGTTGACCAGCAGCGCGGCACGTGCGCTGTCTTCGGCGCCGACCGAGGTCTGCAGCGCTCGCGCCTGCAAGCCGACCATGCCGATCAGGCCAAAGGAGAACAGCACCAGCACGACCAGTACCTCGATCAGCGAGATGCCGCTTGCGGCCCGGCGGTGGGAAGTGATCTTGTTCATGCGGGACATCCGTCGGGTGCCGTGGCCGACAGTGTTCGCGCGGGGTCGCACATGCGCACCTGGCCACCGAGCGCCACGAGCACGCGCAGCGGCCGGTTGCTGCCTGTGGCCGAGATGTCGTAGACGCTCACGCCGTCGGCATCGAGCGTGCATGTCGTGGTGCCGATGCCGGGACTGGCGTTGGCCACCTGACGGCCCACCGAGTTGAAGCAGATCGCTGTCGGTCCGTCGATCGCCACGCCGTTGGCGACATCGGCGAGCTGCCCGCACTGCAAGGTCTCCACCGGATCGCCGGCCATCAGCGGGACGGTGCGGATGGCCCAGAACGCCCCGTCTTCGGCCGGCGCCGTCGTCGCGGCGCAGACGGCGTCGTTGGTGAGGAAGAACACCACCTGGCGGTTGCGGCGCACCGCCTCGGCCTGCGCCAGCCGGGTGCCACTTTGCAGCGCGTCGGTGACGGTGCGCACCTGTGAGTTGCGTGTCCACCCCGAAAACGACGGCGCCGCCAGGCCCAGCAGCAGGGCCAGCAGGGCGATGGCGACCATCAGTTCGATCAGCGTCAGGCCCCGCTGCGGGCGCGCGCGCGTCAGCATGCGGCCCCCTTCTTGGTGAGCCACTTCGTGGCGCAGGTGTTCCAGCCGCTGGGGGCGGAGGTCGTGGCGCGCACGTCGGACTGGTTGATCGTGAACGCGAAGCCCGCCACCGGGCCACTGCCGGTAGCGACCAGCGTGAAGGCCGTGGCCGTGGGCGTGCCCGAACACGTGACGACGAAGTTGTTGAAGGTGCGCGACGCCGGGTCGGTGCTGGCGCAGGGCGTCGTGAAGGTGCCGGCGGTGGCGTAGGTGCGGTTGTCCTGGTAGTGGCGCTCCATCTGCGCGCGCATCAGTGCCAGGCCGTTGGAGGAGTCGGCCAGGTGGCCGCGGATGACGAACTCGCGGTAGTTGGGCTGTGCCACGCCCACGAGGATGCCGACGATGGCCACGGCGATCATCAACTCGATCAGCGTGAAGCCGTGGCTGCCCCGCCGGCGGGCCCGGGAGGCCCAGGGCGCGCGGGCGGAGCGGGGCAGGGCGGGGTGCTTGGCGATCGGCATGTCAGAAACCTCGGTCCGGGCTGGGGCGGCATCGGTCGCCCCGTGCGGGTCGGGACGCCTTGTGCTGTGACGGATATCGGCCTGCTGGCGCGCCAACTTGAGCGCCCAGAACGTAACGGTGCTTTTCCACACCCGGCCGGCGGTGCTCGTTACAGTCAGCAGCCCCGCCCGACCCCTGAAGCCCGACCCATGACGCCGCTCGCCCGCTCCTCATTGCCCACCGTGGCCGAAGCTTTCCTGCGTTCGCTGCCCAAGGCCGAACTCCACATCCACATTGAAGGCGCTCTGGAGCCCGGGGCGTTGTTCGAAATGGCCCGCCGCAACGGCATTGATCTGCCCTACGCCAGTGTCGAGGCCTTGCGGGCCGCCTACGCCTTTACCGACCTGCAGAGCTTTCTCGACATCTATTACGCGGGCGCGGCCGTGCTGCGCACCGAAGTCGACTTCTTCGACCTGGCCATGGCCTACTTCGAGCGCGCCGCCGCGGACGGCGTGGTGCGGGCCGAGCTGTTCTTCGACCCGCAGACCCACACCGCGCGGGGCGTCGCCATGGGCACTGTGATCGAGGGCCTGGCGCGGGCTTGCCGTGAGGCCGGCGCGCGCCATGGCATCAGCGCCGATCTCATCTTGTGCTTCCTGCGCCACCTGAGTGAGGAAGAGGCATTCCAGACACTGGAGCAGGCGCTGCCCTACCGCGGGCGCTTCATCGGCGTGGGTCTGGACAGCAGCGAACGGGGTCACCCGCCCGAGAAGTTTGCACGGGTCTTCGCGCGCGCGGGCGAACTGGGGCTGCACCGCGTGGCCCATGCGGGCGAAGAAGGTCCGCCGGCCTACATCGAAAGTGCGCTGGACGTGCTGCGCGCCGAGCGCATCGACCATGGCGTGCGCTGCACGGAAAGCCCCGATCTGGTGCGACGCCTGGCGGCGGCCGGCACGCCGCTGACGGTTTGTCCGTTGTCGAACGTGAAGTTGTGCGTGTTTCCCGATCTCGCATCGCACAACCTGCCGGCCTTGCTGGCTGCCGGCCTCAAGGTCAACCTGAACAGCGACGACCCCGCGTACTTCGGCGGCTACCTGCTCGACAACTGGCTGGGCTGCTTCGAGGCACTGCCCTTGACCCGGGCCGATGCCGTGACCCTGGCGCGCAACAGCCTGGAGGCCAGCTTCGCGCCGGCGGCCGAGCGTCAGGCCTGGCTGGCCCAGTTGGACATGGCTGCCACGGGGCGCTGAGCGCGGCGCCTGGGGCCCGGGTCGGGAGAGCCACCCCCAGGCTCACCGCGTCGCGGAAGAGGGCGTGACCACCTGCTCGGGGCTGTACTCCAAGGCCGCGCATCGCTGGCGCGCCACAGCGGCATCCTGGAGGTGAGCTGCGGTGCCGACGCAGCGCGCCTCAGCGCGCGGGGCTGGGTGTGGCCGGCGTCGCCGCGCGGCGAATCAGGCCCACGGCCACGCTGCCCAGCGCTGCGCAAGCCACGATCACCAGTGTGCCCAGGCCCCAGGCCGCCCACACCAGCCAGCTGCCGATGCGGCCGAGCGCGCTGAACACATCGCGCGTGATCTCGAGCGTGGCCACGGCCACCGGTTGCCAGCCGAGCAGCCACAGGTCGAGCCAGGCGGCGCCCGGCATCTCGCCGATGCGGGTGGCGAAGCTGCCGATGACGCTGGGGTCGAGCCCCAGCACCCAGGCCGTGGCCCAGGCCAGCAGGGTCCAGCAGCCCAGGACGAACAAGGCGACGAGCCAGATGACGATGTGCATGCGGCCGATGCTACGCAGCCCGGCATGACCGCAGCGCCGGTCAGGCCAGCTGCGCCGCCTGGGGCCCGAAGGCGTAGGCGTCCATGCCGAGCTCGCCGAAGGTGAGGCTCTGGTGCAGGCGTCGGGCCACGGGCGCGCCTTCGCCAGCCGCGGCACCCGCCGCCACGAAGAAAGGCAGCAGGTGCTCGTCAGTCGGGTGCATCGATGGCCCGTGCGGCGCCTGCGTGCGCCAGGCCAGCAGCGCCGGCCAGTCGGCGGCCGCGCCGCGCTCGGCAAACCAGTCGCGGAAGGCGGTGCTCTCGGGCGTGGCCGGCGCGTCCTCACGCCCGCGCAGGCCGCCTGCGAACACGCGCCGCAGGTTGTGCGTGATGCTGCCGCTGCCGATGACCCACACGCCCTCGTCCACCAGCGGCGCCAGCGCGCGGCCCAGCTGGAACAGCTGCGCCGGTGTCCAGCCGGGCGGCCAGGCCAGCGGCAGCACGGGCACGTCGGCGTGGGGCAGGATCTCGCGCAGCGGGATCCAGATGCCGTGGTCCAGCCCACCCTCGGCCAGCACGTGCAGCGGCAGCCCGGCGCCGTGCACCAGCGCGGCCACGCGCGCGGCCAGATCGGGCGCGCCGGGGGCGTCGTAGCGCATCTCGTACAGGCGCGGGTCGAAGCCGCCGAAGTCGTGCACCGCCGCGTGGCGCGGGGCGGCCAGCAGCACCGGCTCGCGCGTCAGGCTGTGGGCCGAGGCCACCAGCACCGCGCGTGGCTTGCGGCCCGAAGCGGCCAGCTGCACGCCGAGTTGCCGCCACCAGTGCCCGGCTTCGCGGGGTTCGAGCGCCGTCATCGGCGAGCCGTGCGAGAGGAAGACGGGAGGAAGACGCGGTGTGTCCATGCCCGCATTGGGCCTGAAGCCGCCGCAAGCGCCGTTCAAAGCCGCTGTCGACTGGGTTCGATTCGGCGCCGCACCGACGGCCGGGCAGGCCTTGGGCGATGATCGGGCGATGTCTGCACCCGCTTCTGCTTCCGCCCCCGCCCGCCCGCCGTCCTTGCGCGCCCTGGCCTGGCGACAGACCCTGCGCGACTTCCGCGCCGGCGAGTTGCGCCTGCTCGCCGTGGCCGTGATGCTGGCCGTGGCCGCGCTCACGGCCGTGGGCTTTTTTGCCGACCGCCTGAACAACGGCCTGCAGCGCGATGCGCGCCAGCTGCTGGGCGGCGACGCCGTCGTCGGCAGCGACAAGCCCGCCCCGCCCGAGCTGGTGGCCAAGGCCACCGCGCTGGGCCTGCGCACCAGCACCAGCACCGGCTTTCCGAGCATGGCGCGTGCGAGCGATGCGCAGGGCGGGCAGTCGCGCCTGGTGTCCGTGAAGGCCGTCAGCGCCAACTACCCGCTGCGCGGTCAGCTGCAACTGGCCGATGCGCCCGGCGGCCCGGTGCAGGCGCTGGCCGCGGCCCCCGAGCCCGGCACCACCTGGGTCGACCCCGGCCTGCTCGACGCCCTCGGCCTGAAGGTGGGAGACACGCTGCTGCTCGGCGACATCGGCCTGCGCATCGCCCGCGTCATCGTCACCGAGCCCGACCGTGGCGCCGGCTTCTCGACCTTCTCGCCGCGGGTGATGCTGGCCGAGGCCGACTTGGCGGCCACCGGGCTCGTGCAGCCGGCCAGCCGCGTGGGTTACCGGCTCGCGGTGGCCGCGCCCGATGGCATGCCGATCGCACGCGGCGATGCGGCCGTGAAGGAGTTCGTCACCTGGGCCGAGGCGCGCATCAAGTCGGTGCCGCTGCGGGGCATGCAGGTCGAGAGCCTGGCCAGCGGCCGCCCGGAGATGGAGCGCACCCTCGGCCGCGGCGAGAAGTTCCTCAACCTTGTGGCGCTGCTGTCGGCGCTGCTCTCCGCCGTGGCGGTGGGCATCGCCGCGCGCGACTTCGCCAGCCGCCACCTCGACGACTGCGCGATGCTGCGCGTGCTCGGCCTGAGCCAGCGCCGCATCGCTGGGGCCTACACGATGGAGTTCGCCCTCGTGGGCGTGCTGGCCAGCGTGGCCGGGGTGCTGATCGGCCTGCTGGTGCACAACGTCTTCATCTGGCTGCTGGCCGGCCTGGTGGAGGCCGAGCTGCCACCGCCGTCGATCTGGCCGGCGCTGTTCGGCCTGGGCGTGGGGCTGACGCTGCTGATGGGCTTCGGCCTGCCGCCCGTGCTGCAGCTGGCGCGTGTGCCGCCGCTGCGCGTGATCCGGCGTGACGTGGGCGGCATCAAGGCCGGCTCGCTGGGCGTGCTGCTGGCCGGCACGGGCGGCTTCGTGGCGCTGCTGATGGCGGTGTCCTCCGACCTCAAGCTGGGCCTCATCTCGGTGGGCGGCTTCCTGGTGGCGATTGGCGTTTTCGCGCTGCTCAGCTGGGTGGCGGTGATGCTGCTCAAGCGCTCGGTGCCGGAATCGCGCGCGCCGCGCTGGCTGGTGCTGGCCACGCGGCAGATCGCGGCGCGGCCGGCCTTTGCGGTGCTGCAGGTCAGCGCGCTGAGCGTGGGCCTGCTGGCGCTGATGCTGCTGGTGCTGCTGCGCACCGATCTCATCGGCTCGTGGCGCCAGGCCACGCCGCCCGATGCGCCCAACCGCTTCGTCATCAACCTGCAGCCCGACCAGGCCGAGCCTTTCCGCGCCCGGCTGGCCGAGGCCGGCGTGAACAACTACGACTGGTACCCGATGATCCGCGGCCGGCTGATGGCCATCAACGGCACCCCGGTGAAGGCCGCCGACTACGCCAGCGAGCGCGCCGCGCGCCTGGTGGAGCGCGAGTTCAACCTCAGCCACACCGCCGAGCTGCCACCGAAGAACCCGGTGGTCGCCGGCCGCTGGACGCCCGACGAGGCCGATGGCCTGAGCGTCGAAGAAGGCCTGGCGCAAGAGCTCGGCCTGAAGCTCGGCGACCGCCTCACCTTCGACATCGCCGGCATCCCGAGCGAGGGCCGCATCACCAGCCTGCGCAAGGTGGACTGGGGCTCGATGCGCGTCAACTTCTTCGTCATCTACCCGCGCTCGCAGATGGGCGAGGTGCCGGTGAGCTACATCAGCGCCTTCCGGGCGCCGCCGGCCGTGGCCGGCCAGCCGAGCTTCGACAACCGGCTTTCGCGCGACTTCCCGAACATCACCACGATCGATGTGTCGGCCAGCGTGGCGCAGGTGCAGCGCGTGCTCGACCAGGTGATCCGCGCGGTGGAGTTCCTCTTCGGCTTCACGCTGCTGGCCGGGCTCGTCGTGCTGTTTTCGGCCATCACGGCCACGCGCGAGGCGCGCTCGCGCGAGTTCGCGGTGATGCGCGCCATGGGTGCCAGCGGCAAGCTGCTGGCGCAGGTGCAGCGTGCCGAGCTGCTGGGCGTGGGTGCGCTTGCGGGCTTTCTGGCCTCGAGCGCGGCCATGGTCGTGGGTTGGCTGCTGGCGCGTTATGCCTTCGAGTTTGCGTGGAACCCGAGCCCCTGGGTGCCGCTGGCCGGCACGGTGGCCGGGGCGGTGCTGGCGCTGGCCGCCGGCTGGTGGGGCTTGCGCGGCGTGCTGCGCCGGCCGGTGCTCGAGACGCTGCGGCGCGCAGGGGCCGTGTAGCGGCGGAGTCGCCCGCTCAGGCGATGCTGCCGCCCGCTGCGGTGATGTCGGCCTCGTGCGCCAGCACCGCCGCCAGCGCCGCGCTCACAGCGGCCACTTGCAGGTCGAGCGCCACGCTGGGCCACACGCCCGCCGGGCCTTGAGCCTGCGCGGGCAGCAGCGGCAGGTGCATGAAGCCCGCGCGGCAACGTGCTGCGCCCGTGCGCAGCGCCAGCGTATGCATCAACGCGTAGAAGATCTCGTTGCAGACGAAGCTGCCGGCGCTGAGCGACAGCTCCGCCGGCGCGCCCGCGCTGCGCATCGCCGCCACCATGGCCTTCACGGGCAGCGTCGTGAAGTAGGCGGCCGGGCCTTCGGGCGCCACCGGCCGATCGCAGGGCTGCGCGCCGGCGTTGTCGGCGATGCGCGCGTCGGCCAGGTTCACCGCCACGCGCTCGGGTGTCAGGCCGGCGCGGCCGGCCGCCAGGCCCAGCGACAGCACGACGGCGGGCTGGAACTCCTCGATGGCGCCCGCCAGCACGCGCTGCGCCACGCCAAAGGCGCAGGGCAGCCGCTGCGCGACCACGGTCGCACGCTGGCCGCCGCCGTGCAAGGTCTGGCCGTGCAGCGCAGCCGCCACCAGCTCCGACGGGTTGACGGCATCACCACCAAAGGGCTCGAAGCCGGTGACGAGCAGCCGCGTCATGCCGGCCCCCATCCGCCACCCCCTGGCGTCTCGACCACGAACACATCGCCCGGCGCCATCTC
The DNA here is from genome assembly GCA_027487585.1 of Rubrivivax sp. Taxonomy (GTDB): domain Bacteria; phylum Pseudomonadota; class Gammaproteobacteria; order Burkholderiales; family Burkholderiaceae_C; genus Rubrivivax. Next base: position 15,839 of record JAIYDH010000339.1, read on the forward strand.
GACCTGCCCGATGTGGCCGAGCGCTTCGACACGGCCGTCGCTGCGCTCGACGCGGTTGAGGCCCAGTGCGCCCGGCTCGCCGCCGGCCATGCCGAAGGCGGGCACGGTGCGGCCGTTGCTCAGGATGCTGGCCGTCATGGCCTCGAGAAAGCGCACGCGGCGCACGCCACCGTCGCCACCGCGGAAGCGCCCGGCACCACCGCTGCCGGCGCGGATGGCGTAACTCTCCAGCCGCACCGGGAACCGGAACTCCAGCACCTCGGGGTCGGTAAGGCGGGAGTTGGTCATGTGCGTCTGCACGACGCTGGTGCCGTTGAAGCCGTCGCCTGCGCCCGAGCCGCCGCTGATGGTTTCGTAGTACTGGTGGCGCCCATTGCCAAAGGTGAAGTTGTTCATCGTGCACTGGCTGGCCGCCATCACGCCCAGGGCGCCGTACAAGGCGTTGGTGACGCAGGTGCTCGTTTCGACGTTGCCTGCCACCACGGCCGCGGGCGGGTTCGGGTTGAGCATGCAGCCCGCCGGCACGATCACGTTCAGCGGCTTCAGGCAGCCGGCGTTGAGCGGGATGTCGTCGTCCACCAGCGTGCGGAACACGTAGAGCACGGCCGCCATCGTCACCGCCTTCGGGGCGTTGAAGTTGTTGGGCAACTGCGCGCTCGTGCCGGTGAAGTCGATGGTGGCGGCGCGGTTTGGGGCGTCCACCGTCACCCGCACGGCGATGCGCGCGCCGTTGTCCAGCGGCAGCGTGAACTGGCCGTCCTTCAGCGCGGTGATGACGCGGCGCACCGACTCCTCGGCGTTGTCCTGCACGTGACGCATGTAGGCCGCCACGGTGGCGCGGCCGAACTGCGCCACCATCGCCTGCAACTCCTGCACGCCTTTTTCGTTGGCGGCGATCTGTGCGCGCAAGTCGGCGATGGTCTGCGCCGGGTTGCGTGCCGGCCACGGGCCCGAGGCCAGCTGCGCGTTCAGCTCGGCCTCGCGCAGGCGCCCGTCGCGCACGAGGAGGAAGTTGTCGAACAGCACGCCTTCTTCGTCGATGCTTTTGCTGAAGGGTGGCATCGAGCCGGGTGTGCTGCCGCCGATGTCGGCATGGTGGCCGCGGCTGGCGACGTAGAAGCTGGGCCTGGCTGGGGCTTCGACAGGCTCAGCCCGAACGGGTTCGTGCAGGTACACCGGCGTCACCACCGTCACGTCCGGCAAGTGCGTGCCGCCGTGGTAGGGGTCGTTCAGCACATACACATCGCCCGGCTGCATGGCCGGGTTGCGCTCGATCACGGTCTTGATGCTCTCGCTCATCGAGCCCAGGTGCACGGGCATGTGCGGGGCGTTGGCGATGAGCTGGCCGTCGGCGTCGAAGAGGGCGCAGGAGAAGTCCAGCCGCTCCTTGATGTTCACCGAGTAGGCCGTGTTCTGCAGCCGCAGGCCCATCTGCTCGGCGATGTTCATGAACAGGTTGTTGAACACCTCCAGCATCACCGGGTCGGCGTCGGTGCCGATGGCGTGCTGGCTGTCGCGCGGCCGCACGCGCTGTAGCTCGATGGGGCCTGCGGCGGTGACGCGCGCCTGCCAGCCGGGCTCCACCACCGTGGTGGCGTTCTTCTCGGCGATGACGGCCGGGCCGTCGATCAGCGCGCCGGCATCGAGCTGCTCGCGCACGAAGAGGCCGGCCTCGTGCCACTGGCCGCTATGCATGCGCACGCGGGCCTGCGGCGCTGGGGTGTGGGCCGCGGGCTCGCTGCCGTGCGGCGCATCGGCATGTCGCTCGCCGGCGCCCACGGCCTCCACGCTGACGGCCTCGATCACGAGCGCGCGCCCCGGCATCAGGAAGGCGAAGCGCTGGCGGTAGCCGGCCTCGAAGGCCTGGGTGATGTCGCCGATGCCCGCCATCGGCACGGCCAGCGCCGTGTCGGTGCCCTGGTAGCGCACGTGCACCTGGCGCTGGACCGTGATGTCGGCGGCCGGCACGCCCTGGCCCCGCAGCTCGTCGGCCGCGGCCGTGGCCAGCGCTTCGAGCCGCGCCGCGGCCTCGGCCAGGCCGGCGTCGTCGAGCGGGCATTCGATGCTGGCCTCGCGCATGGCGATCTGGTCGGCCAGACCCATGCCGTAGGCGCTCAGCACGCCGGCCAGCGGATGCACGAAGACCCGGCCCATGCCGAGTGCGTCGGCCACCAGGCAGGCGTGCTGGCCGCCGGCGCCGCCGAAGCACTGCAGCGTGTACTGCGTGACGTCGTAGCCGCGCGCCACGCTGATGCGCTTGATGGCGTTGGCCATGTTCTGCACAGCGATCTGCAGGAAGCCCTCGGCCAGCGACTCGGGTGTCGTCGGCCGGCCGCTGGCCTGCGCCACCGTCTCGGCCAGGGCCCGGAACTTCGCTACCACCACATCGAGGTCGAGCGGCTCGTTGGCGGCGGGGCCGAACACGGCCGGAAAGTGCGCCGGCTGGATCTTGCCCAGCAGCACGTTGGCATCGGTCGTGGCCAGCGGGCCGCCGCGGCGGTAGCTGGCCGGGCCCGGGTTGGCGCCGGCGCTCTGCGGCCCCACGCGCAGCCGCGCGCCGTCGAAGCTGAGGAGGCTGCCGCCGCCCGCGGCCACGGTGTGGATGCTCATCATCGGCGCGCGCATGCGCACGCCGGCCACCTGGGTTTCGAACGCGCGCTCGAACTGGCCGGCGAAGTGGCTGACATCGGTGCTCGTGCCGCCCATGTCGAAGCCGATGACCTTGCCGTGCCCGCCGGCCACGGCGGTGCGCACCATGCCGACGATGCCGCCGGCCGGCCCCGAGAGGATGGCGTCCTTGCCCTGGAAGCGGTGCGCCTCGGTCAGGCCGCCGCTGCTCTGCATGAAGAAGAGGCGCACGCCCGGCATCTGGGCCGCCACCTGGTCGACATAGCGGCGCAGGATGGGGCTGAGGTAGGCGTCGACCACGGTGGTGTCGCCGCGCGACACCAGCTTCATCAGCGGGCTCACCTCGTGGCTGACGCTCACCTGCGTGAAGCCGAGCTCGCGCGCGATGCGTGCGGCTGCGGCTTCGTGCGCCGTGTAGCGGTAGCCGTGCATGAACACCACCGCCACGGCGCGGATACCGGCGTCGAAGGCGGCCCACAGCCGTTCGCGCAGGTGGGCTTCGTCGAGCGGGCAGAGGACATCGCCATGGGCGCCGATGCGCTCTTCGGCCTCGATGACGCGCTCGTACAGCAGCTCGGGCAGCTGGATGTGGCGCTCGAAGAGCTTGGGCCTGGCCTGGTAGGCGATGCGCAGCGCGTCGCGGAAGCCCCGCGTGGTGACGAGCAGCGTGCGGTCGCCCTTGCGCTCGAGCAGCGCGTTGGTGGCCACCGTGGTGCCCATCTTCACGCAGGCCACGCGCTCGGGCGTGATCGGCTCACCCGCCGCCAGGCCGAGCAGGCGGCGGATGCCCTCCACCGCCGCGTCGCGGTATTGCTCGGGGTTCTCGGACAGCAGCTTCAGCGTGTGCAGCGTGCCTTCGGGCGCGCGGCCCACCACGTCGGTGAAGGTGCCGCCGCGGTCGATCCAGAACTGCCAGCGGGTCGTCATCGGGGTCTCCTGCATCGGGTGGGGCTGCGCGCTCACAGCGAGGTGGCGGCACGCGCCGCCTGGTCGTACATGCCGCTCATGGTGCGAAGCAAGCGGGCCAGCTCGCCGATGTCGGCGTTGAGCTCGGTGTCCAGGCTCTGCACCAGGCACTGC
>JAIYDH010000324.1 GCA_027487585.1 Rubrivivax sp.
CCGCTGCCCAGCAAGGTGGCGCCGGCCGGCACCGGATCGGCCAGCGCGACCCAGCCCAGATCCTGCGGAGCCTCGATCTCCAGCGTCACGCGCATCACGTCGCCCCGGCTCCACACGCCGGGCCGCTGCTGCTGCACGGCCTCGACCTGGCGCGTCAGCCGGTAGCCGGCCGCGAGCGGCGCCTTCAGCGGCACCGCGGCCCAGGTCTGCAGCGTCATCCAGGGCCGGCCCGTGCCTTCGTGGCGGGTTTGAAGAACGGCTGCACTGCCCCCCGTCGGGCCGGCCAGGCGCAGGCTGCCACCACCCGGGTTGCCGCTCCATTCAAGCGTTTGCTCGACAGCGCCCAGGCCCAGCACGCTGCGGCCCGTCACCGGGCCGGACTCCATGCGCGCCACGAAGCGCTGCAGCGCCAGCACGCCCCACAGGTTGGCCGTCGTCGTGGCCCATGCACCGCGCTGGCGGCGCGCCAGCGTGCCGCTCATCAGCAGCGGCAGCTCGTCGCGCCAAGTGGCCTCGTCGGCGGCCAGCAGCACCAGGCGCGCGGCGTTGGCGTCGGGCCCCTCCATCAGCCACCACCAGCGGTCGGTTTCTTCGGTGGCAAAGCGCAGCGTCGTGCCGCCGGCCAGCAGCCGGCTGCGCAGCAGGCGCTGCAGCTCGTCGATGCGCGCGGTGCGCTGCGGCAGCGTGGCGGCGCGGCGGTGCAGGCTCCAGGCGTCGAGCAGCGCCGAGGTGGGCCAGACCGCCGGCGTCCAGGCCAGGCTGCCCATCTGCCGCGGCTCGGCGCGGCCGTGGCGGGCCAGGGCCTCGAGCGCGGCGAGCTTGCGCACGTCGAGATCGCTGCCGGGGCGGCGCGGGCCGCTGCGTTCGAGCCGGCCCTCGACGAAGGCCGCCAGGCCGGCCAGCAGCCGCTCGCGCAGCGCCTCGGGCCAGGCGTAGCCGGCCTCGTGCGCGGCGCTCACCAGGTAGGCCGTCAGCTTGTCGTCGCCCTGCGCCGCGCCGCCGGCCTGCGGCGGGAAGTAATGCGCCAGGCCGTCGGCATCGAGGTAGCCCAGCAGCTCGGCCGCGATGCGATCGAAGGCGGCACGGTCGCCCAGCGCCAGCGCGCGCGAGGTCTGCTGCTCTAGGCAGTTGAAGGGGTAGCGGCGGAACCACTCGTGCAGCTCGGGCAGCACGACCGCCAGGCTCGGCGCCAGCGTGGCCTGCAGCCGCCAGCTGCCAGGCAGCGCATCGGCCGGCGCGGCCTGCGGCAGGGCCAGCGGCGCATCGAGTTGCCGCAGCGTGGCCTGCCACACCCGCGCCGGCACGGGGCTCAGCACGGTCTGCACCAGGGCCACGCGGTCGCGCGCGGTGCCGCCGGTTTCTTCAGCCGTGCCCTGCCAGGCCAGCCGCGTGGTGCCCTCGGGCACCTGCACGGGCCAGCGCAGCTCTTGCGCGGCGCCGGCGGCCAGCTGCAGCGTCTGCGGCGGCAGCGCCGGCACGGCGACCGGGCCTTGTTCGCCCTCGGCCTGCAGCTGCATCGCCACCTTCAGCGCCATCGGCCGCGCGGTGGTGTTGCGCACGGTAAAGCCGGCCTCGAAACGGTCGCCCGCGCGCGCCAGCGGCGCCAGGCCGGGCAGCAGCTGCAGGTCTTGCGACACCGCCACGGTGGCCTCGCCGCTGCCGAAGAAGCCGTCACCGGCATCGGCGATGGCCACGAGGCGAAAGCGCGTCAGCGAGTCGTTCAGCGGCACATCAATGCGCGCCTCGCCGTTGGCGTCGAGCTGCACGCGGCCACGCCACAGCAGCAGCGTGTCGAAGAGCTCGCGCGTGGCGTTGGCGCCGCCGCCGCCGCCCGCCGGCACGGCCTTGCGGCCGTAGTGGCGGCGGCCGACGATCTCGCCCTGGGCCGTGGCCGTGGCCACGCCCCAGGCACGCGGCACCAGCAGGCCTTCGAGCAGCGCCCAGCTGCGGTTGGGCGCCAGCGCCAGCAGGCCTTCGTCAACGGCCGCAAAGGCCACTTCCGCGCCCGCCACCGGCCGGCCCTGGCGGCTGACCCGCACCGAGACCGGCACCGTCTCGCGCACCTGGTAGCTGGGCTTGGGCACGCTCACCACCACGTCGAGCCGATGCGCACGCCGGCCCACGCGCAGCTCGGTGGCGCCCATGCGGAAGCTGGGCTTGGCCAGGTCGACGGTGGCCGTGGGCGCGCGCCAGTCGTCGCCCTCGTGGCGGAAGGCCTGCCACCAGTTGCCGGGCTCGCGCCAGCCCCAGGTGAAGAAGCTCCACCACGGCGCCTCGCGCAGCCGGCCGCGCAGCAGCAGCGCGCTGACGACGATGTTGGGTGACCAACCGGCGGCGTCGTCCGGCACCTGGACGGTGATCGTGGGATCGCTGGCGTTCACCGTGACGAGCCGCGCCTCGATGACGCCCTCGCGCTCCACCGTCACCAGCGCCGTTGCGCTGGCAAAGGGCGTGCGCAGCTGCAGCTTCACGCTCTGGCCGGGCTCGACCTCGCGCGATTCGGGCAGCAGGTCGATGCGGTCGTCGTCGTCCTGCTCGAACCAGGCCGCGTCGCCGCGCGAGACCCAGGCGCGGGCCGCCGCGCGGCTGCTGCGGCCGGCGTCGTCGCGCGCGCTCACGATGAGCTCGATCTCGCCGTTGGCGCCCTTCAACTGCGCGTTGCCGATGCGGCAGTCGAGGCGGCCGCGGGCGTCGCTGCGGCCCTGGCAGAGCACACCCAGCGGCTGCGTCTCGCGGCGGTTGTCGTAGGCATAGAAGCCGCCGACTTGCCGCGTGCGCGTGCTCAGCACGCGGTGCTGGCGGCCCTCGACCACGAGCTCGCGGCCGGCCAGCGGGCGGCCCGCCACGTCCAGCACCACGGCGGTGGCCTGCAGCTCGCCCTTCACCGAGGCCCAGCCGGGCACGCGCAGCCCCGCCACCACGGCCGCGGGCCACAGGCGCCAGCGGCGGCTGACGGTCTGCGTCTCGCCGTTCAGATCAGCGAAGCCGAGCTCGGCCTGCAGCTCGCTCGGGCCTTCCAGCTGGAGCGGCTGGCGCACGACGAAGCGAGCGCGGCCGTCGGTGCCGGTGCGCGCGGGCAGCTGGCGGGCGACGACGCGGACGTCGGCTGAAGTCTCGTCGCCCTCGCCCGGCATCGGCTCGGCGCGCGGCGGATCGAACCGGAAGTCCTCCAGCCCGGCAAAACCCGGCGAGCGCGGCCGCAGCACCGCCGACAGCGTGGCCGGCACGTCGCGCAGCGCGCCGCCCGCCAGCGCCGCCAGCTGGCCGTCGAAGGCCAGCTCGGCCGGCGCCACCGGGTCACCAGCGGGGCCGTTCAGGCGCGCATCGACCAGCGGCACGCGGAAGGCCTCGACGCGGAAGCTGCCGCTGGCCAGCCGCTGCTCGCCGCGCTGCAGCGCCACGTCGTACAGGCCCAGCGGCGCGGTAGTGGGCACGGTCCAGCTGCTCTCGGCGGCGCGGCCGCCCTGCCAGGCGGCGGCCGGCAGCGGAAGCCGAATGACGGTGTCGCTACCGACGTGCGTGACGACCACTTCGGTGGGCAGCTCCGCCGCGGCCACGCGCGCCAGGCCTCGCTCGGTCTCAATGCGTACAAAGTGCTTCATGTGCAGCGGCTCGCCCGCGCGCAGCAGCGTGCGGCTGAACACGGTGTGGGCGCGGCGGCCGGGCACGGTGCCCTGCGCGGTGTCGATGCCAAAGCGCCAGGGCTCGATGCCGCGGTGCCAGCGGCTGAACACCAGGCCCAGCTCGGCCTGGCCGTCGAGCGTGGCGCGCGCGGTGACGAAGAGGCCGTCGCGGCTCAGGCAGCGGGCCGTGCTCGGCTTGGGTGCGGCGCCCGCTTCGCCATCGTCGTACTCGTCGTAGGGCTCGTCGAAGCCGCGCGGGATGCGCGCCAGGCCCTGCGCGTCGGTGCGGCCGCTCCACAGCGGCTGGCCCCGGCAGTCGTTCACGACCACGGCCGCGCCCGGCACCGGGCGGGCGCGGTCGAGCGTCGTCACCCATACGAGGCTGGAGCTGCGCCCGCGCTTGAAATGCACCCCCAGGTTGGTGACGAGCGCGGCGGTGCGCGCGTGCATCGGCTTGGGCGGCGACAACAGCGCCTGGCCGAGCAGCTGCGACTCGGCCTCGACGATGTGCAGGCCGCGGGCGGGCAGCGGCACGCCGATCACCTCGGTGGCGCGCAGCGCGTCGGGGCGTGGCGCCGGCAGCGGCTGGCGGCGCGCGGCGGCTTCGCGCGCGAGCAGCGGCTGCTCGCGGGTGCGGTACTGATCGGCCTGGTCGCGCTGCAGCCGCGTGATCCATTCCAGCAGCGTGGCGTCGGGCGTGCCCGCGCCGAGGTGCAGCGTGCGCAGCGCGCCCTGTGTCGATGTGCCGGCCAGATCGGCCTGCACGTGGCGCAGCGTCATCGGCAGCAGCGCAGGGCCGGCTTCGCGGGCCGTGGGCGCCTCGATCACGGCAAAGGGCGATGCCGAAAAGCGCGCCAGCGGCGGCAGCGCGCCGGTGGCCACCTCGAGCGGAAAACTCGTGGCGTTGGCCAGCGGGCGGCCGGCGTCGTCCACCAGGTTCGGCGGCAGGCTCAGCGTGTAGCGGGTGTTCTCGGGCAGCGGCGCGTCGAAGGACAGGCTGGTGACGAGCGGCCCTTCGTCGTCGAGCCGCGGCAGCCGCGCCGCGCCGCCAGCGGCCGGCACCAGCCGCACGGCCTGTGCCAGCGCCCGCGGCACCGGCGCGTTGAACGACAGGCGCATCGGCCGCAGCGGCAGGCAGGCAGCGCGGGCGTTTTCGCGCTCGCAGCTGAACTCGGCCAGCAGACGCGGGCGCACGGTCCACTGGAAGCGCTGTTCCTGGCGCACGCGCAGCGCCGCGTCGTCGGCCGCCGCGATGCCGCGGCCCCACACGAGGCGCACACGCGCGCCGGCCGCAAACGGCCGCTGGCAGGCCAGAAGCAGCAGGCGATCGGGGCCGCCGTCGCGCTCGCGGCCCCGCACGCCCGGCGTGCGCTCGTAGCCCAACGCGCGCAGCGTGCGCTCGCGCTCGGGGCCACTGAGCACGCGCACGGCCAGCGGCTCCACCAGGCCCTCGACCTCGCAGCGGGCGTGGCGCTCGACGCTGGCCGCATCGACGGCGCCGTTCAGCCGGACGATGAAGTGCTGGCCTTCGTCGATGGCCGAGCCGGGCCAGGGCTGCACGTTCAGCACCGCCGGCGCGCCGGTGGCGAACTCGAAGCGCGTGCGGCCCTGCAGCGCACCGGCCACGCCCTGCCAGCCGGGCACGGCATCGAGCGTGCAGCGCTGGCCGGCGGGCAGCGGCTCGGCGAGGTCGAAGACCCAGCGGCGATCGTCGAGCCAGCGGCCGTCGCCTGGCGGGACACGGCCGTTGCAACGCAAGCCGAAGGGCGCGGGCGCACGCGGATCGCCGGCCGCCACCGCAGCGGCGTCGAAGCGCAGCTGCACCTGGCGCACCGTGGCCACCTCGCCTTGCGGCGTGACCTGGGCCACGCTGGCGGCGCTGGCCGCGCCGGCCAGCAGCGCCAGCGCCGCCGTGAGGCCCGCGCGGAGAGCGGCGCCGAGAGGGCGCCCGGATTGCGTCTGTTGAGTCATCGCCCCACCTCGTGTGCGGGGCATTGTGCGCGCGGGGCTTCGACAGGCTCAGCCCGAACGGGGGCGGTTCAGCCCGAACGGGGGCGGTTCAGCCTGAACTGCGGCGGCTCAGCCCGAGCGGCGGGGGCTCAGCCCGAACTGCGGCGGTTCAGCCCGAACTGTGGCGGCTCAGCCCGAGCGAATGTCGAGGCTCAGGACGCGCGCGTCGAAGCGCCCGGTGCCGGCGGCTCGGTCAGGGCGGGCCTTCGCGCCCGCCGCCGCGCGCTTCGAGCTGCAGCTCGCGCCGCTGCAGCATCAGCTGCCGCAGGCGGGCGTCGATGATCGAGGCCTCGATGAAGTCCTGCTGCCCGGCCGGCCCGCGCGCCGCCTGCTGCGCGACGCGGAAGCGATCGATGGCGCCGGGCAGATCGCCCAGCACGGCCCGGGCCTCGGCCGCCGCCCGGTTGGCACGCAGCGTCAGGCCCAGCGCCTCGGCGGTGCCCGCCAGGCGCTCCCAGGCGATGGCGTCGTTGGGGTACTCCGCAACCCAGGTCTGCAGCGCCTCGGTGCTGGTGCGCAGCGGCGCCGCCTCGGCGCCCGGGCTGGCGCGGTGCAGGTCGAGCAGCAGTTGCGCGCGCAGCAGCATCGGCGCGCGCATCGTGCTGCGCGGCGCGCTCGGGGCCAGTGTGTCGAGCAGGGCCAGCGCGCCGCGGGTGTCGCCGGCGGCCTGGCGCAGCTCGGCGTGCATCAGCAGCAAGGCACGCTCGGCTTCGGTGTCGCGCGCAGGCAGGGCCGCGGCCATAGCGCGCGCGTCAGTGGCCAGGCGCTCGGCGCGCGGGGCGTCTTTCAGGCGCGCGGCCGCCAGCGCGCCAGCGATGCGGGCGCCGATCTGGTCGGTGGCGGCCGGCGAGGAGCTTTCGCCCGACAGGCGGGCCAGGCCTTGCGCGCTCGGGTCCATCAGCACGCGAGCGCGGGCCTGCATGACGGCGTGGCGCAGCGTGGGCACCGGCAGGGGCATCGGCGCGGCCAGCACGCGGTTGCGCGCCTCGGTGATGCGGTCGCTGGTGAGCGGGTGGGTGCGCAGGTAGGGGAAGCCGTTGGTGTCGTTCAGGCGGTTGGCGAGGTCGAGCTTCTCGAACATCTGCGCCATGCCGTTGGTGTTGTAGCCGGCGTCGGCCAGCAGCCCGAAGCCGACGCGATCCGCCTCGCGCTCCATCGCGCGGGTGAAGTTCAGCTGCGTCTGGATGGCCGCCGCCTGCCCGCCCATGATGGCCGCGTTGGCGCCGTCGATGCCGCCGCCGTTGGTGGCCCGGCTGGCCGCCAGCACGCCCAGCAGCAGGCCCGCCACCGCCAGCAGCGAGGCCTGCTGCTGCGGCGCGATGCTGCGCGCGATGTGCCGCTGCGTGACGTGCGTGAGCTCGTGCGCCAGCACCGAGGCCAGCGCGTCGGAGGTGCTGGTCAGCGCGATCAGGCCCAGGTGCACGCCGACATAGCCGCCGGGCAGCGCAAAGGCGTTCACGCTGCGGTCGTTGATGAGGAAGATCTCCCAGGCGAAGGCCGAGTCGATGTCGGGCTCGATGTCGCCGCGCTGGCGCGCCGCGGCCAGCAGCGGGGCGTAGAGCTGCTGGATGTAGTCGAGCAGGATCGGGTCGTCGAGGAAGACGGGGTCGCGGCGGCCTTCGCGCAGGATGGCGTCGCCGAGGCGGCGCTCCTGGTTCACCGAGAGGTCGGCCGAGGCGCCTTCGCCCAGCGCTGGCAGGCGCACGGCGTTCGGCGTCTGTGCCCAGGCGGGCGCGACTGCGCTCAGGCCCATCAGGGCAGCCAGCGCGGCGGCGCCCACGCGCGAGCGGGTGTTCGAGGCAGCGTTCAATGCAGTCCTTCTTGGGGCCGGCTGTCAGCCCCTGCTGGCTATCATGACACCGCACCGTTGCTGAACGTGAAGACCATGTCACCGCCTGTTCCCGCGCCGAGTTCGCCGCTGACCCACTTCGACGCCCAGGGCCAGGCGCACATGGTCGATGTCTCGGCAAAGGCCGAAACCCACCGCGTGGCGCGGGCCACCGGCCTGATCCGCATGAAGCCCGAGACCTTTGCGCTGGTGGCAGGCGGCCAGGCCAAGAAGGGCGACGTCATCGCGGTGGCACGCATCGCCGCCATTCAGGGCGCCAAGCGCACGGCCGATCTGGTGCCGCTGTGCCACCCGCTGCCCATCACGCGGGTGGCGGTGGAGTTCGAGCTCGACGCCGGGCGCTGCGAGGTGCATTGCACGGCCCAGGTCGAGACCTTCGGCCGTACCGGCGTGGAGATGGAGGCGCTCACCGCCGTGCAGGTGGGCCTGCTGACGGTGTACGACATGCTCAAGGCCGCCGACCGCGGCATGGAGATGCACGGCATCCGCGTGCTCGCCAAGAGCGGCGGCAAGAGCGGGGACTGGGTGGCCTGAAGGTCTGAGGGTCAGTGGACCCGTGCCCGAGGGCGCTGGCGCTGCGCTAAGGCGCGCTTTCGGTGAACCGCTGCCATGGCAGCGGCGCCGCCGGGGCCTGGCACTGGTAGGCCGTGGCCGAGGCCGCACTGGCGCAGGGGGCGAAGAAGGCGCCGGATTCCGACCTGCGGAACTCTTGCAGCCGCGCCGCCAGGTGGCGGGCCGCTTCGACATCACCCGCTGCCGCCAGCCGCTGCGACCAGGCGATCATGAAGCGCGTGTCGAGCAGGAAATGGCTCGCGCGGTCGACTGCGGCTGCCGGGTCGGGCACGGGGATGTTGGACGTGACCGCAGCGTAGTCGGCATGGTGGCCGAAGAACACGCTGCGCTGGCCGTCCTGCACGCGCTGCTGCAGCGGTGGGGCGCCGGGCTCGGCGCGGAAGATCTCGGTCACGCGCTGGTAGTCCCAGATGGCGAAGGTGGCACCAGCCATCAACAGCAGGGCGCCGGCCGTCAGCACCCAGCCCGCGACGCCGCGGCCAGCCAGGGGCGCCGAGGGCTCGGGCACGGTCGGGCGCAAGGCCACGCCCAGCGCCCAGGCCGCGGGCAGCAGGAAGTAGCTGTACCAGAGCGGGTACTCGAGCAGGCTGTGCAGGCCGATCATCAGCACCACCATCACGGCGCCGCGGCGGGCCACGCCGTCGTCGCCGTCGCGGCGCCAGGCACGCCAGGCGGCCGCGCCGAAGGCCCCCAGCAGCAGCGCCATCACCGCCAGCGCCAGCGGCAGGCCAAGCTCGGCGGCCAGGTGCAGCGGCAGGTTGTGGGCGTGGTCGAAAAAGGCGGTGGGCCGGCCCGGCAGCGGCGTGAGCGTCCAGGCCATGTTGAACTCACCCCAGCCGACACCGGCCCAGGGGTGGGCCTTGATCAGCGTCAGCGTATCGGCCCAGATGGCAAAGCGGGAGCTGGAAATGTCGGTCTCGGCCAGGCGCGCGGCGCCGCCAAAGGCCTGGTGTGTGCGCGACGCCCATTGCGCCATCGCCAGCCAGCCGGCGGCGTAGATCAGCGGTGCGGCGATCAGCAGAGCGCGCACGCGCGGCACGGCGCGGCGATCGAGCAGCCCCCACAGCGCCAGCAGCAGCACGCTGACGACACCGGTTCGTGAAGCCGTCAGCACCACCGCAAAGACCATCGCCGACAGCAGCACGGCGCCGGCGCTCCAGGGCAGGCGCTTCAACTGCACGAGCACGACGACGGCGATCGAGCCCCACATCAGCAGACTGCTCAGGTGGTTGGGCTGGCGCAGATTGCCCACCGCCCGGCCCACCAGGCCCGAGGCGGCGATCCACTGGCCGTCGGCCCATTCGGGCGTGAAGACCTGCACGATCGAGACCCCGACGTTGGCCAGGCCTGCGAACAACCAGCCCCAGCAGAACAGCACGAAGACATCCGTGCCTGCTGCGCGCTGCGAGGCCGAGCGGCCGGCTTGCAGCATCAGCATCGCCGCGGCCAGGGTGCACAGCGCCGACAGCGCCAGCGTCGACGGCAGCGAGCCGGGGTCCCACGACCAGGCCACCGCCAGCGCAAGAAGCAGCAGCGCCAACTCGGGCGCGCCGGCCCGCAACCGGCTGGCACCCGGCGCCACGGCCACAACGAAGGCGGCCCACAGGCCGAAGGCCAAGGCCTGGTTCAGGAAGGTGGGCGAGGGCGCGACGTTGCGGGCGAGCAGCGTGGGGAGGGTGGCGGCGGCGAGGGCAAGTGAGAGGGAAACTTGGCGCATCGTGTGCGATTTCTATCGGCTAAGTGCGTGGCGGTTCGGCTGACTGACTCGGATGCGGGATCGTGCCACCGGCAGAGCACACGGTGCGGTCTAGCCCGCGACAGGATGATGTGGTTTGTGGCGTCGAGCCGCCACCTCTCGCTATGCCACGCCAGAGGCAGCTTGGCCACGCGGCCCGCTTTGAGGCGCCGCACACGAGCGCGGCCCAAGCGAGTAAGTCTTTCCCAGCCGCGCACCCGGCCCTTTGGCGGCAGCGGCAGATCCAGTCTCAGGAGCGTGAGGGTCTTCTCGATGGCCGGCCGGCGCGGCCAGGGGCGAATGCGGGCTCTGGGTTGGGCGAGGTCAGTTACGATGTTCTTCGCACGTCAGGACTCCCACAGCTGTTTCTGCTGAAGACCAACGCACCAAGCGTGTCATTGAGAAGGTTCAGCCGCTGTGCTCTGGGTTCTTTTCCATTTGGGGCGGCTTGCGCCAGAAAAGAGACGAGGGAGTTTTGCGCGAGAGTATTCGGCCAACTGGCCATGCGCCACGTTCTTTCGGAATCAGCCCTGCACGCGAAGTGTCCGGGTTCAATGACTCCTCAGAAGGTGGCTGCAGACTCGCCCGCGCTCGGACAGGGTTCGGTACGGCTTGTTTCCGCTTCGGGAGAAGGGAATGTCTTCCTTGGCTGCAAGAGTGGTGAACGTGAGGATGCATGGAAGACTGTTTCGGCTGGCAGCGGTGAGGGCGTTCTCATGGACAAACCGCTTTTTTCGGTGATCATTCCCTGCTTCAGGGACCACGAATTCGCGCGAGGCGCGGTACGGTCTTGCCTCGATCAGCTAGACGTTGAGAGCCTCGAGGTCGTGGTTGTGGATGACGGCTCGGATGAACCAGAGTACTTGGCGTTCGCCGAGAGTCTGTCGCGAGAGGCGGGTGTAAGGGTTCTTTGGCAACCGAATGCCGGGCCTTCTGCTGCACGCAATCGCGGGGCGAAGGAATCGACAGGTCAATACCTGCTCTTTCTTGACTCTGACGACGAAATCGGGCGTCGTTATGTCTCTGCCGTTCAGGGGGTCATTCGTAGGGAGAAGGCAGATCCTCGCTGTGTCATTCTCAGCCCGTTTTCGTACTTTGCGCACCCTGGCGAGAAGGCCTCTTCCCTGATGGCGTGGTTTAGAGCGCCAAGACTGATGTCATGGCCCTTTTTCGATCGGTTTTGTATGCTGACGGGTAACTGTTTTCCGATCAGTTCCTGCGTTGTTTCGAGAGAGCTCTATGATGAAGTGTCTGGCTTTGATGAGCGACTGACACATCATGAGGATTGGGAACTCTGGATTCGGATGATTAAGGCAGGGTCGAAGGTCTGCTATACGGACGGGGGTTATGCAGCTGCCACCTACGTTCGTATGCGGCGGGGCCACATGTCAAATGCCAAGGCCATGCGGTCGTCGCAGCGGGAAGTCATTGCACGGCATGCAACCGGCGTCGCGTCCGTGCTTTCGTTTCGTGCCGGTTGGACCATCTTGCGCCTGTTTCGGTGGATGCTCATTTTGGTGCAGCTTGCGCTAGGTTGTCCCGATCAGCACACCCGTCCAGGGCGACCCCGGCAATGACCTCCTCCGCGCGCCCCCCTCTGTTGACAATTGTCACCATCAACAAGAACGACGCGTCTGGCCTGGAAAGGACCATTCTTTCGATACTCCCTCTGCTCAGTGCCGAGGTGCATTACGTCGTGGTCGATGGCGGATCTGATGATGGATCGCTTCAAGTGGCGCAGTCGCTGCTCGCCGCGCGTGACCATGTCCGTGTCGTCTCGGAAGCGGACAGGGGGATTTACGATGCCATGAACAAGGGGTGGCAAATGTCCTTGTCTGAGTACGTTGCTTTCGTCAACTCAGGCGATGAAGCCGTTCCAGACGCGTACGCGCGGTTCCTTTCAGCCCTGGAGAGCAGACTCGCAGACGTGTTCTATGGCCGCGTGTTTCTCGCCCAAGACGATGGCGCTCGTTTGGGGATTCATGAGCGCCATCCTGAGCAGCTGAGATCAGACACCCTACCGCACCCTGCCACGGTAGTTCGGCGCAGGGTCCTTGCGCAACTCGGGGGATTCAATGAGCGCTTCCGAATTGTTGCGGACCGGGACTTCTTCATTCGCGCCTACAAGCAGCAGGTTTCGTTTCTTTACGTCCCAGAAACAGTTGCCGTCTTCTATCTGGCAGGTGTTTCGAGTGGTTGGCGGGCGGGGTTGGAGTCCGCCAATCTGAGCAGGCTTCATGAATATGTTGGCTTCATCGGGTGGATAGCCCGCCTTGGCTGGATTCGATTGGTCACGTCCTTGCCAGTAACGGAAGCGCGGATGCTCATCTTGCTGCAACATGGCCGAGCTTTTCGTGCAGGTATTCTGCGTTTGGTTGGCCGAGACCGCAGCCGCTGAGGTACAGCCTTATGGTCTTCATACAATTCACTGCTAAGCACCGCCACAAGAGAAGGCAGCAATGATTGAAGGCGCATATACAGCAGGAAAGGAAAAACTGTGCCGCCTGTGCAATGGAGAGGTTAGTGTTCTCTTTGCGAATAAAGTGCTTGGAAGATACGATGTCAGCTATTGCAAGTGCGCTCATTGCCATTCACTGCAGACCGAAGAGCCGTACTGGCTAGACGAAGCGTACAAGGTAAACAGCTTATCGAGCACAGATACGGGAGCGGCGCAACGAAATCTGCATAATCTCGCCGCTTGCTACACCATTTCTAAACTACTGAACGCCAGGAATGTTATTGATGTTGGCGGCGGAGATGGCTTGCTTTGTAGGCTACTTCGAGATTATGGAATTAACTGCTATGTGAAGGACAAGTACTCTGCGCCGACTTACGGGCAGGGCTTTACTGAAGAAAACTTCGAGACGCCAGATTTGATTACCGGCTTTGAGGTATTGGAACACTATCCCAGCCCAGCAGCCGATTTAGCCGCTTTGTTCGGATACCAACCTCGTGCTCTCTTGTTGAGCACCGCTGTCTATACCAACGAGGAACATGATTGGTGGTATTTGGCACCAGAGTCCGGACAACATGTGTTCTTTTACAGCAAGCGAGCGCTGTCCATGATTGCTGCCAAGTATCAATATGAGTTGGTCTTGAGCGGTGGCTTTGTCTTGTTCGTAAAGCACCTACCGCTGTTTCAAAGAATAGCGGCCAAACTTCTGCTAAAGGGCTTGGTTCTGCGCTTACTCAGGTCGGTGATATTGCTGCTTCCTACACCTGGCGTATGGCAAGATCACCTGGTGCAGGTCGAAAAATCCAAAGAGGCTCAACAGCGGCTTTAGTCGCAGTTGGATGCATATCAATGCAGCCCTGTTTGCTCGCCATCTTGCTGTAGCCAGCTATCGCCATAAGCGGTCTCACACCTACTCCACGCTCTCATTAGTCGTTCAGTCTGGTGTTGTGCGCGCCAAACTGTAGAACTTAATTGAACCACCATTGCCCGACTTCCCAGGAGGAGGGCGACGCGGGTTGGCAAGACGAGCGAATTGGACGCTCTGACTGATCGGGAGATGCGGGTCGTATTCAAGTTCACGCTCCACACCGACCGGCATAGAGCCGACTGTGTTTCGACTGCCCTTTCGGACCATCGTGCCAGCAAGTACTGACAGATCACTGCGCAACGGCAGCAAGGTAGGCTGCTCGTGTTTCCTTCGCGCATTTCTCCCATGTGAAACTTCTAACTCGTTCTTTCCCGCGCTCGACCAAAGCCGTTGAGACGCAGGCGCTGTGAAGAACACGGTCGATCGCGTCCGCCATGGCGTCAACATCGCGGGGATCGGCCAGCATGGCCGCATCCCCCACTACTTCGGGGATCGAACTCTCGGAACTGGCGATCACTGGGCACAGTTGGGTCATCGCTTCGAGCGGCGGCATGCCAAATCCCTCATGCAGCGACGGATAGATAAAGGCCGCTGCATGCCGGTAGAACGCCGCAAGAAGCGTGTCGTCACCGCCTGCATACCGGTATGCTTGGACGTTTGCTCGGCTGATTTCTGTGCGTTCTTCTTGGCTGAACGTGGGGCCTCCAAGCGCTACAACGTCAAAGGATTCGCGCAAGAGTTTTCGTGCGCCAATAGCCTTGATCAGTGTCGAAAAGTTTTTGTATCCGTCTCGTTTTCCCACGTAAAGCACATAGGGGCGGCTGTGCTGGCGACCGGGAATGGCGCCTGTAAATGGCCGAACTCCGAGGTGCACGACAGAAAGCTTGCTCTCACACAGCTTCAGGTGGTTCAATAACTCTTTCTTGGTGTTGTGCGAGTCGCAGATAACGTGATCGGCCGCGAGCACTGCGTCCTTTTTCCAAAGAACCGCCGGATCCTTGCTTGACGTCATGTTGGGATACAGCTCCGGGATCATGTCGTGTACCGTCACCAAGACGGGAAGTCGACGTCTCCTCCGCACTGGCGGTTTGTAGTAGGTGAGGTGAAGCACGTCCAGCTTCATTCGAGCGATGGACACCTCACTTATCACGGACAGAATGGGAGCGAGACTGCTCGCAATTACCCCGGCGCGGCCCCGAAGAAGAGTGCCGCTCGTTGGTAGTGCTTTGTATTCCTCAAGGTGCAGGTTTCGGTGAAGTACAGACGCGATACTAACGTCGTCGCCCGCTGAGATCAGTGCTGAACCCAATTCGCAAAAGTAGCGGGAGATACCACCCCGATCCTGCAGTGAGAAAATCTGGTTATCAAACGCGATCTTCATGCTTGGCCTTTGCGCGGGTATCCCTGAATCGCAGAGAGAATTTCCTCCCGAAAGAGAAGGCCGTATCCGATGGCCAGCGAGACAACGTATGAGACGATGCTCCCAAACACCAATCCGGTAGCGCCATACAGGGAGCACAGGACGATTTTTGTTGGTATGGCCAAGGCAATGAACAGCACAACCGTAAACACTTGCTGCCTAACGATGTTTAGACCATTCAACAGCATCGCGAATGAGTTGCCACAGCATTCCAGAACGGTCCACACAGCAAGCAATGCAAGCAGTTGATGTGGGGGAGCGATGCTGTCGGAGGTCCAGATCTGAACCACGTCATGACCGAATGCTACACAAAGGCTTGCCCCCACTGTGGAAAGCAGAAAAGTGGCCGAGATACTGCGCTTGAAGGTTGACCGTATGAACCTGGCGTCGTTGGCCGCGTGGGCGTCTGCATAGGCCGGCCACAGGGGGGAGTTGATCACCGATAGTGGCTGGGAAATCAGTTGGAAGAGCTTGGCGGCAACACTGAAGACGCCCACGCTCACAGCACCCGCGGCGGTAGCCAAGATAGCGGCGTCAGCACTCCATCCGATGGTCGTGCCCAATTGGAGAACAAAGAACAGTGCGCCCGACCGAATCAACAAGGGCCCTTCTGCCCTCAGCGCCGACACAGCCTGGGTTGCCGAAATCAGGCCGTCTCGACTGAGACACGCGATCAGGGCTCCGGTGGTCAGCGTGGCGGGTAGCAGTTGGCACGCAATCAGTGTCGCCATGTCGGCTTGTCTGCCGATAGCGAGGTAAAGACCTAAAAGTGCGCAAGCCGAGCCAACGGCATTTGCAACGTGAACCATATAGGCCCGCTGCAACCCATACAAAACTCGCCCGATACCGTTGCTAATCAACATCAGCGAAGAGGCAGCGGCGAGCACCTGTGCCGCTAGCCGAATCTCGCCTTCCAATGTCGGATCGTGGAGCTTCAGCACCGCCCCCCAAGGCATGACGGTTGCGACGCCAAACAGGGCCGCGCCTTGCACGATGGCAATGCCACCAAGAATCATTAGCCCGCTGCTTACGCTGCTTCTTGCCGCCTCCCGCCCGCCCGACCTCATGGCGTGGGCCACTCGATTCGTCATCGCGTTTGCCACCCCCATGTCCAGGAAGGCGAGCAGCAAGGGCAAGCTCATGAGCATGGCCCACGCACCAAAACGCTCAGGCCCGAGATACGGGGCAGCCCATCTGATCGACATCACCATCAATACGAGACCGGCGATGCGCGACAGGATCTCCGTCACGACCGACCATGACGCCAACCGATAGCGTTCGGCCGATCGTCCCTCTTCGGTCGACACGTCGAACGGTCGCAGCCTTAGGTGCTTGATCACGGCCTTCAAAAGCATCGCGGCTAACGGGCGGATGCGCTCGAGCCCTGCGCGGTTGGCACGTTGACCGTCGAAGCTTCGCTGAATTCAGTCATCGTCTGTCGTTTTTCGTAGGTCGAAGGCAATGAGCGCTCTCAGCAATAAGTCTGCGATCATTGTGTTGGCCACCGGCCTAGGAGAAAGCAGGACTCCCGCTCTGTTCAGTGCGCCATTCTCTTTCTGAAGCGATGTGATATCCATGCGCTGCGCTTCCGTCAGCTGGTTGTCGAAGGTGGCTTGGAACTCCTTGATCTGCCGGTTTGCGATGCGAAGCCAGTTGGTCTTCATCAGGTAGCGAAGAACGCGCGTGTACCGTAGCGCTCCGCCGCTCATGCCGATCACATTGGTACCGTGTTGTCGGTAAAGGGTCGTCGACCGCTCATCAAAAGTGACCGTGCCGAAAGCCGTTGCCACGACATAGAGCCACCAGTCGTGAAACCCGATTTGTGCAAAAGGTCTTGCGCGAATCGCCAGGTCCTTAAGCGGCCTCGTCATCGCTATGGTGCATCCGGTTGCGATGTTCTGGAGTAATGCGTGGCGCAGCTCTTGTGCGGGTCGATGAAGGGGGGTCAACCCGATGGGGCGCAGCGACGGGTCTGTCAGGGTGGCCCGGGCGCAATACAAAGCGGCTTTTTGTTGGAGCGGCCCCAGGCGCTGCCAGGCTCGGTCTAGCTTTCCCGGTAGCCATACATCGTCTTGGTCAGACAGGAGGTACAAGTCGCCGTCGTCCGGTGCGATGCGAAGTAGTTGGAGAAAGCTCTCGGCAAAGCCTACATTCATGCCGCAGAAAGTGTTCACCCGTCGGTCGCTTGCGGCTCGAGCGATCTCCACCGTTCCATCCGACGAACCATCGTCTCGAATGAGCAGTCGTCCGCACTCCGGCAATTGCGTCAAAATCGACTCGATCTGCTGCGCCACGTGGCGTTCGCCGTTGAACGTGGACATCAAGACGATGGGGCGCATGTCGATGACACAGGACTGCGGTGGGAGACTTTGGGGGCGCCTGATTGGCAATGAGCGTCCGCAAGCCAGGGTAGGGTGGTCAGCAATGCCACGCGGCCGATTGGCGGTGCGGGCTCAGCCTGGGGCTCTGGTTCGCGGTGGCAGGACAAGGAGCAAGCGAATTGCTGGTCCATGCCTTGGCCTTCAGTCGCGTGCCCACGGCGGCTGGTAGCGCCCGTCCAGGCTCGTGCATTCGAGCACGAAGCGCCCTTCGCGGACCTCCTGGACCGACCCGATCCGGGTGTGGTTGATGGCCCTGAAGTACTTGTAGAAGACGCCTTGAGCGGGCTCGATCACCAAAATGGTGTCGGAGTGGGCGTAGCGCCGGACAAAGGTTCCGTCCCTTAGCTCGGTGAGCGCACGGCCTTCCCGGAAGAAGCGCGGGCAGCGCTGCTCGATGCTCGTGAACACCTCGTCTAGCTCAGGTGCTACGGGTTGGTGCTCCGGTACAGGTGCGGCTTGTTGGTGCCGCCGGACCGGACAGAAGAGCAAGTCCTGCGCGCGCCCATTGTGGTAGTGCTCGCCGCGCGGCCCGTCAGCAACCGTGCGCACCAGGTCGCAGGGGCCGGATTGCAGCTCGAGGCCCTGGCGTTCCAGGACCCGGGCGATCACCTCGCGCAGCTGCGGCACAGGTTGCCCATCGTTCTGAAGCATGTCTTTCGTCACGTTCACCATCACCTTCACCGGCAGTGGTCCGTCGAGCATGGCCTGCACGCGTGCATGCTCTCTCATGCCGGGAATTAGTTCCTGCTGGCCCGCGATGTTGGCCCATCGCGAGGCCGGGTGCATGAACGGGACCACGATCGAGTACGAAATCGATCCGATCGTCAGGAACACCGCCGGCTGTTGCCTCAAGGGGTGCGGCTCCAGCGAGAGCCCCGGGCCTTGGTTCCAGGTCCGCAGGCCCCATCCGTTGGGATCGAAGGTTATTGCGGCCGTGAATCCCTGCAAGCCCAGCGCTCCCAAGATCAGCGTGTTGCGCAACGCCAGCGAGCCGGGCAAATGCCTGATTGCCAGCACCAGCAGCGGCCCGACGACAAACAGCCCCCACAGAAAGTAGCGGCCGTTGCCTGACGTCCAGGTCCAGACGTAGAAGCAGACGCCCAACGCGAGCAGCATCCGCCACTGCGACGGTTCCAGCATCGATAGCGAGCGCCGATGCGCAAGGCCCGCGACCAGCGCCAGCGTGAGCAACAGGAAGCGCCAGTCAGGCGCCTGAATTTCGGCGTAGAGGCCCGCTACAGGATCGGCCAGCAGAAGAGGCCGAAGCAAGCCCTCGGCCCAGGTGTCTGGTAGGAAGCGCAGCATGGCTTCAGAACTGCGATGAACCTGGCAGCCACGGATGGAACGCGCTGCCGGTGAATCGCCACAGCTGCCAACCCCAGGGTGCGTAAGCGAGCGTGAAGCCCATGACCGCAGCCACCGCGATCGCCGCGCCCCGGCGCCAGCGCAGCCGGGGGCGCTCGTGCGACCACCACCAGAACGCGAGCAAAGGAAATGCAAGCAGGTTCGACAGCTTGAACGCAACTGACACGCCCCACAGCGCTCCCGCCCACGCAGCAGCCTTGTCAGAAGGGCGCGGTGCAGCCATCAATGCCAGCGCCCACAGCAGCGGCACCGCCGCGAGCGGGTCGTTGGTGGTCGTGTTGATCGCCGACAGAACGAGCACACTGGCCCCAGCAAGCGCGCATGCTGCGATGCGTTCGAACACCGCCTGCCAGCGCGCCTGGGAATCGTTCCGTAGCAACTGCCAGCTAAGCACCCAGATCGGCGGCGTGAGCAGCACCGCCAGCGAGGCCGCCCAGATCGCACCAGCCGCAGCGCCACCGATGTCGAGCTGGCTCAGGCGGTACACGGGCCAGTAGAGGTAAGGGTACTGCCAGCTCTGCACGCTGGCGGCCACCACATCCAGGTGCCAGCGCGGCTGCTCGGCGATGTAACCCAGGTAGACGTGGTGATTGAGCGCATCCCAACTCCAGGACCAACTGCCTTCGTGCAAGGGCAGCGCTGCGGCCGCGATCGCCGCGAGGCTCACCAAAGCGAACAGTTCAAGCCAGTGGGCGCGGCTCATGCCGCCTCAGCTCGACGGCTCGAATCGAAAGCACTGCGCAGCGCTGCGAAGTACATGGACGCCAACAGCGCTTGTGTGCCAGCGATGGTCAGGCCGACGCCAGGAATGATTTGCCGCATGGCGACCTCAGGGTCCAGCGCGCCGAACTCGGCGGCGCCCCACCGCCAGACCACGCCAACACACAGCAGCAGACCCACCACAACCGCCGCCAAGCCACCCGCTGGCAGCCAGCCGCTGCCCGCCGCGCGCAGCGCGCGCCTCTCGCGCGGGTGCGGCGAGTCAAGCCCTGCAAGGTGACGGGCCAGTACCGCGCCCAGTGCGAACAGCAACGTCTGCCAGCCCAGAACGGCTGCGGACATGGCGAACAATTGGGTGTGGATGCCTACCGGCCAGCGCGTGGCTCCGGTCGACAGCACCTGCGACAGGGCCAACTGGCCCACCCCCGCCAGCAACAGCAACGCCCCTGGATACAGGAACAGCCAGCGCGGCGCGAACAGCATTAGGAAGCGCAGGTGCCGCCAGCCATCGCGCCAGGTGTTGAGGTGCGGCGGGCGGTCGCGCCCGTCCTTGGCCAGCGTGGTGGGCACTTCGCTGGTCGGCAGGCCGGCCTGGAGTGCCTTGACGATCATCTCGCTGGCGAATTCCATACCAGGTGTCACCAGCTGCAGTCGCAGCATGGCGGCGCGATCGAAGCCGCGAAGGCCACAGTGGAAGTCGCGCAGTGGCCCGCCGAAGAATCGCCGCCCGATGAAACTCAGCACCGGATTGCCCAGCCAACGGTGCAGGAACGGCATCGCGCCAGGCGCGATGCCGCCATCGAAACGGTTGCCGACCACCAACTCGCGGCCAGCCCGCAGTTCAGTGACAAAGGCGTCGAGTGCTGAAAAGTCGTAGCTGTCATCGGCATCGCCCATCACGACATAGCGGCCGCGCGCCGCCTGGATGCCGGCCTTCAGCGCAGCGCCATAGCCGCGCTCTGGGACGTCGATCACACGGGCGCCTAGCGAGCGTGCCAACTGCTGCGAGCCGTCCTTTGATCCGTTGTCGGCGACCAGCACCTCGCCAGAGATTCCAGTTCGCGCGAGAAACCCACGTGCCTTCGAGATGCACGGCTCCAGTGTCCGCGCCTCGTTCAGGCAGGGCATCAGGATCGTCAACTCCATCGTCTCGACCGCCGGATCGGGCCGCATCAACCCCGGCATCGCGGGGCGGGCGGCCGCCGGTTGGGTCAGATGCGTGTGCACGTGGGTCATGGCGTGAAGTGTGCTGCGCTCACTCCGGCTCGATGCCCCGAACAATTGGCGCGAGGCGGCCTGTCTTTGCCCCCCGCTGCCAGCATGGCGCTTATGGGCTGGAGCCAGCGAAAAAGGCAGCCGAAGCTGCCTTTGGGTGTTGCGCTGCGCAGAATCAGCCGCGGCAAGAGCCAGGCAGGAACTTGGCTGGAACTGGGTTGGTGGCGCCAGGGCCGCACCTAAAGCCGCCGACCTGCGTGTTGGCGGCAAAGGTCGTGATCGCGGCGCCAGCGGCCGTGGTGGGGGTTAGAGTGATCGTCTTGCTCTGCACGGCGGCCGGCAGGCCCGCGTCGGCTGTCGTCGTGACTGTGATCGCGCCCGCGGCGCTGGTTTCAACTGAGGCCACGAATTTGCTGGTGGTCGAAGTCGTTTCGCAGCCCCATGCGTTCGCGGCGGGAGCCGACGTAGCGGTCTGGTAAATCTCCGACACCGTGGTGCGGCACTGGCTGGCGGCCAGTACGACTTCAGCCATTTTGGCCTTGACCGTGTAGTCCTGGTAGGCCGGCAGGGCCACAGCAGCGAGGATGCCGATGATCGCTACGACGATCATCAGTTCGATCAGGGTGAAACCTTGTTGAATGCGCTTCATGAAAAAGACTCCCGGGTACAGTGGGGTGGACAGAGTAGACACGTGATATATGCACGAGTCGTGCCAGCCTTGGGTTCACCCCATTTGTGTGGAGTACTGCACACCGGCTGACGCAATTGGTCACTGTCAGACGCCCAAGACTGTCAGGCCCGGGTGGGTGCTGACAGACAGCGTCAGTCGGCTGTGCCTGGCGCCGGGACGGCGAGCGCTGCCACCCGCGTCATCACGGCTACGGGCCAGATGTGAGCGATGCAGACCTAGTTCAGGTAACACCCGCGGCAGCAGCGCTGGGCAATGGCGCGTGCGGGGCTGGCTCCAAAGCCGCAGGTAAGGGACACATCAGGTTTTCGGGCCGGCGCCAGCGAAAAAGGCAGCCGAAGCTGCCTTTGGATGTTGTGCTGCCCATCAGCCGCGGCAAGAGCCAGGCAGGAATTTGGCCGGAACCGGGTTGGTGGCGCCAGGGCCGCACCTAAAGCCACCGACCTGCGTGTTGGCGGCAAAGGCCGTGATCGCGGTGCCAGTGGCCGTGGTGGGGGTCAGAGTGATCGTCTTGTTCTGCACAGCAGCTGGCAGGCTTGAATCGGAGGTCGTCGTGACTGTGATCACGCCTACGGCGCTAGTAGCGACTGAGGCCACGTATCTGCTGGTGGTCGAGGTCGTTTCGCAGCCCCATGCGCCCGCGGCGGGAGCCGACGTAGCAGTCTGGTAAATCTCCGACACCGTGGTGCGGCACTGGCTGGAGGCCAGCACGACTTCAGCCATCCTTGCCTTGACCGTGTAGTCCTGGTAGGCCGGCAGGGCCACACCGGCAAGGATGCCGATGATCGCCACGACGATCATCAGTTCGATCAGGGTGAAACCTTGTTGAACGCGCTTCATGTGGAGGACTCCCGGGTGCGGTAGGGTGGAGAAGACATTTGCACCCCCCGAATGCAGGGGTCGTGCCATGCTCTCGGGCCCGCTCCCCTGTGGAGTACCGCACACCGACTGACGCAATTGGTCATCATTAGACGCCCGAGCCTGTCAAGCCCGGGTAAATGCTGACAAGGAGCGTCAGTCCGCTGCAGCGTGCGACGCGGCGGTGCCCACTCCCACCAGGGTCATCACGTCACCGGTGCCCAGCGAGCGCACGCGGTGCGGGCTGCCCAGGGCGGCGATCTCGGACATCACGGCTTCCACTTCTCCGGGCTTGATGTGCGTGATGCAGACCTCGGTCGGGTGCGCCAACTGCCGCAATTCCTGCGCCAGCAGCGCCGGGCACAGGTGCTGGCTGACGCCGGCGAGCTCGCGCTCGTCGTCGCGAAAGGCGGTCTCGATGACGAGGGCGGCCACCTTCATGGTGGCCAGACGCTGCCACAGCGCCGGGTTGGGCCCGGTGTCGCCGGTGAACACCCAGGCGCCTTCAGGCCCGTGCACCGCATAACCCACTGCTGGCACGGTGTGGCGCGCTGGCAGCACCTCGAGTGTGTGGCACCCGAGCTGCAGCAGCTCACCCACGGCCAGCGGCACAAAGCGCAGCACGGGGTTCGTGGCATCGGGCAGGCGGCTGAAATCGGGCCAGATGACGCCGTTGAAGACGTGCGTCTTCAGCGCAGCGATGGTCTCCGGGAGCGCATGCACGCCGATCGGCGGGCGGCCGGCGGCACGGCGGCGGCGCGTCACGCTGTCGGCCAGCAGGCCGATGGCCAGCACGTGGTCGAGGTGGGAGTGCGTGACGACGATGTGGTCGACCGCGACCATTTCATCGAGCGTGAGGTCGCCGAC
>JAIYDH010000053.1 GCA_027487585.1 Rubrivivax sp.
GGCGCCAGCGCCACCTCGAGCTCGAGCACGAGGCCGTTGGTGCCGTACACGTGGTGCAGCAGCAGCGCCTCGGGCGCGCGCAGCTCCGCCACGCGCGGCTCGGGCTCGATGCTCATGGCACGCACGCCCAGCACGTTGCCGGTGCTGGCCAGCGGGCCGAAGTTGATGCTGCCGACACCGCCGAAGCCACCGCCGTACAGGCCGCCCAGCGTGGCGCTGCGGAAGGTGCTGGGCACGCAGCGCAGCTCCCAGCCCAGGCCGCCGTCCTTGCCTGGTTGCGTGGCCTTGTCCATCTCCATCATGCGGATGCCCGCCTGCGCGCGGCCCACGCCGCCTTCGCACCACAGCAGCTTGTTGTAGGCGCTCAGATCCAGGATGACGCCGCCGTGCAACGGCATGCACTGGCCGTAGTTGCCGGTGCCGCTGCCGCGCACCGTGATCGGCACGCGATCGGCGGCACAGGCGGCCACCACGGCGCGGATCTCGTCTTCGGTCTTCGGCCGCACCACGGCGTGCGCGCGCAGGTGCTCGAGCTGGCGCTTGAGCACGGGGCTGAACCAGTAGAAGTCCTGGCTCAGGCGCTCGACGCGGCTGTCGGTGATCCACTCCAGCGCCGGCAAGCGCGCCACGATGGCGGCGGTGGCGGCGGCCACTCGGGCAGCATCGAATTCGGGTGTGGTCGGCGCGTTCAAGGCAGGGTCCTGACGAAGGCCTCGGCGTCGGCGCGCAGCTGCGCCATGTCGAGGCCGGGAATGCTGTCGTTCTCGACGACGACGCGGCCATGGCACAGCAGCCACTTCAGCGTGGGCCGGCCGCCGCTGGCCACCGGGCCGATGGCGGGGTCGCGCAGGCCGAAGTGGCGCGGCTGGTCGAGGTCGTAGACGGCGATGTCGGCGGCCATGCCGGGCTGCAGCGTGCCCACGCCGGGCAGGCCCAGCACGCGGGCGCCGCCGGCGGTGCCGATGTGGACGACGTCTTCGACCGTCATCGCCGCGCTGTGGCCACCGGGTTGCACGGTGCGGTGGCCGGGGCTGCGCGCATCGTTGCGCTCACCCGCGCGCGGATCCGCCCGGTGCACCAGCCAGGCCATGTGCGCCTCGCTGGCCATGTCGGCGGCCTCGTTGCTGGCCGCGCCGTCCACCGCCAGGCCCACCGGCACGCCCAGCGCCAGCGCCTCGGGGATGCGCGCGATGCCACTGCCCAAGCGCCCGTTGCTCTGCGGGCAGTGCGCGATGCCGGTCTGCGTGTCGGCGCACAGCTGCAGGTCGGCGTCGGACAGGTGCACCATGTGCGCGTACCAGACGTCCTCGCCCACCCATTCGTGCTCGGCCACGAACTGCATCGGCGACATGCCGTGCTGCTCGCGCGCCCAGCGCACGTAGTCGTAGGTCTCGTTCAGGTGGCTGTGCAGCCGGATGCCGAGGCGCCGCGCCTCGCGCGCCATCGGCTTGAGGTGCTCGGCGGCGCAGCTCCAGTTGGGCGTGGTGATGGCGCTGGCCACGCGACGCATCGCCATCGGGCCGGCGTCGTGGAAGCGGTGCACGTCGCGCTCGACGCTGGCCAGGAAGCCGTCCAGCGTTTCGGGCATCACCTGCGGCGGCGCGTTTGTGTCCACGCCGGGCCGCGCCTGCGTCTGGCCGCCGCGCGCCAGCACGAAGCGCAGGCCGAGCTTCGCGGCCTCGTCGAACACGGCTTCACTGGCATCGAAGGGCATGCCGGGCCAGTAGTGGTACTGGTGATCGCACACCGTGGTGCAGCCCGACAGCGCCAGCTCCACCAGCCCCACGCGCGCGGCCAGGCGCAGCGCGGCCTCGTGGTCGAAGTGGCGGCGGTAGGCCACCGGCACCGCAGCCAGCCAGGGCACCAGCGCCAGGTTGATGCCGGCCGGGATGCCCTTGAGCAGGCTCTGGAACAGGTGGTGGTGGGTGTTCACCCAGCCCGGGTAGACGACGCAGCCGCGCGCCTCGAGCACGCGCTCGCCGGGCTCGGGGGTGAGCGTGCCGATGGCGCTGATGACGCCGGCCTTCACGCGGATGTCGGTGCCGCCCGTCGCGCGCGCGGCATCTCCGGCCTGGCCGGTGAGCAGCGCCTCGGCGCTGCGGATGAGGATCTGATCAGTCATGAGCCTGTTCGCTTTCGTGCCACGAGCCCAGCGCCCACTTGCTGAGCACCGCCATCAGCGCGAACAGCAGCACGCCCGTGACGGTGATGAGCACCAGCGCCGCGAACATGCGCGGGATGTTGAGTTGATAGCCGGCCTGCAGGATCTGGTACGCCAGCCCCGTGCCGGTGCCGCCGGTGCCGGCCACGAACTCGGCCACCACGGCGCCGATCAGCGCCAGGCCCGAGCTGATGCGAAGGCCGCCAAAGAAGTAGGGCAACGCCGAAGGGATGCGCAGCCGCAGCAGCGTCTGCATGCGCGTGGCGCGGTTGAGCTTGAAGTAGCTCATCAGCCCCGGGTTCACGCTGCGCAAGCCCAGCGTGGTGTTGGCGATGATGGGAAACAGGGCCACCAGCGTGGCGCAGATCACCAGGCTGGCGGTCGGGTCCTTGACCCAGATGATGATCAACGGCGCGATGGCCACGATGGGGGTCACCTGCAGCAGCACGGCATACGGAAACAGCGCCGTCTCAATGACGCGGCTCTGCACGAAAGTGAATGCGATCAGCACGCCCAGCACCGTGGCGCAGAGGAAGGCGAACAGCGTGATCTTCAGCGTGGTGTAGAGCGCGCCGAACAGCAAGCCGGCGTCCTTGACCAGCGTCTCGGCCACGTTCATGGGGCTGGGCACCAGGAAGGGAGGCAGCTTGTAGACCACGACCAGGCCATGCCAGGCGGCCACCAGCGCCACGGCCACGAGCGCAGGCCAGATGATCTTGTTCGAGGAAGCGTTCATGGGGTCGGTCTGGTCAGGTCAGGCCAGGGCCTCGTCGGCATCGGCCCCGCTGGCCTTGAGCAGCGCGTCCTGCAGCCGCTTGGCGTGCGCGGCAAAACGCGTGGAGACACGGAAGTCGGCGCTGCGCGGGTAGGGCTCGTCGATGAGGATCTCGTCGACCACGCGGCCTGGCCGCGCCGCCATCACCACCACGCGCTGCGACAGGAACACCGCCTCGTAGATGCTGTGGGTGACGAACATCACCGTGAGCTTCTGCGCCGCCCACAGCTGCAGCAGATCGCTGTCGAGCCGGTTGCGGGTGATCTCGTCGAGCGCGCCGAAGGGCTCGTCCATCAGCAGCAGGTTCGGGCGCGTGACCAGGCCGCGCGCGATGCTCACGCGCATCTGCATGCCGCCGCTCAACTCGCGCGGCAGGGCGTTTTCGAACTTCTCCAGGCCCACCAGGCGCAGCACCTCGCGCACACGCGGCTCGCTCTCGGTGTGCGGCACACCGGCCAGATCGAGTGGCAGGCGCACATTGGCCATCACCCGCGCCCAGGGCATCAGCGTGGCTTCCTGGAACACGAAGCTCAAGGCGTGGCCGGTGCTCTGCACCTGCTCGACCGGCTTGCGCCACAGCAGCAGCCGGCCGTCGGTGGCCTGCAGCAGGCCAGCCACCATCTTGAGCAGCGTGCTCTTGCCGCAGCCGCTGGGGCCGAGCAGCGTGACGAACTCGCCCTCGGGCACCGTCAGGCTCACGGGCAACAGGGCCTGGGTGCCGTTGGGGTAGGTCTTCTCGGCCGAGAGCACCTCGA
>JAIYDH010000238.1 GCA_027487585.1 Rubrivivax sp.
CGGCCCTGGGGCTGGTACGACAGCATCGACCAGGGCCCGCGCGACCAGGTCAAGCGCATCATGGTCAAGCCGGGTGCCAGCTTGAGCCTGCAGATGCACCACCACCGCGCCGAACACTGGATCGTCGTCACCGGCACGGCCGAGGTCACGGTGGGCGACAAAGTCATCCTGCTGGCCGAGAACCAGAGCACCTACATCCCGCTCGGCGAGAAGCACCGCCTGCGCAACCCGGGCAAGGTGCCGCTGGAGCTGATCGAGGTGCAGTCCGGCAGCTACCTGGGCGAGGACGACATCGTGCGCTTCGAAGACACCTACGGGAGATCCTGACATGACCGTACTCGTGACGGGAGGAGCCGGCTTCATCGGCAGCAACTTCGTGCTCGACTGGCTGGCGCACTCCGACGAGCCCGTGGTCAACCTCGACGCCCTCACCTACGCCGGCAACCGCGAGAACCTGGCGACGCTCGAAGGCGATGCGCGGCACGTGTTCGTGCGCGGCGACATCGGCGACCGCGCGCTGCTCGACCGCCTGCTGGCCGAGCACCGCCCACGCGCGCTGGTTCACTTCGCGGCCGAGAGCCACGTCGACCGCAGCATCCACGGCCCCGGTGCCTTCATCAAGACCAACGTCGAAGGCACGTTCACGCTGCTGGAGGCCACGCGCGCCCACTGGGCCACCTTGCCGGCCGAGCAGAAGTCGGCGTTCCGCTTCCTGCACGTCAGCACCGACGAGGTCTACGGCAGCCTGGGCCCGGGCGACGCCGCGTTCACCGAGACCCACCCCTTCGAGCCCAACAGCCCCTACAGCGCCAGCAAGGCCGCCAGCGACCATCTGGTGCGTGCCTGGCACCACACCTACGGGTTGCCGGTGCTCACCACCAACTGCAGCAACAACTACGGGCCGTATCACTTTCCGGAGAAGCTGATCCCGCTGATGATCGTCAACGCGCTCGCCGGAAAGCCGCTGCCGGTGTACGGCGACGGCATGCAGATCCGCGACTGGCTCTACGTGAAGGACCACTGCAGCGCCATCCGCGCGGTGCTCGCCGGCGGCCGGCTGGGCGAGACGTACAACGTCGGCGGCTGGAACGAAAAGCCCAACATCGAGATCGTGAAGACCGTGTGCGCGCTGCTCGACGAACTGCGGCCCTCGGCCGAGGGGCCCTACGAGCGCCTCGTCACCTACGTGAAGGACCGCCCCGGCCACGACCGCCGCTACGCCATCGACGCACGCAAGATCGAGCGCGAACTCGGCTGGCGCCCGGCCGAGACCTTCGAGACCGGCATCCGCAAGACAGTGCAGTGGTACCTGGATCACGCCGACTGGGTGGCCCACGTGCAGAGCGGCAGCTACCGCGACTGGGTGGCCGCCCAATACGGCAAGAACGACGCTGCCCGCTGAACCCGAAGGACCTGGCCATGAAGATCCTGCTGCTGGGCAAGAACGGGCAAGTCGGCTGGGAGCTGCAGCGCTCGCTGTCGCTGCTGGGCGAGGTGGTGGCCTGCGACCTCGACGGCCCCGGCGAGCTGAAGGCCGACTTCAGCCAGCCCGAGTCACTTGCGGCGCTGGTCGCGCGCGTGGCACCCGAGGTCATCGTCAATGCGGCCGCACACACGGCGGTCGACAAGGCCGAGTCCGAGCCTGATCTGGCACGCGCCCTCAACGCCACGGCCCCTGGCGTGCTGGCCCTCGAGGCCCGGCGGCACGGCATCTGCCTCGTGCACTACAGCACCGATTACGTGTTCGATGGCAGCGGCTCGCAGGCCCGCGACGAAAACGCCGCCACCGGCCCGCTCAGCGTGTACGGCCGCACCAAGCTCGAGGGCGAGGAGTTGATCCGCGCCAGCGGTTGCCATCACATCATCCTGCGCACGAGCTGGGTCTACGCCGCGCGCGGCGGCAACTTCGCGCGCACCATGCTGCGCTTGGCGGCCGAACGCGAGGAGCTTAAGGTGATCGCCGATCAGGTGGGCGCGCCCACCGGCGCCGACCTGCTGGCCGACGTGACGGCGCAGCTGCTGCCGCGCCTCTTCGACCACGTGGCGTTGTCGGGCACCTACCACTGCGTGGCCGGTGGCGAAACCAACTGGCACGGCTATGCGACGCACGTCATCGAATGGGCACGCGCGCGCGGCCATGCCGTCAAGGTGGCGGCCGACCGCATCCATGCCGTCCCCACCAGTGCCTACCCCACACCCGCAGCACGGCCGTTGAACTCGCGCCTGCTCACCACCAAGCTGCAACGCACCTTCGGCCTGGTGCTGCCACCCTGGCAGCGCGGCGTCGAGCGCATGCTGAGCGAAGTGCTGGGCTGACCCAGCCTCCAGAAGGACACCATGACACAAGCACCAACCCGCAAAGGCATCATCCTCGCTGGCGGCTCCGGCACCCGTCTGCACCCGGCCACGCTGGCGGTGAGCAAGCAGCTGCTGCCGGTGTACGACAAGCCGATGGTCTACTACCCCCTGAGCACGCTGATGCTGGCCGGCATGCGCGACGTGCTCATCATCAGCACGCCGCAGGACACACCGCGCTTCCAGTCGCTGCTGGGCGATGGCAGCCAGTGGGGCATGAACCTGCAGTACTGCGTGCAGCCCAGCCCCGACGGCCTGGCGCAGGCCTTCATCCTGGGCCGCGATTTCGTCGGCAGCTCGCCCAGCGCGCTGGTGCTGGGCGACAACATCTTCTACGGCCACGACCTCGCCGCGCAGCTGGCACGCGCCGACGGCCGCGATACCGGCGCCACCGTTTTCGCGTACCACGTGCACGACCCCGAGCGCTACGGCGTCGTCGAGTTCGACGCCCAGCGCCGCGCCCTCAGCATCGAAGAAAAGCCCGCCAGGCCCAAAAGCAACTATGCCGTCACCGGCCTGTATTTCTACGATGAGCAGGTGTGCGACATCGCGGCGTCGATCAAGCCCAGCGCGCGAGGCGAGCTCGAGATCACCGAGGTGAATGCGCAGTACCTGAAGCGCGGCCAGCTCGAGGTCGAGATCATGGGCCGCGGCTACGCCTGGCTCGACACCGGCACGCATGACAGCCTGCTCGAGGCCGGGCAGTTCATCGCCACGCTCGAAAAGCGCCAGGGCCTGAAGGTGGCCTGTCCGGAGGAGATCGCCTATCGCAGCGGCTGGATCACGGCCGCGCAACTCGA
>JAIYDH010000161.1 GCA_027487585.1 Rubrivivax sp.
GGCATCAATGCCAACGTCGTGCACCGCTGGCGGCAACTGGCCCGCGAAGGCAAGCAAGGGACTGTCCCCAAGCCACGCGAGTTCGTGGCGGTGGCGATCACACCGCAGGTGCCCGCGCAAGGCCAGGCCTGCCGCGACATCGAGATCGAGCTGCGCCGCGGCGTGGTCACGATGAAGGTGACCTGGCCGGTCGCAGCCGCAGCCGACTTCGCGGCCTGGACGCGAGAGCTGCTGCGGTGATCCGTGTGGATGCCGTGTGGCTTGCCGTCGCGCCGCTGGACATGCGCTGCGGCACCGAGTCGGCCTTGGCGCGGGTGGTCAATGTCTTCGGCGCAGCCCGACCCCACCATGCCTACCTGTTCGCCAATCGCCGTGCCAACCGCATGAAGGTGCTCGTGCACGACGGCATCGGCGTGTGGCTGGCAGCGCGGCGGCTGAACAGCGGCAAGTTCGTGTGGCCTCGAGACACTGGCGCCACGGTGACGCTGAGCCGGGCGCATTTCGATGCGCTCGTGCTCGGCCTGCCTTGGCAGCGCATCGGCGAGGCAGGGATCATCACGGTGCTGTAACGCAGCAGCGAATTGCAATTGCCGGATGTGCTGATGCACATCGGCATGCACGTCGGCAAGATCACTATCCGTGATCGCCGACGAGCTCATCGACACCCTCAAGCCGCAGCAACTGCGACAGGCCTTGCGCACCGCGCAAGCCGAGACGGTGTCGAAGAACGAAGTCATCGCGCGGCAAGAGCGCGAAGTCGCCTTCAAGCAGGCCACCATCGACAAGCTCACGCACGAGATGGCCGTGCTCAAGCGGCTGAAGTTCGCGGCCCAAAGTGAGAAGTACGCCCAAGCCTTCACGCCCGAGCAGAAGAGCCTGATCGAGGAGACGTTGGATACCGACCTGGCTGCGCTGGCCGCCGAGATCGAAGTCCAGCAACCCGCCAAGCCCGAGCGCGAGGACAAGCAAAGCCCCAAGCGGCTGCCGCTGCCGGCGCACCTGCCGCGCCGCGAGATCCGCCACGAGCCCGAGGACACTGCCTGCGGCTGTGGTCAGGCGATGAAGCGCATCGGCCAGGACGTGGCCGAGAAGCTGGACTACCAGCCCGGGGTGTTCACGGTCGAGCGGCATGTGCGCGGCAAGTGGGTGTGCTCGTGCTGCCAGACGCTGGTGCAGGCTCCAGTTGCGGCGCACGTCATCGACAAGGGCATCCCGACCACCGGCCTGTTGGCCCAGGTGCTGGTGGCCAAGTACCTGGACCACCTGCCGCTGTACCGCCAGGAAGCCATCTTCGAGCGTGCAGGCCTGGCCATCGCGCGCTCCACCCTGGCGCAGTGGGTCGGTGAGTGCGGGGTGCAGTTGCAGCCGCTGGTGGACGCACTCGTGGCCGAGATGCTCAAGCAGCCCGTGCTGCACGCCGACGAGACCCCGGTGGCCATGCTCAAGCCTGCGCACCTGAAGGATGGCAAGACGCACAAGGCCTACCTGTGGAGCTACTGCACGACCGGCTTCAACCCAATGAGGGCCGTCGTCTTCGACTTCGCCGACAGCCGCGGCGGCCAGCATGTGCGCGACTTCCTGGGGCTGCCCGGCACCGAACGCCAGCCTGCCTGGAAAGGCAAGCTCGTCACCGACGACTTCAGCGGCTACAAGGCCTGCTTCGAGCTGGGCGTGACCGAGGCCGGGTGCATGGCGCACGCACGGCGCAAGTTCCACGAGCTGTGGGCCAACCACGCCAGCCAAATCGGCGAGCAGGCGCTGAAGTTCTTCGGCAAGCTGTATGAGGTCGAGCGCGAGGTCCGGGACATGCCGGCCGACGAACGCAAAGCCATCAGGCAAGACAAGAGCCTGCCGATTGCCGATGCCCTGCACCAGTGGCTGACGCAGCAGCGGCAGAAGGTGCCCGACGGATCGGCAACCGCCCGAGCCATCGACTACAGCCTCAAGCGCTGGAAGGCCCTGGTGCGATTCATCGACGACGGCGAACTGCCCATCGACAACAACTGGGTCGAGAACCAGATCCGCCCGATCGCCATCGGCAGGAACAACTGGCTGTTCGCCGGCAGCTTGCGCGCGGGCAAGCGTGCCGCTGCGGTCATGAGCTTGGTGCACTCGGCGCGGCTGAACGGCCACGACCCATACGCATACCTGCGCGACGTGCTCCAGCGGTTGCCCACGCAGCCGGCCAGCCGCGTCGGCGAGTTGCTGCCGCATCGCTGGCAGCCCCCAGGCGCGCCTGTCTGATCGCCCCGCCCGTCGTCAAGACGGGTTCGCCGGACGCTTACCGTAGAACTCCTGGCGCACCAGCTCGGCGGTCTTGCTGCGCAGCACTCGCCGGCCCTGGCGCAGATGCGTCTTGAGCTCGTCGAACACCGCCTCGACCTGCCAGCGCCAGGTAAGCGTCCGGCCAACCCGTCTTGACGACGGGTGCGGAACTCAGACCGAGTTGATGGGCTGCCAGTGATGCGGCAGCAGTTCTGTGATCCGGCTGGCGGGCTGTGTCGGCAACCGCGCGAGCACGTCACGCATGTAGTCGTACGGTAAGCGTCCGGCCAACCCGTCTTGACGACGGGTGCGGAACTCAGACCGAGTTGATGGGCTGCCAGTTGACCTTGCCCCTTAATCCCGTAGCTCTTAGCGCCCTTGTCACGCGGCCTTGTTGTGCTGTGCCGCGGTCCAGCGTTCTTCGTACTGCCTGGGGCTGACGTAGCCCAGGGTGGAATGTAGTCGGCGGTGGTTGTAGAAGGCCATCCAGTCGATCACCTCGTCCATGGCCTGCCGCCTGGTGGCGAAGCTCCTGCCGTGCAATCTGCCGACCTTCAGGCGCCCCCACAGGCTCTCGGTGGGCGCGTTGTCCCAGCAGTCGCCCTTGCGGCTCATCGACGAGCGCATCCCGTACCCGCTCAGCGCCTTCTGGAACTCATCGCCGCAGTATTGACTGCCTCGATCCGTGTGCACGATCAGCCCTGGCGGTGGGCGACGCCGGAACCACGCCATGCGCAGCGCGTCCGTGACCAGGCTGGCGCGCATGTGGGGCTGCATGCTCCAGCCAACGACCATCCGGCTGTGCAGGTCGATGAAGGCCGGCAGGTACAGCCAGCCCTCGTCGGTGGCGATGTAGGTGATGTCGCTGGTCCACTTCGCGTTGGGCCCGGTGGCTGTGAAGTCCCGCTGCAGCAGGTCTGGCGCGATCGGCAGGCTGTGCTTGCTGCCGGTGGTGACGACGAACTTGCGGCGGCCCCTGGACCTGATGCCGTGCTGCTGCATCAGGCGTCGAACCCGCTCCTTGCCGACGCGGTAGCCCCGGGCGCACAGTTCCTTGGTCATCCGCGGCCAGCCGTACTCCTGGCGGACCTCGGCATGGATGGCGCGCATGTGCGCCAGCAAGGCCCCATCGCTCAGCCGCCCCGAGCCCGGCTTGCTGGGCCGGCGCCGCTGCTGCCGACGCTGGTGCTCGAAGTACCCGCTGACGCTCACGCCCAGCACCTCGCAGCTCAGGCTCACCGGCCAGGTCTCCTTCATCGTCCGGATCCAGGCGTACTTTGCAGAACATCCTGCGCAAAGTACGCCGCCACTTTTTTTTCGATGTCGCGCTCCATCTTCACGCGCGCCAGCTCCGCACGCAGCCTGGCTAGCTCCATCTGCTCCGGCGTCACATGACGATCTCCCGCGCCGCCAAGCTGTCCCTGCTCACTGGATCGCACCCAGTTGCTCAAGCTGGCCTTCGGAATGCCCAGCACCTTGGCCGTCATCCCCACCGACTGCCCCGTCTTGACCAGCCTCACGGCCTCCAGCTTGAACTCCTGCGTGTACTTCCCACGCACTTGCTTCTCGTTCATCTCGTAGCTCCTGTCTCTGATTTCATCATCAGCCAAGAACTACGTTCTTCGGGGGCAAGGTCA